>JASHOE010000266.1 GCA_030041275.1 Streptosporangiaceae bacterium
AACGTCTGGCTGACGTCGGTTAGCCAGACTGCGAGACGCGGCGCCGCCCTGGGGTCCCCACACCCAGGGCGGCGTCGTCCTTGATCAGCTGTGCCGGAAAGCGCCGATGCCGTACGGTCTAGGCCCATGACCGATCCAATCGCCCCCGCCGACCCTGACGTCGTGCTGCGGGCGCAGAACGTGGACCTGGTCCGCGATGGCAAGCTGATCCTGGACCGGATCAGCGTCACGATCCGGGCGGGGGAGCACTGGGCGCTGCTCGGGCCGAACGGGGCGGGCAAGAGCACGCTGCTCAACATCATGGCCACCTACGCCCACCCGACGCGCGGGCAGATGGACATCCTCGGCCACCGCCTCGGCCGCGTCAACGTGTTCAGCCTGCGGCCGTGGATCGGCCACATCACCCCGAGCCACCGGGTGGAGCCGGCCCGCACGGTCCGCCAGGTCGTGCTCACCGGCGTCACCGGCACGATCGAGCTCCCGCAGTACTGGGTGCCGACCGCCGCGGAGACGTCCCGCTCCGAGGAGCTGATCGACATGATGGGCCTCAAGGGTTTCGCCAGCGCACGCTGGCGGACCCTGTCGCAGGGCGAGCGCGGCCGGACGCTGATCGCGCGGGCGCTGATGGCCGAGCCGCGGCTGCTGCTCCTCGACGAGCCCGCCGCCGGCCTCGACGTGGCCGGCCGCGAGCAGCTGCTGGCCAGCATCGACGAGCTCCGCGAGCGCCGTCCCACCCTGGCCACGGTGCTGGTCACGCACCACCTCGAGGAGCTCCCGGCGAGTACCTCGCATGCGATCCTGCTGCGTGCCGGCCAGCTCCTGGCCACCGGCCCGGTCGCCGACGTCCTCACGACGGAGCTGGTCAGCGCCTGCTTCGACTACCCCGTCGCGATCGCCCGCCACGCCGGCCGCTGGGCTTCCATCGCCGGGACCGTCTGGTAAATCTGCCAGTCTCCCGCTTGACCGCCCGTTACGGCAGGCCCCGAGCCGGCCTGGCCAACCTGATTGCCCACGGAGGAACAGCACAGCCTCGCCCGAAGCCAAGGTCGACTCATCTACCGCTTCTGCCGCGCAGAGTGAAGTCATTTGCGGTCACGGGCAACCGGCCGGCCGCGCCGCGTGCTGTCTGGCGCATCGGTGCGGTGACTCCAGGGAAGCAGGGATCCTGGGTCTGGCAACGTCGAGGATGATGTCGTAACATATTTGATACGGCCTTGTGGGTGGGAGGTGAAGGATGGATACCGAGCGCAGCGTGTTCTGGGACGATCTTGCCCAGGACTTGAAGGATCCGCAGTTCCTGCGGGAGTACGTAGCAGAGTCGATTCGGATCGCGACTATCGACCGGCTTGTGAGCGAGCTTGATGTGGCGCGGGAGACTGCCGGGCTGTCCAAGGCCGAGCTTGCCCGGGCGATCAACTCCGAGCCTGCCACTGTGCGCAGACTGTTCTCAGCGGGGCATGTCAACCCGACGCTGGGCACACTGGCCGAGGTCGCGGCGGCGCTCGGGATGCGTGTTGTCCTCGAACCGCTGGAAGCGGAAGACCGGCGGCAGATCACTGGCCCGCTCCTGCAAGGCAGTACTGCTGACCCTCAGGTCCTGGCCAGGCGCCTGGATGCCATGCGCCAGAAGCGGGACGCCAAGCCGGTCTCGGCCTAGCCGGATACGGGCTCAGGCCAGCGAACGCGGATTGCGGCGCAGGTACTCTTCGCCGAGGTTCCTGACTCGTCCGTAGTCGGCGCCGGACAGCTGCGTCTGGTGAGGTTTGTCCAGTCCGCTGATGACCACCAGCAGAGGCTTGGGCTGGTTGTCCGCGTCGTAGTCGAGGCGGCAGAAGAGCCGGTAGTGATGACGGCGAGGACCGTCGACGCGGACCTCGAACCAGCCTGTCATGTCGCCCTTCATCGCCTCCCAGTACCCGCCGCCAGCGAATCTCTTCGGCGGTGCGGCAGCGACCTGGGTTAAGACCGCGCGCATAGTCGCTCGCACCTTGACCGGGCACGCGCTAAGAAATTCCCGGCCCGGTATTGCTTGTCCGGGATCGTCGTCCCGGTGACGACGAAAAAACACCACCTCATGCGCGTCATCGGAGGCTGGCCGGGTGCGAACCTGCGCTGCAGCAGGCGTGCGCGCTGCTTTTCTTCGGCGTGACCGCCGGTCTGGGCTCATGGCTCTCCGATTATAAAGGATGATAAAGGCAGATAACGCCTGACGCGCCGATAACGCTGCGGACGCGCAAAAATCCCAAGACAACTGCGTCTGTCGGTGCACAGAGTTCGAGAACATTAGCGCCTAATGGTTGCGCACCGAATGTCTATGAGACTTGCAAACCATGAGCAGCAGCCTCCGCCGGGGTACCGGTCAGAGGCGCTCATCGGGCGCGATGATGAATGCTTAGGACCTGTCCTCAAGGAACGGTGGCGCTCGTCCTGGCCAGCAAAGGTCCTTGCCTGTCCGTGGTATGCAGCCGATTATGGTCTTAGGTGGTCTGGAGTGGGCTCCGCTTAGGCAGACTGCGTTGCCTCTAGACCAGTCTTACGGTGGCTGAGGCACATGGGTTTCAGGTCGAGCCTGGCAGCGGTGCTCGCGAGCGTCTTGTTCGCCGGGACATGGGCCGCCTGCGATCAGCTTGGTGGTTTCGGGGTCGGTGGATCATCGGCGGTGGCTGGCGTTCTGGCTATCGTGGCGTTTGCGCTCACGTTGCTGCTGACCCGGTCTGACAGCCCTGGCGTGGGACGCCTTCGGTCTGAACGCGCTAAGCCGAATGGGCTGCGCGGGCCGGTCGGTGCTCCGTTACCCAATGTATATGCCGAACCAGATGCACGACCCGGCGGACTTGAGCACGGGCTTCCGGAGACGCACGGAACAACAGCGAAAGCCCGAGAGGCACCTACGGGTGAATATACCGGGACGCTGGTGACTCAGCAGGTTCAATTCATCGTCGATGGCGCGGGAATGCAAGTCCGAGGAAAGCGCAAAACAATAGGCGGCGAGGTCTGGGAAGAGTACCTCCGGATACAGTGGTCTGCAGTGACAGCCATAGGGTTTGCCATTGAAAGATATGATCCCGTTGTCGCCCTTTATGCATGGGCTGCGGTCGGAAGGCCTGCTCATGTGACCGATTCACGGCTGCTCAGTCATTCGGAGTGGGCTGAATTAGCTGAGTTGATCGCTGGGGCAACTCGCGGCAGGTTGACTCTTGACCCGGCCAGCCGCCGCAATCCCAGGTCCGTATGGCCGGAATAGTAAACTGTCCGCTTCTCCTGCCCGCGGACCAGGTGGGTCTCCAGGCTTGCGCAGACCGACATCCGGGTCTAGGCGACGCCCACTCGACCCTGACCGGACGCACTGTTCTGTGGGCCGTTGGGCGAGCGTGCAGGAAAGAGGTCTGGTGATGCGGCCTTCGTGAATTCGCCAAGAACCCAGATGCAGCCCTGCCCTGAGTCACGCATCTGCAGCTTGCTGCTTATGACTTGATCGCGCGCAGGTGCAGGAAGAGTGGAATGCGCTGCCAGCGCCCGTTAGCGGGATCGCGTTGAGCGAGGTGTTCTGCTGGCGTTACTTCCCGGATTGCCTCGATGAGGAGCCCGCTGGTTTCCAGCGCCCGGGCGTAAGACTCGAGAGGCCGGTGCTCGCTGTGGAAGGTGAGGCGGATGCCGCCGCGGTCAGCCACCATGCGAAGCGGGGCGGCCCGCATATATGAGCCCGAGATCACGAAGGGAGCGTCCGGGTCCCGGCCCTGGAAGGACCCGGCGGTGTTGACCGGATGGGGGATGGCTGCGCACAGCCGGCCGGACCGGCCGAGCACCCGCGCAATCTCGGCGACGGCATGCGGCATGTCGTCGATATCGTGCAGGCACATGTACGCCACGGCAAGATCAAAGGCCCCGTCCCGGAACGGGAGCCCGGTCGCGTCGGCGAGCATGGCTGGCGCCGCACTGGGGTGAGTGGCAGCAGACCTCACCATGGTCGGGGAGGCATCGATCCCCGCGACCCGGTGACCCAGTGACTGCAGGTGCCGGGTCAGTCTGCCCTCTCCGCACGCAACGTCCAGGGTCGCGCGGCCCGGTGCGGGAAGCAGCTCCAGCAGGGCAGGCATATTCGTCTCGTCGTGCGAATGGTCATGACCGGGAGTGCGAGTGAACGCGACCCAGTTGTCCGCCTCAGACTCCCAGCCCTGCCGCATCGTCACACGGCGAAGCCTAGGTCCCGGCGGCCTGGCCGGGCATGATGCCGCCGAGGGTGGTGTCGACGACGTCGCGGACGAAGCGCTCGGTCAGCGGGGCGTGCCCGTGCAGCAGGCGGTGGTAGAGCGGGCCGTAGAGCATGTCGATCGCGACCTCGACCTTGGTGTCCGCCGGAATCTCGTCGCGCTCGATCGCGGCGGCGAAGATGGCGCGCGCCTGCTCGCGGCGGGGCTCGACGAACCGGGACCGGTAGATCTCGCCGAACTCCGGGTCCGTCTGCGCCTCGGTCACGAGCGCGCCGATCACGCGGCCGTACGGCCGGCTGCCGGCCAGCCGGACCCACGGGCGCAGCAGCCCGAGCAGGTCGCCGCGCAGCGTGCCGGTGCTGCGGGTTCGCGGCTGCACGCCGGCCCACTCGTTGTACAGGGCGTCGAGCGCGAGCGTCTCTTTCGTCGGCCACCAGCGGTAGATGGTGGCCTTGCTGACCCCGGCGCGCTCGGCGACCGCGTCCATGCTGACCGCGGACAGGCCGCGCGCCAGCAGCAGCTCGGCTGCGGCCTCGAGGATCGCCAGCCGGGCCTTCTCACTGCGTGGCCGCCCGCGCCGCGGTGCGTCCGCCGTTGCTTCGTCGTCCGCCGCGGCCGGCGCCCCGTCGCCCGCCTGCATAACCGAAACTATGCCACTAGTTTCTATGAACCGGTATCTCATGCACCTCGGGAACGATGGAGGCCACCGCGTCGAGCGCCTCGTCGTCCCACGGATGCGGGGGACTGAGCAGGACGTGGTCGATGCCGATGGCGGCCAGGTCCCGCAGGTGGTCCACCAGCCGCCGCAGGCCGTCGTGGCCTCCGCCGAGGTCGGCCATGGTGGCCGTGGTCTTCTCGATGTCATCGTAGTCGCGGCCGACCTGCTCGCAGTGCTCCCGGAGCACGCGCAGCTTGGCGGGCAGCACGTCCGCGAAGTGGTCGGGGATGTCGAACAGGTTGCAGGCGTCGGCGTACTGGGCGACCAGCCGGAGCGTGCGGCGCTCGCCGCTGCCGCCGATCAGGATGGGCGGGTGCGGCCGCTGCAGTGCGTTCGGCGAGTTCAGCGGCCGGTCCAGCTGGTAGTGCCGGCCCCGGAACGGCTGCTCGTCGCCGCGCCACATCTGGTGGGCGATCTGCAGCACCTCCTCCAGGCACTCGTAGCGCTCGGCCAGCGTCGGCGGGTACGGGATGCCGAGGCCGCCGGCCTCGCCGTCGCGGGTGACGGTGAACGGGGCGCCAGCGCCGATACCCAGGATCATGCGGCCGCCGGTGAGCACGTCGAGAGAGGTCACCGCCTTGATGAGCACGCCGGGATGGCGGTTGGGCACCGCAGTGACCAGCGTGCCAAGCCGGATGTGCTGGGTTCGGCCCGCGATGAACGCCAGCGTGGCGTACGCCTCCAGCATCGGCGACTCCGGCGGCAGCCCGGACAGGCGGATCTGGAAGAAGTGATCCATGGTCCAGATGTCGTCCACCCCCGCGGCGTCCGCCGTGGCCGCGATGCGGGTGATGACCGGGCCAATCTGGTCGGGCGGGCACGGCCAGGAGAAGTTGGTGACGCCGATTCCGAGCTTCATGAGGCACTCCACGAATGCGCGAAGGGATCGTTAGCCGGACAATGAAGCATATCATTAGCCGGCTGTTATACCCGCGCACCAGTATTCTGTTCGCACTATGTCCGAAGACCCCGCCGTCGCGTTCCAGCCGGCTTTCTGGGCGGCCAAGCGAGTGCTTGCCCGCGCCTCGGCGACTGCGTTCGCGCGGCACGGGGTGCACGAGGGCCAGCAGTACATCCTGCGGACGCTGTGGGACGAGGACGGCCTGGCCCCGGGGGAGGTGGCGCGGCGCCTCGGCCTGGCCACGCCGACGGTGACCCGCGCGGCCGCGCGCATGGAGGCGGCGGGGCTGCTGCGCCGGGAGCCGCACGAGCGGGACCGCCGGCTGGTGCGGCTGTACCTGACCGACCGCGGCCGGGTCCTGGAGAAGGAAATCGGCCGCGAGATCGACAACCTCAGCGAGCGCGCCCTGGCCTCACTGGACCGGTCCGAGCGCGCCGCGCTGGTCCGCTACCTCGACAGCATCCGCGAGAACCTGAGCTGACCTGATCGCCCCGAACGTCAGCCCTGGCCCCAGGCCAGCACGGGCGGGGGGCCGAAGGCGGGGATGTTGCAGGTGGGGATCGTGCCGGTGCCCTGGAACGCGGTGACGTTCACGCCGTTGGCCGCGTCGCCCTCCGGACCCTCCGGGACGATGTTCGTGTTGTAGGTGTAGGCGTTCACGTACTCGGTCGGGCTCTCGCCGAGCGTCGGGCCCTCGTTGCTGTGATTGCCGTCCTGGGTGACGTTGTCCAGGTCGATGTTCTCCAGCGCGATCTGCAGCGGGTTCGCGGCGTCGGCGCCCTCGAAGATCGAGTACGCGCCGGACTCGGAGTCGGTGGACACCACGCCGTTCAGCACGATGTCGCTCTGGGTCGGGACCTCGGTGCCGCCGGACGAGTAGAACGGGTTGAAGATCAGCACGTGCTTGATGTTGGTCATGCAGATGCCTGTGTAGGTCACCCGGCGGGTGAGGCCGCCGCTGTTGGCGTCGGTCTTGATCTGGATGCCGGTGTCGCTGACCGACAGGTTGCCCAGGCTGTCGAGGCCGTTCAGGGTGGAGTTCTCGAACAGCACGTTGTAGACGCCGCCCGCGGTCTGGCTGCCGACCGAGAGGCCGTGCGAACCGTAGCAGTGCACGTCGTCGACGGTGACGTTGGCGGACGGCGTGCCCGCGTTCGACTTGACCGCCACGCAGTCGTCACCGTTCTGGATCATGTCGTCCTTGATCGTGACGTCGCTCTCGCTCACCGGGTCGACGCCGTCGGTGTTGCGCGCGGTGGCGGGGGTGTTGATCTCCACGCCCCAGACGGTCAGCCCGTGCCCGTTCTGGATGTAC
>JASHOE010000267.1 GCA_030041275.1 Streptosporangiaceae bacterium
CCTGGCTTGCGGCGGCCTGGTTGCCAGGCGGCGACGTCGTCGGCGACGCCGTCACGGTGACGGTCCTGGTCGGCTGGGCGGCGGGCTGGCCGCCGCCGCAGCCGGCGACTGCGAGTCCAGCCGCGGCCAGGGTCGCGGCGGCGACGAACGGTCGTCTGATCATCGGCCCCCCAGGCAGGCGTGTGAGCAAGAGTCACCAGCAGGCCTGGGACTGACAGATATCTTGCGGGAAACGTACAGCTACTCAGCGGGAAATAACCGATTTCGTTACCTGAAAATGCGCTGGCTGGCCGGTCGGCGCGCTGGATAGCATCGATCCGTGAAGGTCAGTCATCGTCGCAGCACCGCGCGAGCTACCTGCTCGCCGGTTGCCGCTGCCTGACCTCATTCACCCGCCGGCGACCGGGAACGGCCCGTCGGCGCCTCCGTTGCCTGCCCAGACTGCCTCACGGCTGCGCCGCCGTGGCGTTTCTGGTGCCACGACAGCGAGAGGCAAGGACATGAACACCACAGAGGCCATCTCGACGTTCGTCGAGTTCTTCGAACGACGCGGGCACCGGGCGATCGAGGGCAGCTCGCTAGTGCCGCCGCCCGGCGACCCGGTGCTGTTCACCACTTCGGGCATGCACCCGCTCACGCCCTACCTGCTGGGCAGGCCACACCCGCTCGGCCGCAGGCTGACCGGGGTGCAGCGGTGCCTGCGCACGACGGACCTCGCAGAAGTTGGCGACCGGACGCATCTGACCGCCTTCCAGATGCTCGGCACATGGTCGCTGGGCGACTATGACGGCCCGCAGAGTCAGCAATTCGGCCTCGAGCTGCTCTGCGATCACTTTGGCCTGCGGCCCGAGTTGCTCTACGCCACCGCATTTGGCGGCAACACAGAGGTCGGGCCCGACACCACGGCGGCGGAGACGTGGACCAGCCTCGGCCTGCCCGTGGAGCTGCTCGGTGCGGAGCACAACTGGTGGTCCAACGGGCCGGCCGGCCCGTGCGGCCCGGACTCGGAGATATTTGTCTGGATCGGCGCAGGGCCACCTGAAGGCAGTCCCGGCACCGACGAGCGCTGGCTCGAGCTGTGGAACCACGTCACGCTGCGGTACGAGCGGCATGCTGACGGCAGCCTCGCGCCGCTGTCGCAGCAAAGCGTGGACACCGGCATGGGCCTGGAGCGGCTGCTCATGGTCGCGACCGGCGCGTCGTCGGTGTTCGAGACCGACGCGCTCGCGTCGTGGCTGTCGGCGCTGCCGGCAGTATGGCCACTCCGGGACGAGCGTGACGGGCCAGCGGCGCTGCGCGTCGTCACCGACCACCTGCGGTCATCGGTGGTCGTCATCGGCGACGGCGTCCGCCCGTCCAACACCGGTCGCGGGTACGTGCTGCGGCGGCTGCTCCGCCGGGTGCTGACCGAGCTGTGGCGGGGCGACCCTGGCAGTCCGCTGACCCTTGCGGACCTGCCGCCCGAGCTGGTCAGGGACACCGCGGACCGGTTCGGCCAGGTGACCGAGCCAGCGGCGGTCCGGTCGGTCCTGCTGGTCGAGGAGCGCCGGTACCGGCAGCTGCTCACGCGCGGGCAGTCCCTGCTGGCGCGGCTGTATCCGTCCGGGTCGCTGACCGAGGCGGACTACCGCTACCTGCACGAAACTCACGGGCTGCCGCGCGAGCTGGTCTGCGATGTGCTGGGCAGGATGCGCGCCGGCTAAGCCCGCGGGGTGAGCGTGCCGGTGCGGGTGAGCCGGCTGACCGGCGTTGCCCAGGGCCCACCGGTGCGTGGTCTAGAGCTGCGTCCCCTTCGTGGTGTGCACGTGCGCCGGAATGTCACCCTCGTGCCAGTCGCCCGTGGTGCTTGTCTGCGTTGGCTCGAACATGAGGATCGAGCCGCCGGGTGAGGACGGCTTGTGCTCGGTCCCGCGAGGTACCACGAAGACGTCGCCCTGGTGCAGGCTGACGGTGGACTCGCGGCCGTCCTCGTCGCGCACCGCCACGTCGAACTGGCCGTCTAGCACGAGGAAGAACTCGTCTGTCTCGGCGTGCACGTGCCACACGTGCTCACCTCGGGCGTGGGCGATGCGCACGTCGTAGTCATTGACCCTGGCGACGATGCGCGGGTCGTAGACGTCCTCGAAAGAGTGCAGCGCGGCGGTCAGGTTGACGGGCTTCTGGTCCATACATGCCATTGTCCCGCGAGTCACTAACGCCACGGCCACGGCCGTCAGTGCGACTGGGCGATCACGTCATCGGCGTACCGGCGCAGGGCGTCGAGCTTGCGCTGGAGCGGTTCGACGTCCGGGCCGACGTGGTAGGGCCAGCGGAAGCCGACGATCACCTCGGTCACGCCCTGGTCTTCGAGCCGGGCGATGCCGTCCGCGGAGTAGGCGTCGGCGGAAATCACGATCGTCTCGAAGGGACGGTCCGACGTGCCGTGCTCACGGCGCAGCTCGGAAAGCCGGGCCAGCAGGCCTGGCAGGTCGGCGGGAGCGCCGCCGCCGTGCAGCCAGCCGTCGCCGGCCATCGCGGCTCTGCGCAGCGCCGCCTGGCCGTGCCCGCCGACGAGAACCGGCACCGGCGCGGTCGGCACCGGCGAGAGCTTGATCTGCGGGATGTCGTAAATCTCGCCGTGGAACTCGAAGTAGCCCCCGCCTGAGAGTCCGCGCACGATCGCGAGCGACTCGTCCATTCGCCGCCCACGACGCTGCCAGGGCACGTCGAGCACCTCGTAGTCTTCCCGCCACGGGCTGGTGCCGACACCGAGGGCGAGCCGGTTTCCGGTCAGCACGGCGGTCGAGGTCACCTGCTTAGCCACCAGGACCGGGTTGCGCACCGGCAGCTTGAGCACGAAGGTGATGAACCGCAGTCGCTCGGTGACTGCACCGAGCGCCGGGATCAGCGAGAACGGCTCGAGGAACGGCTTGTCCTCGAGGAACTCGCGGGTGCCGTCCGGATTGAACGGGTAGACGCTGGTCGACCGCGCCGGGTAGCAGATGCTGTCCGGGATGACCATGGAGTCGTAGCCGGCCTGCTCGGCGGCGCGGGCGAGCGGCGCGTAGAAGGCCGGGTCTGTCATCGACTCGGCGTAGCAGAAGCGCACGGTTCCTCCGATCACGCTGGGCCCGCAGGTCAGGTTGACCCCTCGTAGTAGAACATGTTCTAGTTGGAAATCAGCCCGAGGGAAAGGCCGCTGCGATGGACCTTGCCGCGCTCGAGGAAATTCGCCAGCTCAAGTACCGCTACCTGCGCTGCGTCGACCTGAAGCGGTGGGACGAAATCGCCGAGGTTTTTACGGCGGACGCCAGCGCGGAGTACGGCACGCACGCCGTCCGCGGCCAGCTGAGCCTGCACGGCCGAGACGAGATCGTGGGCTACTTGCGGGACAACCTGGGGCCGGAGATCACCACGGTGCACCGGTGCGGGCAGCCAGAGATCACGATCAACGGCGACAAGGCGACCGGAACGTGGTCGTTCGAGGACACGGTCATCGCCATGACGTATCGCGTGTGGATCAGGGGCGCCGCGTTCTACGAGGATTCCTATGAGCGCGGCGCGGACGGCCGCTGGCGGATCAGCCACACCGGCTACCGCCGCATCTACGAGACGCTGAGCTCGTTCGACGACACGCCTTCGCTGCGTTTTCTCGACACCATGTGGACCGCCACGGCGTCGTCTGGTGAAGCCGGCGCGGCCGAGAAGACTGGCTGACTGCGCGGTGCTGACGAAGTCGTTCGCCGACGCCGTGCTCGAGGCGGAGCAGATCATCACGACGGCGCCGCACGTGCGGACGGCGCAGGACCTGGCGGAAGGGTACGACTACCTGGCCGGCAGCATTCAGGCCTCGCTGCACCTGGCGTGGGCGTACCAGCGCGACTTCCCGTTCTTCGTCCAGTCCACCGGGCCCTACACCAAGCTGGGCCTGGACAATCCAGACACGGTCTACCTGCACGCCTACCTTCGCGACGATGCCGAGTACCTGGTCACTGGCCACCGCGGAACCACGACCGACCTCAGCTTCCAGGTACTGAACGGCGACTACTCGCCGGTCGAGGTGCCGGACAGCCTGACCGCGTTCGACGACCGCGCGCTCGACATCGCCGCCGACGGCGCCTTCACGCTGCGGCTGGGCCCGCCGCGGCTGGACGCACCGCCGGGCTACGTTCCGCTCGGACCGGGGGCGGCGATGCTGGCTGTCCGCGAGGTGTACAGCGACTGGGTCAGCGAGCGGCGCGGCACGGTATGCATTCAGCGAGCGGACGCCATCGGGTCCGCGCCACCGCCGGCCGACGAGGCACAGCAAGCCAAGCGCTACGGCGTCGCGGGGAAAATCCTGCTGTCCCGGCTGCGGACGTTTCTAGCCTTCCCCGAGTGGTTCTACCTGCGCGAGCCGGTCAACACCCTGACGCCGCCCCGGCGCACGCCCGGCGGCCTGGCAACCCAGTTCTCCGCGGCTGGCCACTTCGAGCTCGCCCCCGATCAGGCGATGATCGTGACCGTGCCCAACGCGGGCGAGGGCGTCGCGCCGTACCAGGGCATCCAGCTCGGCAGCCTGTGGTATGTCTCGCTCGACTACATCAACCATCAGACTAGCCTCACAGCCGACCAGGCGCGGACCGACCCGGACGGCATGCTGCGCTTCGTGATCAGCGAGCGCGACCCCGGCGTCTGCAACTGGCTGGAGCTGACCGGGCGCACACGGGGCTACGTCCAGCTCCGCTGGCAGCGGCTGACCAGGGAACTCGGGCCGACGGACGGGCCGGTCGTCAGCGTCGTGCCGGTGGCCGGACTCGCGACGACGCTGCCGTATTACCCGCAGTCCAGGATCACCCCGGCTGAGTACACCGCGCGGATTGCCGCGCGGCAGGCGGCCGTCGCCGAGCGGATGGTGGGCTGATGACAGCTAGTCGCCTGCGGCGAAGGACGGTGCGCTGATGGCAGGCTTCTTGGCCGACAGAGTGATCGTGGTCGCCGGGGTGGGCCCGGACCTTGGCCGCCAGATCGCCCTGCGTGCCGCTGCGGCAGGCGCCGACGTCGTGCTGGCAGCCCGAACCGCGTCCCGGCTCGAAGAGGTTGCCAAACAGATCGTCGATCTAGGCCGCCGCGCGCTGGTCGTGCCCACCGACCTCACTGCGGCCGAGGACGCCCAGCACCTGGCCGAAGCCGCGGTCACCGAGTTCGGGCGGGTCGACGCGCTGGTGTACAACGCACTCGTGATGCCTCCGATCAAGGACCTGGGCAAGGTCGACCTCGCCGCGGTGGCGGCCGGTTTCGACAACAACGTGATTCCCGCGCTGCGGCTGACCCGACTGTTCATCCCGGCGCTCGCCGCCACGTCGGGTGCGGTGGTGCTTGTCAACTCGATGGTCGTGCGCTTCTCGCAGCGCACCATGGGGCCCTACAAGATGGCTAAAGCGTCGCTGCTGGCTATGGCTGGGAGTCTGGCTACTGAGCTCGGTCCGCAGGGCATCCGGGTGAACTCGGTGGCGCCCGGACACATCTGGGGCGAGTCGCTGCAGTGGTACTTCGGCTACCTCGGGCGCAAGCGCGGCGTCAGCGTCGAGGACATCTACGCCGAGACCGCCGCGGCGACCGATCTTGGCCGGCTGCCAGAGCCAGACGAGATCGCCGACGCGGTGCTGTTCCTTGCCTCGCCACTGGCGCGCGCGATCACCGGCCAGTGCCTTGATGTCAACTGCGGCGAGTACCACCACTGAGCTGCCATGGCGAACGCGGAGCGGGACAGCGTCGGAACGGTCGGGGACCTGCACGAGTCCGCGAGCAAGATCACCGGGCTGACCGACTTTGGCGTCGACGACTACCGCGACGGGCTAACCGTGCTGCTGGAGTCCTACGCCCGCGAGGCCGGCCTGACCCAGCTGGGCCAGAAGGTAGCGCGGGCCGGCTTGCGCGGCGCGCTCGCGGCCCGGCTGATCTCCGAAGCTGGCTGGGCGGCGCACCCGGAGCACGCCGCGCGGCCGATCAGCCGGCCGATCTTCGTGACCGGGCTGCCACGCAGTGGCACCACGGCCCTGCACCGGCTGCTTACCGCCGATCCAGCGCACCAGGGACTCGAGCTCTGGCTGGCCGAGGTGCCGCAGCCGCGGCCACCGCGCGACACCTGGGCTGCGAACCCTGTGTTTGCGCGCATCCAGGCGGGTTATGCGCGCCATCACGTCGAGCACCCGGAGTTCATGGGGGTCCACTACATCGCGGCCGACACGGTGGAGGAGTGCTGGCAGCTGCTCCGGCAGACAATGAGGTCTGTCGCGTTCGAGTGCCTCGCCCATCTGCCTACGTACTCGGCGTGGCTGGCAAGCCAGGACTGGATCGGGCCCTACCGACGGCACCGGCGTCTGCTGCAGCTGATCGGGCTGCCGGACGTCGGCCGTCGCTGGGTGCTGAAGAATCCCAGTCACCTGTTCGCGCTCGACGCGCTGCTGGCGGTTTACCCCGACGCTCTCGTCATTCAGACGCACCGAGAGCCAAGCGCAGTCATCGGGTCCATGTGCAGCCTCGCGGCGCAGGCGACCGAGGGATGGTCGGCCACGTTCCTTTCGAAAATCATCGGCACGGACCAGCTGGAGCTCTGGGCGCGCGGACTGCGAGAGTTCTCGGCCGCCAGGGCGCGCCATGATCCCGGGCGGTTCTTCGACGTGGACTACGCGGACTTCACCGCCGATCCGGTCGGCACCGTGGAGTCGGTATACGCGCGGTTCGGGCTGCCGTACTCGGGCGCGGCCGCGGACGCTATCCGCGCGCTCCGCGTTGAGGCGGCGGGCGGCGCGGCGCGGCCACGCCACCGGTACGCACTGGCCGACTTCGGGCTGACGGCCCAGCAGGTGATCGAGCGGTTCGGCGGTGACGAGCGCGGCTAGGACCGGTGGCGGCACGCCGGGGTCGCAGAGGGCGCTTTGCTACCCGTCTCGCCCCCCTCGGCGGTTGCGGGCCATCGCGCGGTCAGGCAGGATGCCCAGACATGACCTGGACGGCCCCGACTGTCGATCGGCCTGATCCGCCGCGCGTCGCCGGGGAGCGGATCCGGCTCGACACCTGGCTCGACTTCCAGCGGGCCACGCTGCTGAGCAAGTGTGCCGCTCTGACCGCACCACAGCTGGCGGAGCGGCCGGTCGCCACGTCCGAGCTGTCGCTGCTCGGCCTCGTGCGGCACATGGCAGCGAACGAGCGAATCTGGTTCCGCATCAGGTTCGCGCGGTCCGACATTGACGAGCTGTATGCGGCGCCCGGCTATCCGGGTGGCGCGGAATTTGCGCTGGCAGTGGCGGACGATGCTGAGGCCGACTTCGCGACCTACCTGGCCGAGATCGAGCAGGCCAGGCTCGTCGTCGCCGGTCGCCCGCTGGACGATACCTTTGGCGACGCGACCGTGACTGTCGACCTGCGCTGGCTCTACGCGCACATGATCGATGAGTACACGCGGCACAACGGGCACGCCGACGTGTTGCGGGAACTGGTCGACGGCACGACCGGGTACTAGGCCGCCTCGCCCGCCCGGCGGCCGAAGACCAGGCCGGCGGCGAGCCCGGAGCCGCCCGGGTAGTTGCCGCTGAAGAGTCCGCCAAGCATCTCGCCGCACACGAAGAGGCCAGGGATCACGGCGCCCGACTCGTCGAGCACCCGCGCCTGCGCGTCGGCGCGTAGCCCGCCGAAGGTGAACGTGATGCCGCAGGTGACCGGGTAGGCGTAGAACGGCGGCGTCTCGATCGGGTTGGCCCAGTTGCTCTTGGGCGGCGACACCGCAGCCGAGCGGCCGTCTTTGACGGTCGGGTCGAACGGGACATCGCGGCGGACTGCTGCGTTGAACTCCGCCACCGTGTGACTGAGGCCCGCGGGGTCGATGCCGGCCAGCGCAGCGAGCCCGCTGATCGTCGGCGCCACGTGCTCGCTGACTCCGGGGCTGTCGTACTCCTCCGGACGCAGCAGCGGCCTGGTCGCCGCGTCGAACAGCTGGAAGGCCACCGACCCGTGCTGGCGCAGAATGTCGGCGCCGTACCTGGCGTAGGTGTAATTGCGGAAGTCGGCGCCCTCGTCGACGAAACGGCGGCCGTCTCGGTTGACCACGATGCCGAGTGGATAGCTCTGCCGGGTCAGCTGGTTGGTCAGCGCGCGGTCACCGGTTGGCGGCGCGCCCGCGTCCCAGGCCACGCTGTGTGCTGTGGACCAGTCTCCGGCGCGTGTCGCGCCGACGTCGATGGCGGCGCGCAGCATGCGGCCGTCGTTGAGCGGCGTACCGCGCACTTTCGCGCGCTGCCAGCCGTCGCCGAGGTACTCCCTGCGGAGGCTCGCGTCTGCTTCGAACCCGCCGGCCGCGAGAACCACGGCGTCCGCCTCGACGAGCCCGCGGGCGCCGTCGGTCCCCGTCCAGTACACGCCGCTGACCGCGGTGTCCTCGCGGCGCAGCGCAACGGCACACCGGTCGTACCGCAGCCGAACCTCGAGCCGCGTAGCGATCTGCTGGTGCGCGGCGATGAGTCCCTTGCCGCCGTCGACGGCGCCGACCGCCAGGCCACCCCAGAACAGGTAGCTGTCGTCTGGCCGCCGGTAGGCCTGCCGCTCGTACATCAGGCGGAACGGCATGCCGAGCGTGTTGAGCCACCGGACTCCCGGTGCGGACTGCGTGACGAGCACGTCAGTGAGCTGCGGATCACACCGACCCGACGTGGTCCGCTCCATGTCAGCGCGGAACTGCTGCACCGTGTAGGGCGGGACCTGCGTGCGAGCCAGCCGCTCATCGGGCTCAACCAGGCTTCGCAGGTCGTCGGCGCCGTTGTGCGCCATCCGGATCGCGCCCGCGGTGAAGAAGCTGTTACCGCCCGCCTCGGCGGCCGGCGCTCGTTCGATCAGCACAACCCGGCGCCCGCGCAGCGCTGCGGCGTGTGCCGCGCAGTAGCCTGCGTTACCGCCGCCGACGACCACAACGTCGGCGGACTCTGTGATCTGTGGTGCCGGCGAAGCCATTGAGGCAGTGTCTCGCAGATCGTTGCGGATGCGCAGCGGTGGCTCGTCTTGCTAGGCAGGGCGCGTGACCGGAGCCCAGCTCGCGCCGGGCGGGTGCCGCGTGCCTGAACGGTAGCCTCCTGAGTCCATAGCCGGCAGCGTCCCTAGCTGCTCGGGGCAGTACGCGAGGGATAGAGGTGAGGTCGTTGGCGGGGCCAGGCGGTGGACCTTCAGCGGTGCGGGGGTACGCGGTGTTCCGGGAGGTCGAGCCGGGCTTGTGGTACTTCGTGGGCGACGTGGATCACCAGCCGGGCCTGGCGATGCGTGCTGAGCGAGCTCAGGCCGTGCGCGATGCTACCGGCGGCGCGGATCCCGCAGGCGCCGTCTACGCGGCGCTGCCACGGGACCAGTGGCAGCTGGTGCGCTATGCCTGAGGCGGCGAGCGTGCCAAGCCGACCGCCGGGGTTTGTGGTACTGCGCGACGCGGGCGACGGCCACTGGCGCATCGTGGGTGAGGCCGACCGGCGGCCGGGCATCGCCGCTAGCCGAGCGCGCGCCCAGGCGGTGCTTGACGTCACAGGCGGCGAGCCCGGAACCGGGCAGGTGTACGCCGTCGTGCTGCGGAGCGAGTGGCGGATGGCGCAGCGGCTGTGATCCTCCCCCATGCCGTCGGCCGGGATCTCAGGGCTGCCCCGCGGTGGTGTTCACTGGCAGAGTCCGGATCTCGTCCACGCGGGGAAGGTGGGGAGACAGATGTCCGTGCAGAGGCTTAAAGCCCGATTCGTCAGTGGAAATACCGAGTGCGCGGCCTGGCACTATCCGGGCGTTAACAGTGCTTGCGTGGTGATGGCCGGCGGATTCGCGGTCACCAAGGAACCGGCTACCGACAAATTCGCGAAGAGGTTCAGCGACGCCGGGTTCACGGTCCTGGCCTTCGACTATCGCCGACTCGGCGAGAGTGGCGGGCAGCCGCGGCTGGTCCAGCCCGTCCGCGACCTGCTGGCCGACTGGGAGGCCGCGATCAGGTTCGCTCGAACGCTGCCGGAAGTGAGCCCGGAGCGGATCGCGATCTGGGGTTTTTCAGCGAGCGGCGGGCACGTCTTCCATATTGCGACGCGGCATCCGGAGCTGGCGGCGGCGATAGCGCAGACGCCGAATGCCGACGGGCCGGCCACCACGCGTAATGCGGCGCGTCATCAGACGCTTTCAGCGATGCTGCGATTCACCGGGATCGGCATCCTGGATGCGATCGGCTCGCTCGTCGGGCGGCCGCCGCGGCTAGTCCCGCTGGCTGGTCAATCGGGGACGGTGGCCGTGCTCACGACGCCGGACTCCGGGGAGGCGAACCGCGCGTTCGGACCCGATACCCACCCGGACTGGCAGCGGAAGGTGGCGGCTCGGTCCGCACTGAGGCTTGGTTTCTACAGCCCCGGCCGGTCTGCGGCTCAGGTGTGCTGCCCGCTGCAGGTAGTCGTGTGCGAGCAGGATCAGACCGCCCTTGCCGCGCCCGCGGTCCGCGCGGCGCACGCGGCGCCAGGGGCAGAGCTGGTGGCGCTGCCAGGCGGGCACTATGCACCGTTCCTTGACGCGCACGAGCAAGTTATCGACGCGGAGCTTTCCTTCCTGCGCCAGCACGCGCTCAGGTCGGCAGCCGCTGGCTCCGCCCTGCACTGGGCGAACCGGTTATGAACCATATCGAGCTGCCTGCGGCGCCGGTCGAGTAAACCGGGCGCGCCGCCGTCGGCGATCACGTCAGTCCGACGAGCGTGGCGGCAGTTCGCCGACCCGCTTTCCAAGGCGGCTTGTCGAGATTCCGGACAACGACAAGAGGCCTGCCCGGTCGGTTGGCGCGCGGGCTTGGTGCCCTGGCCGATGCGCGGCCCATTCCGGTGGTGTTGACGTGCTCGTACGAGAGTACTAATATCTAGTCGTGAGTACGAACCAGACGTTTACCCAGCTCAAGCGCCGTGATCAGCTTGTGGCGTGCGCGATCGATGCGACGTTCGAGTTGGGCTTCCAACGGTCGTCGGTCGCGGAGATTGCCCGCCGCGCCGGCGTGAGCAAGGGAGTGGTGACCTACCACTTTCCGGCAAAGGAGGAACTGATCCGCGCAGTGGTCGCGGACGTGCTGACTTCGATGGTCGAGTTCCTAGAACCGCGGATGCGCGCCGCACAGCCGCGGTTGTTCCCGGAGCGTTACCTCGCCGCGTACCTCACCGCGTGGGTGGAGTACCTGCGCACGCACCCCCGGCCCGTGATCGCGCTGGTACGCCTTTACAACAGCGTCCGGGATGAGGCGGGCGAGCCGGCGCCCGCGGTGCGGGCGATGCTGGACGCGCGGGCAACCGACGTGGCGCTGCTCACTGAAGTCCTGGCGCTCGGCCAGGCGCGCCGGACCCTTGGAGCATTCTCCGCGCCGGTCGTGGCAGCAACGGTCAAGGCCGCCCTCGACGATCTGATGCTGCAGTTCGCGGCCGATCCGGGACTGGACCTCGAGGCGTACGGGAGAGCGCTGGTGGCGTTGTTTGAGCGCGCTACAGCTACCCCGGAAGCGTTCCCGGCGCAACCACATGAGGAGGAGACATGATGCCCTATTTCAACGAGAACCATCCGGCTGGCTTAGCCATCCTGTTCCTCACGATGGTCTGGGGGATGATGGAATTGTCCCAGCACTCACAGACCGTGGCGGCTCGAAGGGGAGCCACCAAGGTCCGCTTCGGGGGCTGGCTGGCAGCCGTGCTGACGGTCATCGTCGGGGTGAACCTCGCGCTGTTCGGCGCGCCGCGGGTCGCGCCGTTTGCTGCCATCAGGCCCGGCGCGGCGGCCTTCGCCGTCGGCCTCGCGCTCATGGTGGCCGGGCTTGTGCTCCGTGGCTGGTCGATCAAGACTCTCGGTGACTACTTCACCTTCACGGTCATGGTGAGTGGAGACCAGCCGGTGATCAAATCCGGACCGTACCGGGTCCTGCGTCACCCCGGCTACGCCGGAGTCCTGCTGGCCTGCGTGGGCCTAGGCCTGGCGAGCGCAAACTGGGTAGGCCTCGGCGGCGCGGTGCTGGTGCCGCTGGCGTTTCTGCTGTTCCGGATCCAAATCGAGGAGCGCGCGCTGCAGGTGACCATCGGCGAGCGGTACCGCTGCTACGCCGCGGGCCACAAGCGCCTCGTTCCCCTGGTCTGGTGACGTGATGACGACGCGGGCGGCGGACTTAGGCGAGCTTGGCGCAGCGAGGGTCGCGATCGTCACAGGCGGCGCCTCCGGCATCGGCGCGGGGCTGTGCCACGAGTTGGCGCGGCGAAGCGCACGAGTCGTGGTCGCCGATGTCCGGGGCGAGGACGCGCAGCGGGTAGCCGACACGATTGCAGCCGAAGGCGGACTGGCCGAGGCGTGCACCCTTGACGTGTCCAGCGAGCCAGACGTGCGCCGCCTCGTGACCGAGACTGCGACGCGCTACGGGCGGCTTGACTACATGTTCAACAACGCAGGCATTGCGATCGGCGGCGATGCCAGAGACCTGACCGTAGAGCACTGGCGTCGGGTGCTGGACGTGGATCTGTACGGCGTGCTGTATGGCTGCCTGGCGGCGTATCCGATCATGGCCAGCCAAGGGTTCGGGCACATTGTGAATACGTCTTCGGCCGCGGCGTTCGTTCCTGATCCAGGAAATGCACCGTACGACACCGCCAAGCACGCGCTAGTGGGACTGTCGCAGTCGCTGCGTCTGGAGGGCGCTGACCTCGGCGTGAAAGTGAGCGTCGTATGCCCGGGTTTCGTGCAGAGCAGCGTTTATGACAACGCGATCGTCGTCAACTTGCCGGCGTTGGCAGCCCTCAGCGGCCGGGACAGGCAGCGGGCGGCTGGGGCGCCTGCGCGGATGATGCCAGCAGACCAGGCCGCCTGCGCGATCCTGGACGGCGTGGCGCGCAACGACGCGGTTATCGTTTTTCCGAGGAGCATGCGGTGGATCCGGCGCTTGTATTTCGTCTGGCCGCGGCTCGTTGAGAAGTCACTGCTTCGAAAGTGGCGCGTCCTGCGCGCTCAGCGCGCCGAGAGCGCGTGACTAGGCACGCTTCGCCCAGACCGACGCGTGCGCGGTGCTGTCGCTGGTGAACGGCTCGCGGTCCCAGCCGCGCTGCCCGACGTCCGATTCGTCGAGCGCCGGTTGAGCAGCTGGAGCGCCAGCCGCGCGCACACTGATCGGTATGGACGAAACGGCGAGCCAGCGGGGCCGCTGTATTAGCTACGGAGCGGGCCCGCACGTCAAGGATCACCTGCCGCCGGACGTGCGTGCCCAGGTCGAGCGCCGGGAGGAACTCCAGGGTCGGCTGCTCTGCGAGGTGTTGGTCAGGGTGTATGAACACGCGGCGAACCCGTCGGTCCAGTTCCCGGCCGACGCGGCGCTCGGCGTCGAGACTGACTCCGCGGAGATCGCCGCGGCGGTCGCGCGTGCCCAGGCGGCGCTCGCGAGCTGGCGGTAAGGACCGCGGCAGGCGAGCCCTGCCGCCAGCGGGGTGGTCAGCTCCGCAGCCGGGCCAGCGTGGCGGCCGCCTCGGCCGCCAGGTCCCCGACGAGGTCGGTGGCCGACCGCACATCGGTGATGAGGTCGATGGCGTCACTAGCCCAGATCGGCAGCGCCGGCAGTTCACCACTTCCGATCCCTCGCTGGTACGCGCGCTGAGCGTCGTCGTCCACGGCAAGCTGCGCTTCCCGCCCGTGCCACCGCTCCACGAACGGATGACGGATTGCGCGGGCCGGGTAGCGGGACGGCCAGGGAACGCCGCGGGCTATGTCAAGAACCGTGCTGCGTTCGGTGTCCTCGCCGGAGCCTTCGATGATCGCCTTGGTGACCGAGGTATCCGCAAGCGTCTCGACCGTCGCCTGGAAACGCGTGCCGATCAGCGCACCGGCTGCGCCCAGGGCCAGTGCAGCCGCCAGCCCGCGCCCGTCGGCGATCCCGCCGGCGGCCAGCACGGGCGTCGGAGCCGCGAGGTCGGCGACCACCGGAACGAAGGAGAACGTCGACCGCCCGGGGCTGCCGCCGTGCCCGCCCGCTTCGGCGCCCTGCGCGACGATAACGTCGGCGTCCAGGTCAACCGCCTGCCTGGCCTCATCGAGATCGGTGACCTGGATGATCAGCGGCACGCCCGCCTCGCGCACCGGCCGCACGAACGGCCTCGGGTCACCGAAGGACAGCATGACCGCGCTCGGGTGCCTGGAAAGCGCCTGCTCGACCGCGTCCACGTCGATGGCCCAGGACAGGAATCCGACGCCCCAGGGCTTGGTCGTGCGGTCCGAGACGATCGCGAGCTCACGGTCCAGCCAGTCCTGGTGGCCGCGCCCGCCACCTACCAGGCCGAGGCCACCGCCTTCCGACACGGCCGCGGCCAGTTCGCCGCCCGCGTAGCCGCCCATGGGTGCAAGAGCAATCGGATGCTCGATCGAGAACAGATCTGTGAAGGCCGTCCGCAGAGCCACGCCTCTCATTCTCCTCGTGTTCTGCTTTGACCTGGGCGCGTGCTCGACCGATGCGGCCACAAGATCAGGTCGCGGTGCCTGGTGTCCATGCCCGACTGTCTCGTTCGTCGTATCGACGACTGACGGAAGGCACCGGTGCGCTCATGCGGAGCTCCGGGCGTCTCCCAGCAGCCTGAACAGGCAGGACAGGAGGAACAGCGGTGCGACCGGCTGTGAACAAGGAGCGAGCGGCGCTGCTGGAACGGCTGGGTGGCCAGCGACAGCACGTGCTCGGAGTGCTGCGCGGCCTGCCGGACGACGCGCTCCGGCAGCCGGTGTTGCCTTCGGGGTGGACGTGCGCCGGACTCGTACGGCACCTCGCCATCGACGTGGAGCGGTTCTGTGTCCGCGGCGTGATCGCTGGCGAGCTCGTCGACTTCGACGACTCAAGCGGCTGGGAGACGTCGGCCGGGCCGGCCGAAGCCGTGTTTGAGCTCTACCGCGAGGAAATCGCGGCGGCTGACGCGATTCTCGCCACCGCCGATCTGGACGCGCCGCCGGCCAGGTGGCCCGAGTACTTTGCCACCTGGCGGCTCGATGACGCGCGCGGGGTCATCTTGCACATGATGGTCGAGACGGCCGCGCACGCCGGCCACCTCGACGCGGCGCGTGAGCTGCTCGACGGCCGTACCTGGCTGGGCGCGTCGGAGGCCCGAGTCTCCAGGGATTGATCAGATTCAGTACGCAGAAGATCAAACGAGAAAGGGAGCTGCGATGAGCGAGTGGGACAGGGAGATCGGCGCGATGACGCTGATGGTGCCCGATGTGGACGGCGCAACCGAGTTTTACCAGCAGGCTTTCGGTCTCGAGGTCACACGCTTCGACGCCGACAATGCGATGGTCAGATTCAAGGGCGCGTATGTGTTCCTGCACAAGGCCGCGGCGGCGCAGGTTCCGGTCCCCGAGGTGCAGGAGGAGGCACAGAAAGGCGCTGGGCAGTTCGCCATCATCGTCGATGACGTGGACGCCGTCTCTGCCGAGTTGACCTCACGAGGCGTGGAGCTGATCACCGGTCCAGCTGACCGACCGTGGGGGATGCGGACGATCACCTTCGCCGATCCCGCTGGCCACGTCTGGGAGATCGCGGAGAGCATATCCGAGGCCACGGGCTGACGCAGCGGCCTCGCATTCGATGCAGATGGCGGACGTTGCTCGGGTGGCCGCGGAGCTGACGGTCGTGCGCCACGAACTTGTCATGACACCGCCCGAGGGCCGAACTGGGCGGTCCTTGAGCGCCCAGTTTCCCAGATCGGGGTGTCTACCTCAGCTGGCGGCTGACAACGCTAACCAAGGAGAACCGAGATGGGGAAGATCATCATTAGCGAGAATGTCTCACTGGACGGAGTCGTTCAGGACCCTATGGGTGAGGAAGGCTTCAGGCTCGGGGGCTGGTACCACCAGATAGGGGCGAGAGACCGCGACGAGTGGGCCAAGGCCCTGCTCGACGAGGCGCTGAATGCCGAGGCCATGTTGCTGGGCCGACGAAGCGACGAGTGGTTCGCCGTCCGCTGGCTGTCGCGGACCGGCGAGTGGGCGGAGCGCCTCAACAGCCTGCCCAAGTACGTCGTGTCCGCCACTCTGGACGAGCCGAAGTGGAGCAACGCCACGGTGCTCCGGGGCGACGTGGTGGACGAGGTTTCGAAACTGAAGGAACTGCTAACCGGGGACATCGTCGTCAACGCCAGCATTCAGCTGGCCCACACACTGATCGACAACGACCTCGTCGACGAGCTGCGACTGTTCGTCTACCCGGTGGTGCTGGGAGCCGGCGAGCGGCTCTACGACCACATCAGTGACAAGAAGGTCCTCCGCCTCGTGGCGGCCCGGTCACTCGGTGACAGCCTGGCCTTCCTTACATACCAGGTGGTCAGGACCAGCTAGCTTGCCGCATCGGATGCCGCCCGGGTCCAGCCGCATCCCGCCGCTGCGAGGACGTCGACTCTTCGGTCCCGCAGCAGCTCGCGGACGACGTCGAACTCGCGCCGGACTCGGTCGGCATCCAGCCGTGGCCAGCTCTCGCGGGTCACGGGCTGCCCGGTGCACGGATCAGGAGGGTCGTACGTCACCGTAAAGATCCTGCGCAGAGACGGAATGTTGCGGGCGAGCAGGAGCACGGCACGGCGGTGGTGCCACTTGAGAACAGCGATGGCCGTTTCCGGCTCGCCGATTGCACGCGTGATCAGCGGTCTGGCGAACGTGACGTTCTCGAACGTGTTCGTGGACTGGCGTTCGATGAGCATTGCCCCACGCGGCACGCCCGCAGCCGCGATCAGCTCCGCGTGCACGTCGGCCTCGATCAAGCCTGGTTCCCGCTTGCTGGCGCCGCCCGTCAGCACGATGATCCGGCTCAGCCCACCGTGGTACAAGCGGACGGCAATCGGCGCGGGTTCGCGGAAGCGAGTCCCGAAGACGATGATGAAGTCGGCAGGCCCGATGCCGGGAGCGGCTGCATCGACATATTCGGTTACCGCCGCGTGATCCGGCGCCGGGTCGCAGTCGCTCACAGCGACACGGTAGCGCGGGTGAATCGCGTTAGTACGAGCGCCCGAAGATCAGCCGTTTGCCGTAGGCCGACGGCTTGCCGCAGCGGATGCACGGGCCCTGCTCGGGCTCGCCTGCCAGCGGGATGCAGCGCGGAGTTGCGGTCGTTTCGGCTTTGATCTCAGCCTCACAAGCGGGCTCGCCGCACTGCAGCGCCAGCGCCCAGCCGATCGCCACGGCGGCGACGAACTCGGGCCAGGAATCGACCGTGACTGTGTGGTCATCACGGAAGTCGACCGCTCGTCGCGTCAGCATGCTCTGGAACTCGGTCAACTCGGCTACCAGCAGGCCGGGCGCGGCCTCGATGGGGATGGCTTCCTTGCCCGGGTCCGGCTGGCCATAACTCAGGCGCCTGGCCATCAACGCCGTGCCGGCTGCCAGGTCGCGCGGGCCTAGCTCGAGCCGGATCGGCACGCCCCGCATTTCCCAGTCATTGAACTTGAACCCGGGTGACAACTGCGGCCGGTCGTCCACGTGCGTCCGGATACCCGCGCTCTGCAGGGCCACGGCCAGCTGGACAGCGGCGGATGTCGTCATGTCGCCCTGCTCGCCGCGCCCGATCGGCACGATGACCACTTGATACGGAGCCAGCGCCGGCGGGAGCACGAGTCCTTTGTCGTCTCCGTGAGTCATGATCAGGCCGCCGACCATCCGCGTGCTCATGCCCCAGGAGGTGGTGTGGCACAGCTCGTCCGTGCCGCTCTCCCCGGCATACGTGATCCCGAACGCTGCGGCAAAGTTCGTTCCCATGAAGTGGGTGGTGCCGGCCTGCAGTGCACGCCCGTCCCGCATCATGGGCTCGATGGTGAAGGTGCGCTCGGCCCCCGCGAAGCGCTCTCCCGGTGTCTTCTCGCCCGGAACGGTGGCCATCGCGGCGATCTCCACGGCCACGTCCTGGTAGAGGTCCAGCGCCAGCATGGTCTCGGCGATCGCGTCCGCCGCGGTGGCGTGCGCGGTGTGGCCTTCCTGCCAGAGGAACTCACTCGTGCGCAGGAACATCCGCGGCCGCATCTCCCACCGGAGCACGTTGGCCCACTGATTCAGCAGCAGGGGCAGGTCACGGTGTGAGCTGATCCACTTGGCCATCATCTCGCCGATGATCGTTTCCGATGTCGGCCGGATGACGAGCGGCTCCTCCAGCTCCTTCCCGCCAGCGTGCGTGACAGTGAATAGCTCAGGCGCGAAGCCCTCGACGTGCTCGGCCTCACGCTGCATGTAGCTCTGCGGGATGAGCAGCGGGAAGTACGCGTTCTGATGCCCGGTCGCCTTGATCCGCGTGTCGATGTCCGCCTGCAGCAGCTCCCAGATCCGGTAGCCGTACGGCCGGATCACCATGCTGCCGCGCACTGGTCCCCGGTCCACCAGCTCAGCGCGGAAGACCACGTCGTTGTACCAGGCCGCGAAGTCCTCGCTCTGCGGGGTAACGCTCCGTTCGTCACGTGCCATGATCTTCAGATTACGAGTTGGCCGCAGGCCGTCTCAGCTTGCCTCCGCTCCGCGACGAGATTCGACCCGCACGCACCCAGGGGAAGCGGGCGTAGTCGCCTTTACAGTGGTCGAGTGATCAACGTCGTGGATTACGACCCAGCCTGGCCGGACCGCTTTGCCGCCCTGCGGGCGGAGTACGCGGCAGCCATGGCCAAGGCCGGAGTGCCCGTCGTCACGATCGAGCACGTCGGGAGCACTGCCGTCCCTGGTCTTGCAGCCAAGCCCATCATCGATTGCGACATCGTCGTGCCGCCTCGGGCCGTGACCGCCGCAAGCCACGTGCTGATCTCGCTCGGGTTCACGCCGCTAGGCGAACTTGGCATTCCGCAACGCTGGGCATTCAAGGAGCCGGCTCGCTTGGCGGGAACGAACACGTACGTGATCGCCGAAGGCTGCCTGTCGCTGCGCAATCACCTGGCTTTGCGCGATGTGCTCCGCGCCGACGCTGGCCTGCGCGCCGAGTACGCAGCCGTGAAACGAGCCGCTGGCCTGCGCGCCGCCGACATCGATGAGTACGGCCAGGCGAAAACTGCTGTCGTGCAGAAGATCCTCGCAGCGGCGGGCCTGTCCGAGGCCGAACGCCTGTCCATCGCCGGCAACCAGGTGCCGTCACACGCCGGATTTCCCCGGTAGCCTCGCGGCTCGCGGTCCACCGTCATTTAAACGGGAAGTGCGCCAGCTCGTATTCGGTGAGACCGGCCTCGCACCGGATGAACTCGCGGACGTGGAGGCCGCAGCTGCCGGCCACCTGCGAGACGATGGCGGCGCTCTGTGCTGCGGCGGCCATCGGGGTGTCGGCCTCGGTGGTCATGGTGACCGACCAGGTCGGATGGCCGGGGCCACCCGACACCACGCTGTGGATCTCGTCCATCAGCGCGTCGATCGCCTCCTGCGGGGCCTCACCGCGTGCCAGTAGATGAACGCTGTAGCTGCTCACGGCGGGGAGTCTATTTCCGGCCTCCGGCGGGGGCGTGACCGGGGACTGGGTCCACGGTAAATGTCCTGCCGGCGCCAGTCGGTATTTCCTCCGTTGCCGCCTTTGATCGTTTCCGCCAGCTAGCTCGCGGCGTGACGGCGGATCGGCTCTACAACGGCTCGCTGAAGTACCAGCTGTGGCCCTCGGGATCATTGACCGTGTAGCTGCGGGCGCGATGTGCGCGCATCGAGATCTCAGAGACTTCGGCGTCGGCAGCCTGCGCGCGCTCGCGGTGCGCCACGAGGTCGCCGATGGTAATGCACTGGAGCTGGGTCACCGTGCCAAGCCGGGCGGGTGCCTGAAAGCCTCCTCCCGGGGAGCCAAGCATGATCACGCCGCCGTTGTCGAGCACTAGCTCGCCGTGCCGCACCGTGCCGTCGCTCTGGCGATCACGGACGCGCTCGGCGAACCCGAACACCCTGATCAGCCAGTCCATCGCCGCGCCCGCGTCCTCGTAGAGGAGGTACGGAATGACCTGAGGGTCTGCGTCGTAGTTCTGCATTGCAGCCACGCTACGGAAACTCTCGGCGCCGCGAACCACTCCCGCAGAAACGACATAGGCTCAGTTCTGGTGCCGGCGGGGGCGCCAGGCCACGCTGTTCTGCCTTGGGAGGCTGTCGATGCCATCCGCGACCGCCGGCTCCAGCAGCATGGCGGCGCCGGACTCGGTTATCGACTGGCTTCTCAACTCGGATGCGTCGATCCGGTGGCAGGTCATGCGTGACTTGCTCGGTGCGCCCGAGTCGGAGTACCAGGCGGAGCGCGCCAGGGTCGAGACGGAGGGCTGGGGAGCTCAGCTGCTCTCCTGCGAAGACGCGGACGGGCAGTGGGCGGGGGGCGCTTTCTTGCCGCGTGATTTCGACTTCCGGGAGTGGCGGGAGGTCGGCCAGCCATGGACGGCCACCACTTTCGTCCTATCGCAGCTGCGAGAGTTCGGTCTCGATCCCGCTTGCGAACGAGCCAGCCGGGCCGTCGAGCTGATCGGCGCCAACTCCCGCTGGGATCACGCGGGCGAGCCCTTCTGGGAGGGTGAAACCGAGGAGTGCATCAACGGCCGAGTCGTGGCCGACGGCGCTTACCTCGGGGTCGAGGTATCTGCCCTGGCCGGCAGGCTGGCCGGAGAGCGGCTCGCGGATGGTGGCTGGAATTGCGAGCGGGCCAATGGCTCGGTTCGCTCTTCCTTCGCCACGACCATCAACGTGCTGGAGGGGCTCCTGGAGCAGGAGCGAGCCACCGGGGGCACGCGGGAGTTGAAGCGCGCGCGCGAGTCGGGCGAGGAATACCTCCTGGAGCGCAACCTCTTCCGTCGCGCGAGTACGGGCGAACCTGCTGACGAGCAGTTCCTGTCCTTCGTGCATCCCTGCCGATGGCATTACGACGTACTCAGGGCGCTGGACTACTTCCGATCTGCTGCCGCCCTGACCGGCGCCAGCCCGGACCCGCGGCTCGGCGAAGCGGTCGAGCACGTCCGGTCCAGGCGCCTGCAGGACGGTACCTGGCTCCTTGACCGGCAGCTGCCGGGCCGGGTCTGGTTCGACGTGGACGAGGGCGCGGGCAAGCCATCTCGCTGGGTGACGCTGCGTGCGATGCGCGTGCTCTCGTGGTGGGACCGCGCGGCCTAGAGGTCGATCCGCATCACAACGCGCCGCTTGGTGGGCCTGGTCACGTCCCTGAATCCGGCAGCGGCGAATGCGTTGCGGCTGCCCACGTGGAGTTCACCCCAGGTGATGACCTTCCCGGGCTCGGTGAGCATTCCGTAGCCCTCCACCGCACGCGCGCCACGCTGCCGGGCGAACTCGACGGCCGCGGCTATCATCTGGTAGGTGAACCCTTGCCACCGGTAGGGCGTGCGGGTGAGCGTGCAGGTGATGGCCCACACTCGTTCGTCGGTCTTGTCCTCGTTCCGTCCGGCCCAGGTAACCGGCCTGGTGAGCCGGACGTACGCGGGTCGCGGTTCAACCGCGCACCACGCCACCGGTTCGTCCTCGAGGTAGCCGACCAGCCCGCTTGTCGTATCCGAGTCCGGATACCCGCATTCGGCCTGGGTCCGCAGCCGGTGTGCGCGCTCCTCCTCGCCGATCAACTGCCAGGTCTTCAAGACCTTGAATCGCTGGCAGAAGCACAGGGCGTCGAAGGCGCGCGCGCTACCGACAACGGTCAGGAGATCATCCCACGACACCTCGTTCGCAGGCACAATGCGGAGCTTGGCAGCCCCGCCTGGCATCCCGGTCATGGCCATCGATGCTAAGTCCCAGCCTGGCGGGGCGCACTGCCGTGCAGTTTGGCGACCGTCCGTGGGCCTCGATAGCCCGGCGCGCTGATCCCGTGCAACGGCCTCGGGCTTGCCGTTGCACGGGACGCTTGGGTGCGGGCGGAGCGAGCATCAGGTCAGGAATTCATGGTGATGTGGCAGGTGGTCGACAGATAGTCCGCCAGCTGCTGCGTGCTGGCGCTGACGGTGGCCGCGTTCGTCGGCGGATGCGCGTGGATGTACGCCTCAACCTGCGCGACGGTGCTTCCGTACTGGAAGTCGGCCACGATCTGACTCCAGTAGCTGGACAGGGCGTCCATGTCGGCGCTCACGGCGGGGGGCGCCACCTGGTCCAGCTGCTGGAATACGTTGTTGATGTCCTGCATCGTCGGCAGGATGAGCGAGGTCGGTGCCGCGGACGGGCTGGGAGCAGGGATGCTGTCCAGGATGGGTTTCAGCTCGGCTAGCGTCGTCCGGAACTGCTGCCAGGTCCCGCAGAACTGTGCCGCGGAGGCTTCGCCGGACGCTGACGTGGCGCCGCTCGGGCTTGCCCCTGCGGTGCCGCTGGGGGCTGAGATACCGCTCGGGGCTGAGCTACCGCAAGCCGATATGGTCAGCGCCAGAGCCGCAGCTAACAACGGGGTGGCCAGCAATCCGAGCCGGCCTGTGGTTCGCGATGTATGCTCCATGCCCTCGTAGACGAAGGCAGGGCGTCAAACTGACGAGGCGATCTGATTGTTAAGGTCCGGCGGGCAGCAAGAGCGTGCCGTCAGTGACGGTCCCCGCGCTCGTCTACCTGGGTGTGGCCGGGGTGTATGCCTGTCCAGCGCGCACCCGCGGTGCCGCGGGACGTCGAGTCGTCATGCGGGCGGTTGTGGCTGAGCCGTCCGACGAAGCCCTGGCCGCCAGCGCCGTCAGCGGCGACACGCGGGCGTTTGAGATGCTCATGCGCCGGCACTACGCGGCGGTGTGGAAGGTCGCGTTCCTTTCCGTCCGCGAGGAGACGGCTGCAGAAGAGCTGACCCAGGACACGTTCATGCGGGCCTATGGAGCCCTGGCCGGGTGGCGGGGCGACGCCTCGATGCGTACCTGGCTGGCCACCATCTGCCGGAGGCTGTGCATCGACCGGGCGCGGCTGAAGCAGCTGGAGACGGTGACCCCGCCCGATCTCGAGGCGGTCGGCGGTAGCGCGGCGGGAACGGAGGCGCTGGCCGACAGGCTCGACCTGCAGGCCGCCCTCGACCGGCTGCCCGCCGAAGACCGAGAGGCGTTCCTGCTTGTCCACCACTACGGATACAGCAGCTTCGAGGCCGCGTCCCTGCTGGGTGTTCCCGCTTCTACGGTGCGATCACGAGTAGGCCGGGCCCGGCACCGGCTGGCTGCTGCGCTCGGTGCGCGGCCGGTGACGGTGCATGACAGCGGCTGGCCGGTCACGGCGCAGGAAGGGGGGCCCGCATGACCAGCGATCCCCTGCCTGCTGAGTGCGCCGAGGTGCAGCGGCGCCTAGCCGACAGTGAGTCGGGTCACGAGCTGCTTGACCATCTGACAAGCTGCCAGGCCTGCTCGGCGTTCGCTGCGGCCCTCGTGGAACTGGAAGCACGGCTGGCTCGACTGCCGCAGCCCGAACCACCTGCCGGGGCGGTCGACCGGGCGATCACGCGGTTCCGCGCCGAGCTGGCCGCCCACGGCTCGCCTGGCACAGCGCCTGCCGCTCCGGTGCCGCCTGCTCCGCCGCTGACGCCTGCTGCCCCGCCGCTGGCCTCTTCGTCTTCGCCTTCGCCGTCGGCCGGCACCGCTCCGCCATCGCGGCGGCCGCCCGCACGGCCTAGCCGCGCTGCCCACGCCCGCAGACGTCGGTGGCGCCCTCGGGTGAGCCTGGTCGCAGGGGTGGCCGCCGCGGTGGTCGCTCTGGCGGTGGCGCTGGTACTCGTGCTCGGGCCTAGCACGCCCCCGGCTTACGCGGCCATCCTGCACGAGGCCGCAGTCCACACCGGTGCCGAGAAATCCGCCCGGTTCGACCTCAGCGGCACCATCGGCCTGTCCCTGCGCGGGCAGAAAACGACGACCGACATAACCGGCACCGGCGCCACTCAGTTCCCTGACCGGGGCGAGCTGACTGAGGTCGCGAGCATCTTCGGCAGGTCGCTGCGTCAGGACATCGTGAGCGTGGGGAACAAGGCCTGGATCAGGGTCAATGGCGGTCAGTACACGCTGGTCCCGGTGCCGCCGGACCACACGAGCCCCATCGACCAGGCCCTCGCCAACCCGGCGCAGGCCCTCCAGGACCTCACCCGCGTGGGTTCCGGATACCGCAGCCTAGGCACGACCAGCGTGAGCGGCACGCGCGTGCGCCAGATCCGGCTCACCATTCCCGGCACCTCCTTCCACGCGTTCGGAAACCTCCCCGAGGAGGTGAGCCACTGGACGGTGGTGGTCGACGTGAGCCAGGCGAACCTGGTCCTCCGCCGGTTCACGGTTACGGGCGACGGAACGCTCAACCTGTTGGGGATCAAGGTGCCTTTCACCTACTCCCTCCGGCTCACCCTGCACGACTTCGGCGCCAGGGTCAGCATCGTCCCGCCGGGCAGCCACTCCACGTCACCGTCCGCGGCCACGAGCCCCGCGTCGGCCCCGTCGCCGGGTGCCAGCAGGTCGGCCGGGCGGACCGCGTCGTCCCCCGCTCCCGGATCAACCCCGACACCGTCAGCGTCAGCGCGGGCTTCGCCCTCGCCGACTCCGACGCCCACGCTGAGCTCAAGCTGTCCGCCGCCTGCGGCGGACATCGCAGCGTCGCCTCAGTTCAACTGCACCGCGCCGGCGTCCGTGGCCTCGCGCAGCGCCTCCTGATCGAGGTGCTGGCTCTTGGGATGTCGGGTGGCAGCAGCCTCGCCCGGTGCAGGCGCCTAGTAGGTATGTTGGGCTCTACTACCGCGGATCGCTGGATCCAGCCGACGTTGCTGCGCTGGCTGGCCTGGCCGCGTGTTCGCGCCAGGTGACTGGGGTCGGATTGTCAACGGCGGAGTGGTGAGCGTGCCCTAGGTCAGTCCGACACTCGCCGGTCACGGCTCGTCGTACCTATCGTGGTGTCGGAGCTCGACCGACTCGTCCTGCCGGCCCAGCGGAGTCAGGTCCAGGTACTGGTCGGTGGTGCACAGCAGCTCGGCGATGGTGTGGCCGGTGTAGGTGTGCAGGACCGTGTCGCCGTCGCGGTAGAAGACGCTGACCCCGCCCTGTTCGCCGGGTCTGGCGGCCCATGCGTCGCCCCTGTCGATCAGTTCCTGCTTCGTTCTGAAGTTCCACTCGATCGGCACCACGTCTTCGTCATGCGTGACGTGGAAGTCGTAATTGAAGTCACTGCCCATGGACGAGTACCAGGGGAACGGCCAGCCCATCCGGCGCCGGAACGTCTCGATCTTGTCGATCGGCGCCCTGGATATAGCCGCAAACGTTGTATTGCGCGCGTGCAGGTGTGCCAGGTCGCCGATGTTGTCGGCCTGGTAAGAACAGACCGGACAGCCCTGGTCCCAGGTCGGGTCGAACATGAAGTGCTGAACGATGAGCTGACGCCGGCCCTCGAACATGTCCAGCAAGCTCACTTGCCCGGCTGGCCCGTCGAACAGGTACTCCTTCGCTACGACGACGGCCGGCAGTTCCCGGCGGCGCTCGTTGACCTGGGTCAGCATGTCAGCTGCCTGCTCCTCCGCCGCCAGCAGTTCCTTGCGCTCGGCGAGCCACTCATCGGGCGATACGATCCGTGGAACGCTCATAGTGTCCTCCTTGACTGGACGTTCTCGCCCTACCGACGAACAGGCTAGGCACGGATGGACAGGCCGGAAAGTCGGCGGCCTCGGCCGCGCCACTGCGCGCCAGCGATTACGGCTTGACTTCAACCGGCTGGAACGGCGCTGCCGCAGCGGGCAGGCCGGGATCTACGCCTCGCGAGAGCTGTGGGCCGACGAGACTCGGCCCGGCGGCAGAGCCACCGGGCCGGTCTCGTCCTTAGATTGCCAGAAGAGCAGAACGGAGCGCTCCGGCATGGCAGACGACCGTCCCTGGCCAGCTCCCACGCCGTATGTTGTCGTCGGCAGACGGTGGAAGTACGCCCCGCCGCCATGGGTCATTTACGAAGCTGTCGTCGACGACCTGGAGCGGTGGCTCTCTCCGCTCACCGGGGAGCTATCACCGCAGCTCGCCGCTTTCCGGCGACCCGACGCCATCCTCCTGGCACCTTGGGTGGATCCTGCCGTGGCAGCTGTGGAGCTGCTCATCGAGCAGGACGGCTACGGCTCGGTCGTCACCGTGCTCGCCTACGGTGAGGTTCCGCAGCTTCCCGACGAGGCTCGGCGCTGGGTCAGGTACCGAATGGGCACAGTCTTCGGCGGGGCTCTGCGCGTCTGGGTCGATGAGCCCCGCGCTTAATGGCGGCAGAGGTTGCTGGCGCCGCTGAAGTCACGACCGGCCACGTGCCTTCCGCTGGCAGTGGATGCACACGTCGTTCGAAGCACGGGTCCGGGTGATCGCGGCGCTCTGCGGTAACGTTCCCGGAACGATCGGAGCGTACGGTTGCGCCCGTGGATGGCACTGGTCCTGCGAACCGGCCTGCGGGGACTCCGGCAGCCAGGCTCGGTTTCCGTGCGGGGCCGCGGGCGTCGTGCGCGGCGGTCCTGGGCAGCCTGGCGGCACTGTCCCTGGCGGCGACACTCCCGCTTAGCTTGCTATCCGGGCAGCTAGGCGACGGGATCGTCGCGCTGGTCATCGGCGTCCCGTGCGCCGGAGTCGGGTTCATCGTCGCCCGGCGTCAGCCGCATAACCCGCTGGGCTGGCTGTTCCTCGCCGCGGCCATCCTGCTGTTTGTGGCCAATGACGGCGGCGACTACGCCTATGCCGTTTACCGGCTGGGCCGCCGCCTGCCACTCGGCCCGGTCGGTCTGGCGGTTGACGAGTTGTGGGTCCCGGGTCTGGTGCTGTTCGTGGTGGTGATCGTGCTGTTTCCCGATGGCAGGCTCTCGTCGGGGCTGTGGCGCTCGGCGCTGCGCTTGTACTGCACGCTCTACATCGTCTTGCTGGCCGCATACACCGTCGCGACGGCGCGTGCACTCAGCGTCCGCCCCCTGCGGATCGACGCGGTCGGCGGACTGTCGACCGTCGACAATCCAGCTGGCGCGTTCGGGGCCCTATTCCACGCGATTCTGATTCTGATGCTGGCCTTGTCCGTGGGTTTCATCATCCGCCAGGTACTGTCCTGGCGGACCTCGTCCGGTGATCGGCGCGAGCAGCTGAAGTGGCTGGCAAGCGGTGCTGCGATCGCCATTGCGAGCTCGATCCCTGGAGCGGCGTTCGGCACGACCGGCCACACCACCACCGCGCTCGCGTGGATCGATAATCTCCTCTGGCTCGGCCTGGCCGCGCTACCGGTGTCGATGGGCGTGGCGATCCTGAAGTACCGGCTGTATGACATCGACCGAATCATCTCCCGCACCCTTGCCTATGCCATCGTCACCGGTTTACTGGTCGGGCTGTACGCGGGCCTGGTATTGCTGGCCACCCACGTTCTGTCATTCCACACCCCAGTAGCGGTGGCCGCCTCGACGCTCGCCGCCGCTGCGCTGTTTAATCCGCTGCGCCGGCGGGTGCAGCACGTGGTAGATAGGCGGTTCAATCGCAGCCGGTACGACGCCGACCAGACTATCGCCGCCTTCGCCGCTCGCCTGAAAGACGCGGTCGACCTGAACTCGGTCCGGGAAGACCTGGCCGCTGTTGTCGACCAGGCGCTGGAACCCGCCCACGTCTCGCTGTGGATAAACGAGCGAGGATAGCGCCGGTTGTGATGGCAAACCGCTAGGCGGCACGGAAACGCCCGTCGGTTGTTGCACCGCGATAGCGGATATAGCGAATGCGCAAGCGCGAGCATGCGAGGCTGAACGAGTCCGGTGGCGGTGCGGGCACGCCTCGGCAAGATAGCCGCCGATGCCCGATAGGGTGCCTCGTGGTCGGCCACTATCAGTCCTTCTTCATCACAAGCGCGGGCGCGTCTGCTGCCATCTTGGGCTTGCTTGTCGTCGCCGTGTCAGTCGTCAACGCAGATGACCAGAACCCCGCAACTCGAGAGCTGCGAACAGTGCTGGCCGGGAGCGCTTTTCTGGCCCTGGTCGACATCTTTATCGTCTCCATCGTGGCCCTAACCGGAGGCTCAGCCGTCTTCGCGCTATCAAGCCTTGCGATGGCAGCCGTCGGCCTGCTGGCTACCAGACGGCTGATACCGAGGGCAAGGCGCGCTGGAAATTTCTCCCGCAGCTCTCCAACCAGAACGCTGAATATCGCGTTCGCGTCGATTTCAATTGTGGCCTACCCAGCACAGCTCGGCCTCGCCGTGGCCCTCCTGACGAACAGCCATAGTGGCGCGCTGCAACGTGCTTTGGTCCTCGTCATTGTGGCCTTGTATTGCAGCGCCCTCGGCCGGGCATGGGTGGTCACTGGGATAAGCCGACGGCTATAAGGAGCCGGTTCGGGCCGGGAGTTCTCCGCGCAACCAGCTCGCTAGCGGCTCCGCCATTGACCTGTGTCACGCCGTTAGGAGATGATCCATCCCTGATCGTCCCCATCGGCCGCAATCCTGCGACCGCGGTCTTTCAGCCTCCGTGGGGCTAGCTATGTCTCGAGAGCATCCGGCCAGAACTCCGAAGGTGACGCCGGAGCAGGCCGAGGCGTACCGGCGTGGGACGCCTGCCGCACGCCGGGCTTCGACGATCATGATTCTGGTCATCTGGCTCGTTGTCGTTGGTGCCGCTCTGGTGCTGGTTCTTGTCTTCCACAAAACCCTCCACAGTGGCGCGCGGATATGAAACGGCGACGCGCCGACTCGAGACGTCGCCGCTCCTGATCCGGCATGGTGATCTTCACGGGTGGAAGATTGGTACTGCCCTAGCGATAGCGAGCTTCCACCCATCCGGGCAGGGCATAGTATCGGCAGCGTGCCGACGCGGCTCGTTCAGATTGCGATGAATGCGCAGGATGACGCCGCCGTCGGCCGGTTCTGGGCGGCGGCACTGGGCTGGGGAATTTCCAGCGAGGAACCGGGCGTGACCAGCCTCGAACCTGAGCGCTTCGTCTATCCCGACCCCGTCGCCGTCTGCATCGACGTCCTTCGCGTCCCGGAACCCAAGACGGTGAAGAACCGCGTGCACATCGATCTCGCCACCACGTCTGCGGCGCATCAGGCGGAGTTGGTCGCGCGCTTGCAGGCTCTCGGCGCGACACCAGCAGACGTAGGCCAGGGGGACGTGCCGTGGGCGGTCCTTGCCGACCCCGAGGGCAACGAGTTCTGCGTGCTGGAGCCTCGGGATATCTACCTGGACACCGGGCTGATCGCCGCGGTGGTGGTCGACTGCGCGCATCCGCGGGCCATGGCGCGCTTCTGGGGCGAGGCGATGGACTGGAGGGTGCGCGAGGTGGCCGACGACTACGCGGCGTTGCGTTCCGCCAAGGGTGTCGGTCCATACCTGGAGTTCCTTCGCACGCCGGATCCGAAGACCGTGAAGAACCGTGTCCATCTCGATCTGCGGCCGTACCCCGGTGACGATCAAGCGGCGGAGGTCGCCCGGCTGCGGGCACTCGGCGCAACCGACATCGACGTCGGCCAAGGCGACGACGTGCCGTGGACGTGCCTCGCCGACCCATAGGGCAACGAATTCGACGTCCTCACCCCGCGCTGACACGCAGCTTGCCCGTGCCTGACCATGAACACCAGTCGGTCATGTACGGCGCCGGTACCTACGGGCTGGGCTGGCTCACTGGCCACCCGTTCCACCTTGTCCGCTGGCTTCTGGAAACTATGTGCCT
>JASHOE010000268.1 GCA_030041275.1 Streptosporangiaceae bacterium
TACGTGTCAGCGTGTAAGTGGCTCGTGGACATCGAGGTGACCACGTACCCGGCCGCCGCCGGACCAGACCGGCGCAGGTTTCTCGGCGTCAGCGCGGCGGTCGCGGCGGGCTCGCTCGTCGCCTACGGCGGCGGCTCGTGGCTGGCTAGCAGCCGCAATGTCAGCGCCGCCCAGCACGCGCTCAGGCTGCCCCGGCCGACCGTCCCGGCGCCTCCGCTGCCACCCGGAACCGACCTGAAGATCCCGGGCCTGAGCAGCTTTATTACGCCTAATAGCAGCTTTTACCGGGTAGACACCGCGCTCGTGCTGCCGGAGATCGCGCCGACACAGTGGCAGTTGCGGGTGCACGGGATGGTGCGGCGCGAGCTAGTGCTCAGCTTCGACGAACTGATCAAGCGGCCGCTGATCGAGGACTACATCACGCTGTGCTGTGTCTCGAACCCGGTCGGCGGACCGTATATCGGCAACGCCAAGTGGCTCGGCGCCAGCCTGCGCAGCCTGCTTGCAGAAGCAGGGGTGCGCGCGGGGGCCACCCAGTTGCTGTGCACCTCATCGGACGGGTTCACCTCGGGCACGCCTGTCGCCACCGCGATGGATGGCAGAGATGCGCTGATGGCGGTCGCCATGAACGACGCTCCCCTGCCCGTAGCGCACGGCTTCCCCGTCCGCCTGGTCATCCCTGGTCTCTACGGGTACGTGTCGGCATGCAAGTGGCTCGTGGACATCGAGGTCACAACGTACGGGGCCGCGCAGGCCTACTGGGTACCGCGCGGCTGGTCGGCGCACGGACCGATCAAGACCGAGTCCCGCATCGACGTGCCAACCGGCCAGAATCCGCTCACCGTGGGCCGGAAGACGGCCATCGCCGGCGTCGCGTGGGCCCAGCACAAGGGGATCGAGGCTGTCGAGGTGCGGGTAGCAAACGGCCCGTGGCAACAGGCGCAGCTCGCGGCCGTGCCGGACCTCGACACCTGGCGGCAGTGGGTCTATGAGTGGGACGTGAACGTCGGGCCTGGCAGCTACCTGATCGAGGCCAGGGCGACGGACAAGACCGGCTACACCCAGACGTCGCTGGCCGAGCCGGAGGAGCCCAATGGGGCGTCGGGATATCCGTCGGTCCTCGTCAACGTCGTCAGCAGGTAGCCCGGAAGTGCCGGGCGCCGCCGAACGGCGCTAGAGCAGCTTGTCGATCGGGTGCCCGTACATGTAGGCGCCGAGCCAGCGCCCAAGCTCGGCAAAGAATGCCCGGCTGGCCGGGCCACCAGCGACTCCCGCCAGCCCGGCCGCGCTGGCGAGCCCCGCGTACTCCGGCAGCTGCAGCCAGGTCACGTGGCCGCCGAGACGCACCGACGCGGCGAGTCGCCGCGGCCGGGGCGCTGATCCGGACAGCACGAGCACGGGACAGTCGATGTCCAGCCGCACCCGCGAACTGGGCGACCACGCCGGCTGGTAGAGGATCAGCGCGTCAGCGGCCGGCCGACACGTTTCCCGCAGCCCGTCCGCAGCTGCCCGCGCGCGGGCGCGGCGGTCACACCAGCGGGCAGCAAGCACAGCGGCAGGTCCCTGCGCTGACACGATCACGTGCTCGATTCCGTCGGCGTCTCGCAGGTGCGCGCAGACGGCGTCGAGCTCGCCAAACACCCGCTCCTCGGCCCTGCCGTCCCAGCGAAACGGCCACACGGAGCGGGTCGGAAGGCGCAGGCCCGATAGGTAGAAGTGACAGGACCGCTCGGTGAACCAGGTGGCGAGGCCGGCCGGCACCACAGGATCTCCCGCCGCCTGCAGGTGCACCACCGCCCGCCGGCTTGGCTGCACCGACCGCAGCCGGAACATCGCGCTGGCCGGGCGTGCCGCCGCGGGGGCTGTGAGCGGGCCCGGCTGGAGCACCGGCTTATGGTCTGTGCTGACCTCGCGAGTGGTGCTGATGCTCACGCGTTCCCCCGTCCCCTGGACAGTGTCGCATCGTAATCGCACCATCACGCAGTGGACACGCCGGGGCCATCCCGAGGCCACGTGGGCCAGGGATCAGTGCTCAGCGGCGCGTAGGTTGCTACGATTCACACCGAGGGAACGCGGCATTCCGGACTCGGCGGGTTTGCCAAGCGACAGCCGCGGGAACACAGCGATCGACGCGCGGCAGGCACGGCGGCGCTATGACGCGCGTATACGCGACGGGCCCCTCCATGTATGAGATGGAGGGGCCCGCCCCTGTCTTGCCTCGTCCAGTACGCCGGTTGCCCGGCCGCCGTTCGCGGCTCAACAGTCGCCCCGCCGCCCTGGCTAACCGGTTGCCCGGCCGCCGCGCGCGGCGCGACAGTCGCCCCGCCGCCCTGGCCGGCCAGTTGCCCGGCCGCCGCTTGCGACGTGGCGTGCCCCGCTGCATCGGCTACCGATTGCTCGGCCGCCGCGTGCTACGTGGCACCCGCTGCGTTGAGGATCCATGCGAGTCGGTTAACGCCGGTCACCTGACTCGCTCCGGCGTTCCCAGAGTTGCCCCTAGGGTGGATCCCGGTCTTCAGCAGTGAGAGATTTCTACGCCCAGTCGGCGCGCCGCACAAGGCTTTTCCTGCAGAACTTCAAGATTCTTTTGTCATCCACAAGACGCCGCGCGTTTATCCCCCGTCTACGCGAAGTCTCCACGGGTTCGTGCACAGCTTCATCCACATGTCCCCAGCGCAACGACCATCGCGTCTCGCCACCGTTGCACGCATCCACAGCAGGATTCTCTGCGGGTCGGCCGATCGCCGCCCCGCTGCGGCGCCGGCGCGCTCTACCATGCTGAAAGCGGACGGAACGGTCAGCTCACCGGGAGGCTCAGTGACGGATCAGCGCAGCGAGGGCATTAAGTCCGCGGAGCTGAGCGTCGAGTTGACCGACCACGTGGCCACCCTTGAGTTCAGCCGGCCACCGAACAACTTCTTCAGCGTGAGCCTGATCCGCCAGATCGCCGATGCATGCGACGAGCTCGCGGCCGATCGGCGCTGCCGCGCCATCGTGCTGTGCAGCGCCGGGCGCGTCTTCTGCGCGGGGGCCGACCTCGCCGACGCGCACGCGGTCGGAACGCCCGGCGGCGCGCACTTGTACGACTACGCAATCCGGCTGTTCGAGCAGCCGCTCCCGATGGTTGCCGCGGTGCAGGGTGCCGCCATCGGCGGCGGGCTTGGGCTGGCTATGGCGGCGGACTTCCGGGTTGCTGCCCCCGAAGCGCGGTTTGCAGCGAACTTCGCGCTGCTCGGCTTCCATCACGGTTTCGCGCTCACCGTCACACTTCCCGCCGCCATCGGCCTGCAGGCGTCGCTTGACCTGCTGTACACCGGCCGCCGAGTCGGCGGCGAGGAGGCGGCCCGGCTTGGCCTGGCAGATCGCCTCACCGAGCCGGGTGACGCGAGGGCACAAGCGCATGCACTGGCCGCCCAGATCGCGGCCGCGGCCCCGCTGGCCGTTCGCTCGATCCGCGCGACAATGCGCGCCCACCTTGCCGACCAAGCCCGCGTCGCGATGGCACGCGAGAGAGTCGAGCAGGACCGTCTGATGCAGACCTCGGACTGGAAAGAGGGCGTGGCGGCGGTCACGCAGCGGCGCCCGGCACACTTCACCGGCAGCTGACGAAAGGCAGGACGCAATGCCCGTACTGGCGAGACCGGCCGGGGATATCTACTACCAGGTCTCCGGTAGCACCGGACCCACGCTGCTGCTTAGCCACGGTTACGGCGCCACGTCGGCTATGTTCGCGCCGAACGTCGCCGCGCTGGCGGCGACTCACCAAGTGGTGACCTGGGACCTGCGCGGCCACGGCCGTAGCGAATACCCCACAGACCCCGCGAGCTACAGCGCCGCGAACGCGATCGACGACATATCCGCGCTGCTCGCCACGCTCGGACCGGAGCGGGCCGTTCTCGGCGGCCATTCCCTCGGCGGTTTCCTCTCCCTTGAGTTCGCCGTCACTTTCCCCGAACGGGTCGCCGCGCTGGTGCTTATCGGCACCGGGCCCGGCTACCGCAACGACGGTGCCAGAGACGACTGGAACCGGCGCGCGCACGTCACCGCAGCGCGGCTGGCCGAGCGCGGGCTCGCGGGCCTCGGCAGCAGTACCGAGCTGCATAGTGGAGAGCACCGCGACGCCAGCGGGCTGATCCACGCAGCAACCCAGACGCTGACCCAGCGGGACGCACGCGTAATCGACGGACTGCCACACATCGTCGCGCCCACGCTGATCGTCGTCGGCGCGGCTGACGCGCCGTTCCTAGGGGCCGCCGACTACATGGCCGCCAAGATCCCCGGAGCTCGGAAGATCGTCATCCCGGACGCCGGACACGCACCGAACCTCGCCAAGCCGGAGGCCTTCAATGCAGCGGTGACCGAGTTCCTCGGTGAGCTGACCAACGCGCCGGCCGCAGAGGCACGACCGTGATCGACCGATCGGATCCGACGGAGGCCACTCCCGAGCAGGTCCGATCGGAGCTGGCCGCATGGGTGAGCCAGCACTGGGATCCGGACCGGCCCTTGCGCGACTGGCGCGCGCAGCTCCTGGACGCCGGCTGGGCGGTGCCAAGCTGGCCGCCCCGCTGGCACGGCCGCGGCCTGCCCGGCTGGGCCGACGAGCTAGTCGCCAGCGAGCTGCTCGCGCTAGGCGCGGTCGGCGTCCCGGTCGGCAGCGGAAGCTGGCTGGCGGCGCCGACGATCCTGGCGCACGGCCCGGACGAGCTGCGCGAGCGGCTGCTGCCGCCCATCCTGACCGGTGCGGAAACGTGGTGCCAGCTGTTCAGCGAGCCAGGCGCTGGCTCAGATCTCGCTGGCCTGTCGACCACGGCAGTCCTGGACGGGGACACCTGGGTTGTCAACGGTCAGAAGGTGTGGAACACCAGCGCTCACCACGCGGACATGGCGATGCTCCTGGCCCGCACCGACAGCTCGGTGCCGAAGCACCAGGGCATCACCTACCTCGCGCTGCCCATGAGGCAGCCCGGTGTCGAAGTCCGCCAGCTACGGCAGATGAATTTCCACGCCTCGTTCAACGAGGTGTTCCTGACCGACGCCCGCGTCCCGGCCGAGAACGTCATCGGCACGGTCGGCCAGGGCTGGGCAGCCGCGCTCACGACGCTGTCCTACGAGCGGCGATTCGCCGCTCTCCGGCGCCCCAGCTACTCGCCGGCACCTGGCCGGGCGCTCGCCGAGGCCCGGGCCGAAGCCGAGCGGCACTTCGCTACCTACTCCTGGTACCCACAGCGCGCTGGTCGGCCAGATCTGGTCGTCGAGCACGCTCGCATGGCCGGCGTCTCGACCGACCCGGTGATCCGGCAGGCGATCGCCCGGCTGCTCACGCTGCAACGGGTCAGCGCGTGGACCGCCGAGCGCGCCCGGCAGGCCCGTGCGCGCGGTGCGCGGCCCGGTGCCGAAGGCTCGATCGGCAAGCTAGCCGCCAGCAATGTCGCCAGGGAATCAGCCAGGGTGCACGCGATGATCGCGGGTGCGGCCGGACTGCTCACCGGCCCAGACTCAGCCCTCGGCGGCGTGGTCGCGGAGGTCCTGATGTCGGTGCCTGGTCAATCCATCGCCGGCGGCACCGACGAGATCCAGAAGAACATCCTCGCCGAACGAGTGCTCGGCCTGCCCGGCGAGATCCGGGTCGACAGGAACGTGCCGTTCCGGGAGATCTCTGGCCGCGGTTAGAAGGCTCAGAGGAAACTCAGAGCCTGGCCAGATGCTCGGCCGAGCACAGCCGGCCACGCTCAGCACCATGACGTCAGTCAGGGAGCCCTACCTCGGCCCGGCCACCGACGACGGTCTTACCCGCGCCGACGGGAGCCCGGTGCGCGTCCTGGTCGTCGACGACGAGCCCAGCCTCGCCGATCTGCTCGCCAGTGTGCTGCGTTACGAAGGCTGGGAGGTCCAGACTGCGCCGGACGGCAGTTCGGCGGTGCGTGCCGTCCGCGACTTCGAGCCGGACGCGATCGTGCTGGACATCATGCTGCCCGACTTCGACGGCCTCGAGGTGCTGCGACGGGTGCGGGCGGTCACGCCCCACGTGTGCGTCCTGTTCCTCACGGCGCGCGACTCCGTGCAGGACCGGGTGACCGGCATCACCGCCGGCGGTGACGACTACGTGACCAAGCCCTTCAGCCTGGAAGAGGTCGTAGCCCGGCTTCGCGGGCTGCTGCGGCGGGCCGGGATGGTCCGCGCCAGCGGCGGAACCGCGATTACGGTCGCGGATCTGACGATGGACGAGGACGCGCGCGAAGTACGCCGGGGCGGGCAGCTGATCGAGCTCACCGCTACCGAGTTCGAACTGCTGCGATTCCTCATGCGCAATCCGCGCCGGGTGCTGTCGAAGGCGCAAATCCTTGACCGGGTCTGGAACTACGACTTCGGCGGCCAGGCGCACGTCGTCGAGCTGTACATCAGCTACCTGCGCAAGAAGATCGACTCCGGGCGGCAGCCGCTGATCCACACGGTGCGCGGCGTCGGCTACGTGCTGAAGCCGCCGGGCTGACAATGGCGGTGCAGCGGACCCTCGGCCGGGCCAGGCGATGGCTGGCGCGCCGAACACTGCGCGCTCGCCTCATCGCCGGCCTCCTGGCGCTCCTGGCGGTCGCGTGCGCGACGGTAGGCCTGGTGACCTACACGCACCTGCGCTCGGTCCTGATCGGCCAGCTCGACACCGAGCTGACCACTGCAAATCTGCGCTACTCCGGCTGTTACAGCCCGCATCAGGGCAGTGGGCCGGCGCCCGGCGAAGGCCAGCCGCAAGGCGGCGGCGAGCCGGCCTCGGAGTGCGCGCAGCAGCAGATGACGGCCGCGTTCACCGCGGTGCTCACGCGTCCCGGCACGGTCAGCGATCCGTACCTGGCAGGCAGCAGCGACCCCTGCCACCTCGGCGCGGCGGACGCGGCGGCGATCGCGAGTGTCCCCGTGGGAAAGTTCGTCACGGTGAGGCTGAGCCCCGACGGCACCTACCGGATGACCGCCAGCGAGACCGACGACGGCGTCGTCGTAACCGGGCTGCCGCTCGAACCAGTCACCCACACCCTGCAGCAGGTAGCGATCGCCGAGCTAGCCGTGTTCCTGGCGGCGCTGCTTGTCACCGGCGTGATCGGTACCGCGTGGGTGCGGTTCTCGCTGCGCCCGCTGCGCCGGGTCGCCGCCACGGCGACGAGCGTGACCCGGCTGCCGCTCGGCAGCGGCGAGGTCCGCCTCCCGGAGCGGGTACCTGAGGCAAATCCGGTCACCGAAGTAGGCCAGGTCGGCACGGCATTCAACCTGATGCTCGGGCACGTCGAAGCCGCACTGGCGCGCCGGCACGCGAGCGAGTCGCGACTGCGCTCGTTCGCCGCCGACGCTAGCCACGAGCTGCGCACGCCCCTCGCCGCAATCCGCGGATACGCCGAGTTCGCCCGTCGTCGGGCCGGGGTGCTGCCCGATGACGTGACGCACGCGCTGCGGCGGGTCGAGTCCGAGGCTGGCCGGATGAGCGAGCTGGTCGACGAGCTGCTCCTGCTCGCCCGGCTCGATGCAGGCCGGCCGCTCGCCAGCGACCCGGTCGATCTGACCCGGCTCATCATCGACGCCGCCAGTGATGCCCGGATGGCGGCACCAGATCACCGCTGGCAGCTCGAATTGCCCGCAGAGCCGGTGACCGTCCGGGGGGATGGGCAGCGGCTGCGTCAGGTGCTGGCCAACCTGCTGAGTAACGCCGCCCGCCACACCCCGGCGGGTACCGCGGTGACCATCGCGCTCGCCACCAGCCCGCCGACCGCTGCTGGCGGTCAGCCGGGCACCGCTTCCTACCGGACGGCGGTCCTCAGCGTCACCGACACTGGGCCGGGAATACCGGCCGAGCTCCAGCCAGACGTGTTCGAGCGATTCATCCGCGGAGACACATCCCGGTCTCGGGCGGCTGGCGGCAGCGGCCTTGGCCTTGCGATCGTGCATGCCGTGACGACCGCGCACGGGGGCAGCGCTGACGTGACGAGCCGCCCTGGTGCGACCACCTTCACCATCACGCTGCCCCTCGGCCCGGGCGACTAGCGAGGCTTCAGGGCGCGCCCGCCGCGGCCCTCCGCGCGATCGGCGAAGATAACGGGATGCACCGGACTATCGCGGCGGTCGCCGGAACCCTCGCAGCCGCGCTGGTCTGCGCGCTCTGGTGGGCAAGCGCTGAGCCGGCACTTGCTGCTAGCCACCCGACCGCGACACCGGGCACGGCGCCAGGCAGCCCGGCGGCCTGCTATGCGTTCGCCGTCGGTGCCCTGCGCAGGCACGAGGTCGTCCACCGGCGGCCGGTCGCGTGTATCGGGCTCGGTACCGACCAGGTCAACCAGGCGGTCGACCGGGCCATTCACACTGTCCTGGGCCCGCTGCCCAAGGCCGCAGAGCGGCGCAAGGCGGAGGCCGATAGCCGCTACCTGGCAAGCCTGATCCGGACGGGCCGGCCGCCCCGGCCCGCGCCGCTCGCACCCGGGGCCACCGCAACTCCGGACGCCCGCACCGCGCGGCTCGCTGCGCTGGCGGTGTGGCTCGCCACCGCTCTCGCCGGGGCATACCTGCTTGCGGGCCGGTTGCGGCGCCGTGGTCGCTGGTCAGTGCGCACGCTCGGAGTGGCCGGCGGGCACGCCGGCCTCGCCCTGGCCGGACTGTGCCTGTGGATCGCGTTCATGGCGACCAGCGCGCCCGCTCTCGGCTGGACCGACGTCGCGGTGTCGTGGATCATCGTCGGGCTGGGGATGGCGACGCTGCTATCCGACGCGCCTGCGGCGCGGCCCGCGGCGACTCGCGCCGGCCTCGCGGCCCGCGCCAGTGTCGCGGTCGCTGACGCCCCGGTGCGGGCTCCGGTCGTGACAATCGCGCTGCATGGCTTTCTGGCCGCGACCACGATCGTGCTCGTCCTGACCGCCGTTGTCGGCGGCTAGCGGTCGCCGCCCGCCACCCTGCGGAGCCCGTCGACTAGAGCAGCGTCGGCCATGGCTATCGCATCTTCGAAGGCGAACCAGCGCACCTGCTGGCTCTCCCCCGCCGGGGGTGCGGGATCGGCATCTTCGGCCAGGAGCAGGTATCGCACGTCGAGATGGACATGCGGCCCGGCCTGATGAACATCCAGGTGCACCAGGCGCGGTCCGGTATCGGGATGGCGGACCTGCAGGCCGGTCTCCTCGCTCGTCTCGCGCAGCGCAGCCTGCCACGGTGTCTCTCCGGCGTCGACGTGCCCGCCCGGCTGCATCCAGCCGCCGGCGCGCTTGTGCCAGTGCAGTACCGTGCCGCGCGAGCCCACCAGGATGGCCGACCCCGTCACGTGCACTAGGTCTGCATCCCGGTCGAACGGGTTGGCTAGCCGAGCGAGCTCGGCCAGGAAACGCGACCGAGAGCTAATCTCCCTGGGCGTGGCCGCGTCAAACGCAGCCACCGTCTGCCGCAAGTCGGCCGTTACCTGCCGAAGGTCCACGCCAGCTACCGTCTCACGTGGCGCAGGACGCGAGTGCACTGCTGGCAGTTAGTTCTGGCTGGAGGCGGCCCAGATGTTGATACCCGCCTCGACCGCCTGCTTGTCGATCGCCGCAAGCTCGTCCGCGGCGAACACCGACCGGCTCACGGCGGCCAGATTCTCCTCAAGCTGGGTAAGGCTGCTGGCGCCGATGACAGCTGAGGTGACCCGCTGGTCGCGCAGCACCCAGGAGAGCGCGAGCTGGGCTAGCGACTGACCACGGGCCCCGGCAATGTCGCTCAGCGCACGCACATGAGCCAGATTGGCCTCGCTGATCTGGTCAGCGGTCAGCGACTCGCCCCGACTCGCGCGTGACCCCGCCGGAATCCCGTGCAGGTACCTGCTGGTCAGCAGCCCTTGCGCGAGGGGCGAGAACGCGATGCAGCCGATGCCCTCGGCTGCCAGTACGTCGAGCAGTCCGCCCTCGATCCACCGGTTGAGCATCGAGTACGAAGGCTGGTGGATGAGTAGCGGCGTACCGAGACGGCGCATGATTGCTGCCGCCTCCGCCGTGCGCTCCGCGGAATAGGAGGAGACGCCCGCGTAGAGAGCCCGGCCAGAACGGACGGCCGTGTCCAGCGCGCCCATCGTCTCCTCGAGCGGCGTCTCCGGGTCGAACCGGTGGCTGTAGAAGATGTCGACGTAATCAACGCCGAGCCGGGCCAGCGACTGGTCGAGGCTGGCCAGCAGATACTTGCGGGAGCCCCACTCGCCATACGGCCCCGGCCACATGTCGTAGCCAGCCTTCGTCGAGATGACGACCTCGTCGCGGTAGGAACGCAGGTCGCTGCGCAGGATCTCGCCGAAGTTTGCCTCGGCCGATCCGTACGGCGGCCCGTAGTTGTTGGCGAGGTCGAAGTGATTGACTCCCAGGTCGAAGGCTCGGAGCACGATCGCACGCTGGGTGTCGCGCGGAGTCTCGCCACCGAAGTTCTGCCACAGCCCGAGCGAGATCTCCGGTAGCTTCAGCCCGCTCCGGCCGGATCGCCGGTAGGGCATTCTGCCGTCGTACCTGTCCGCTGCAGCCACATATGTCATGAGCCTGAGTCTGCCGGTCGCTCAGTCCGCTCGCCAGCCTGACGGCCGAATGCCCGTTACCTCGCATCCGCCAGCTGCCGCCACGGCCTCATCCCCGGCGGCGGGCCGCCGCGGGTCGCAGCCAGTGGCGACGGCGCGCGTAACGGTGCCATCGGTCCCGCATCGCGATGCAGGTCAGGGCGAGCGCGGCGGCCGAGGCGGTGTACCAGGCGATGGTCAGGCCATGCGCCGTGGCAGGCGGTCCGTCCAGCAGCCTCGCGCTGACCGGGGTGTACCACGCGATCGCTAGAACGGCGAAGCTGACCGGAGCGGCGATGGCTCCGCCGAGGTCGGCGTAGCGAGAGCGATCGACACAGGCGGCGACCGCAACGGTGACGGCGCACCAGCCGGTCAGCTGAGCAAGCAGCGGATAGTCGGCCGGCTGCCCCGGTACCTGTGCCGGGACCGTGTGGGACATGATGCCGAGTTGCGCCCAGCAAGTCACCATCAGCAGGGGGGCGGCGAGCAACAGGTGGCCGGCCGGCGCCACCCAGGCCGGGACCGGGGTGGCCTGCACCATCGCCCGGAACGGCGTACGAAGGGCAAAGGCCAGGGCCGTGATGGCCGGCAGCGAGGCAACGCGGACGTCGCCCTGCGTCAGCGACCAGTGGGCGGAGTCCGCGACCTCGGCCAGGATGGCGAGGTAGACCACGCCCGCGACGCAGCCGACGCCCAGAGTGAGCCACGGCATCGTCCGGGCGATGTGCCGGGCTAGCAGCGGCATCGCGCCGAACCCGGAGGGAGGCCGCCGCGCGTGCCGGCGTCGCCCGCCGCCGACCGGGACCGACGGGTCCTCGGCATCCGGCAGATGTGCAGACGGCGCAGTCATCGGCTCTCCTGATATGGCTGTGTCGTGTCCACCATCTAGCGGTTCGCGCGGCGCGCCCAGTCAGGAGCCGCACACCGGGTTGATCGGCACGGGTCCCTGGCCCATCGGCGGCTGAGCGACACCGGCGCTGTTCATCCGGATGCCGAGGGCCGCGGCGAGCTGGGCGTCGGTCGTGCGCGCGCTCACCCAGGTGCTCCAGCCGTCCCGCAGGATGCGGGCTACTTTCTGTTCGGGCAGGTTCGTCATCGCCGTGGCCAGCAGGTATCCGGCTTCGGTAGTCTGCGGCGGCGTGCCGTTGACCTGGTCCACCTGACCGTTGCTCAGCCCCGGATACGTCCAGGTGGGGACGAACGTGTGGTCGACCCGCACTCCCATGACGCCCTTGGGCAGGCCGGCTTGGAGTTCGGCTGCTGGCGGGTGCGTGGCGAGGATGGCCAGCCAGATCGCGATTGCCTCCCGCGCCTGGTCGAGCGGGACGCATGCCGGACCGGTGTTGGCTGTGAGCGGGATGTGCACTGCCCATTCGGCCGTGGCCAGAGCCACGTTGAAACGCGCGTCGGCCAGCCGGCCGCCGAAGGCGGGCCATTCCCCGATGGGCAGGTAGATCGCCGATGCCGGGCTGGCGAAGTCGGGCGCCTGCTGCATCTCTTCGTTCCACCGGTCCATCTGCTGCCTCGGCTGGCCGTGGGTGAGAGTCGGATCGAGTGACGGCGTGCCAGCCTGGCTCACGGCCAGGTGGCGGTCGGGCCGAGCGGGAACGCGCGCGAGCACCGCGTTGACCGGAGCCTCCAGGGACGGCAGCAGCGAGCCGAAGCCTGGATACAGGCAGTACCTGACCTTGTTGCTGGTGGTGCAGTGCTGGACCGAGGCCGGGTTAGCCGTCTCGGCTACCAGGTAGTTCAGGTTCGCCGTCGGGATGGGCCGTAGCTGCACGACGCCCGCGAGAACGATCACCGCCGCGGCCAGAATGCCGCCGGCCGCCAGTGCGCCCCGCGCCCGCGCGGCGCTGGCGGCGACCGCGAGCGCCAGGATCGCGGCCAGGATGGCGATCGCGGCCAGTTCCATTGCGTGCGCGCCAGCGGGCGGATATCCCGCCAGCGGGGCAGGCAGGAATTGCAGGTCATCCTGCTTGAACTCCCACGGGAGCAGCCAGATGGCGGCAGACGAGAACTTGTAGCCTTCCGCTGAGACGCCGAGCAACACGAGCGCACCGAGCAGCCCGGCCAGCGGATGCGCGAAGCGCGTGCCGATGGCGATCCCGGCCGCGCCGGAAGCAATAACCATGAGCAGGCCGCCTGCGAGCACGGTGACGCTCGGGACGCCGACGGCGCCGAGCAGCTGCACGGCCACGGCAGTGGCGCCCATCAGCAGCAGGCTGGCCGGGGCCGCGCCGGCCAGCCCGGCTAGCTGACCCGCCGTGCGGGTCGAAGCGGCGACGGGAAAGCTCGCGTACAGGTCAGCCATACCGTCACGGCTAGCCCGTCCGGCGGCGAGCTGTGCAGCCACCAGGACAGTCGCGGCGAGGATGAGCTGCCCGCCGCCGATCTCCCAGGTGACGCTCCACCACACGGGCTGGACCGGATAAATGAAAATCCAGACCACGGCGCCGCCCGCCAGCGTCCCGGCCAGCACCAGCACGCTGCGGACGAGCAGGGACGCTTCCGCCCTCGCGATGCCGAGCACAACGCGCAGCCGGGGAGGCTGCCGCGGGGCGGAAACGCCGGTCTCCCGGCCAGCGCCGGCAGTGGTCGCGGTGCCGCCGCCCTGCAGCACGGGTGCGCCATCGGTGGCGGTCACTGTGCGCCTGCCGCGTGAGACAGCACGAGGTAGCCGTCTTCGACCGTCGGCGCAACCTGGTCGGCACTAGCCGGAGGCTGACCCCCGATGTGCCGCCAGCGACCGTCGGTGCCGCGCCAGGACAGATGGGCGCCCTGGTCGCGCTCGTCCGCCGCCCACACTCGCCCCGCGGCGGTGGCGGCCAGCTCGGCCGGGGTGCCGGTGAATCGGACCCGGCCCCGCAGCAGCACAGCGACCTGAGGGCAGATCGCCGCGATGTCGTCCGCCTGATGCGTGGACAGCACGATCACCGGCTCGCCGGGCAGGTCCGAGAGCAGCTCCCGGAACCGCAGCCGCTGCTCGGGGTCGAGCCCGGCTGTCGGCTCGTCCAGGATCAGCAGCTCAGGCTGGCCCAGGAGCGCCTGGGCAATCCCGAGCCGCTGGCGCATGCCACCGGACAAGGCGCGTATCCGCGTGCTGGCGCGCCCCTCCAGGCCGATGGCGGCCAGCACCCGCGCGACCTCGTCCGCGCGCTGACGCCGGTCGGTGATCTCCTTCAGGATTGCCACGTAGTCCAGGAAGGCGGCCACCGTGAAATGCCGATGGTAGCCAAGCTCCTGGGGGAGGTAGCCGAGCCTCCGGCGGATCTCCAGCCGCTCCGCTGCATTTCGTGGATCCAAGCCGAACGCCGACACTCGCCCGGAATCTGGCTCGTTGACAGTGGCCAGGATCGACAGCAGCGTCGTCTTCCCGGCCCCGTTCGGCCCGAGCAGACCTGTGATCCCCCGCTCCAGCCTCAGATTGACCCCATCGAGCGCCTGGGTGGCGCCATAGCGCCGGGACACGCCATCGGCCCCGAGTGCCGCCGCGAGTGTGTTCAACGTCATCTCAGCCACCCCAGGTCGAAGCGCTCACGGCGCGCCAGTAGAACGACGACAGAAACGCACAGCACGGCGGCGCACGCGAGCTGGGCGCCTCGGTGCACGATCAGCAACGGACCCTCGATGATCGCCAGCGCGAGCATCGGCACGGTCCAGAGCGCACCCGCTGCGACGGCGGCGACGCGCGGATCCACCAGGCTCGCCGTCGCGAGCGCGAGCCCGCACAACGCCAGGGACGGCAGCAGCAGCGCGACCGGAAGCAGGCGCGGTCCGGGCAGCAGGAACGCGGCGGCCACCACCGGGACCAGCGCGGCGGCCAGCGCACAGACCGCGCGGACCAGCAGCAAAGTGAAGCCAGAAAAAGGTGCCGCGACCGCGAGCCGGTGGGCAGGATCGAACCAGGGCAGGAATGCGGCGGCGACGCCCGCGAGCACCAGCAGGGGCGCCACCAGGATGAACGGCGCCAGAAGTACTGGAGCGGGCTGGCCGCCCAGGCCACCCGGCGGGCTCGCCAGCAGTCCATACTTCACCGCCGCGGCCTCCCCGGTCACCACGACCAGCACCGCTACGACGGAGAGCAGCCAGGACCTGCGCAGTGACGGCGTCGCCACGAGCAGCCGAAGCAGATGGTCAGGGACACCGCATCGGCACATCAGACGCCGCACCGGCCCGCCATCGGGGATGGCGGCGCGCACCAGGAGCACAGAACGGTTGCGCGCGAGACGGTGACCGTCCACATGCTCCGACAAGTCCGAGCGGCAGCGCGCGCACGCCGTCAGGTGAGCCTCCACTGACCAGACGGCGACCGTCTCGAGCGTGCCCGCTGCGTAGCTCGCTAGCAGGTCGGTGCTTGTGTGCCGGGCCGGCTCGGGCTCGGCGACGTCGGAAAATGAACTGGTCATGGCGTTCCCCAGGCCTCTCGCCGGCGTGCTGCCCCATCAGATCCGCTCGACTGTCTGCTGATCGGCTGGTCGGCAAGCGCGGCACGCAGCGCAAGCCTGGCGCGGTGGCACCGCGACTTGACGGTCCCTTCGGCCACGCCGAGCAGGTCGGCCGCCTCCGCGCAAGTAAGACCGTCCAGCACTGTTGCTTCGATCGCCGCGCGCAGTTCGGGTGACAGCGCGGCCAGGGCCTGGCCGACGCGGCCGTGCTCGATGCCGACCAGCACTTGGTCTTCCGCGGACAGGACCGTTTCTGGCTGCGCCGGACGCCAGGGCAGTCGCCGCCTGGCTCCGTTCTCGCGGCGGATCGCGTCGATCAGACGCCGAATGCCGATACCCCAGATGAACGCGGCCACGTCACCGCCCCCGCGATAAGAACCCGCCTCCCGCCACACAGCAAGGAACGTGTCCTGGACGGCGTGGTCGACGACATCCGGCATCGCGCACCGACGGGTCATGCGGACAGTCAGCCAGCCCGCGTGCCGGTCGTAGAGCGCGGCGAGGGCGGCGTCATCGCCACGGGCTGCGCGGCGCAGCAGCGCCACGTCATCCCGCTCCTCGGCCGCCGGCCTCACGGCCGGACCCGTTCAGGCGCCCTCATGTACTTCCTGTCGCAGCGGCGGGTCCGTTCGGTTCCAACCTGCTGAACGAACGGGGGCGGGACGACTGCGCCAGCTCGCATGCGCATTGCACCGGTGATAGCCAGTGCCGTCCTGCTCCCACGAGCCATCACTCTGTCGCGGGACCGGTCGGCCCCGGCTCAGGCTTGACCGGCCTGCGACCGGCCGCGCTCGATCACTGCGTTCCGGCGCCGCGCAACCTCGGCGCGGTCGATGCCCGCCGCGTGCCAGCGGGCCCTGCCCGCGGCTTCGATGCCCGCGGCGGCCTCGCCGATCACTTGCTCGCGGTAGGTCGCGAAGATCGCCCGGACGGCGGCCGTGTCGTTCGCCGCTGCGTCGGCGGCGAGCCCGAGGGCGAGCTCGACGACCTCGTCGTGCGGAACCACGTGGTTAACCAGGCCCCAGGAAAGCGCGGTGCGGGCGTCGATGAAGTTCCCCGTGGCGCTCATCTGCCGTGCGCGGCGCACCCCGACGGCCTCCGGCAGGGCGTAGGTCATGCCCCAGCCGGGCATGATGCCGACCCGCGCGTGCGTATCGGCGAAGGTGGCCCGCTCGGACGCGATGAGGAAGTCGCATGCGAGCGCCAGTTCCAGTCCACCGGTGACGGCCGCGCCGTTCACCGCGCCGATGAGTGGCTTGGTGAGCGGCCGCAGCACCGGCCCGGAGCCGGCCGCGGCCAGCTGGCTGTCCGGCTGGCCCAGCTCGCTGAGATCGAGCCCCGCGCAGAACGCGGGATCGGCGCCAGTCAGCACGATCGCGCCGACGCCGGACTTGCTATCGAGCTCAGCTACCGTGGCACGCAGGGCGGTCAGCAGCGCGGCGGACAGGGCATTGCGCCGGGCCGGGCGATTGAGGACCACCAGTGCAACGCCGTCGCGCTCCTCGCACAAGACGTCAGCCACGGCCGCCTCCAGCATGGTCCCTCGGTCACCGGCCACCAGATCGTACGACATGGATCGTGCTCGGAGCTGGCTCGAAGGCGCCAGGCTGCCGGGTGGCGGCCGCGTTGCTGCGTTTCGCTTGGCTCAGTCAGAGCGCCCGGCCAGCTCGAGCACGTCGGCGACGACGTCGTCCAGCGGCAGGGTCAGGTGGCTGGCACCTGGCACGAAGTGAGCGCGCGCGGTCGGCACGTGCTCGACGAGCCACGCCCCGTGCGCGAACGGGACCATGACGTCCTGGTCGCCCTGCCAGACGGCGACCGGCGCGCCGTCGCTGAGCGACAGTCCCCAGTCCCGCACGAAGGCT
>JASHOE010000269.1 GCA_030041275.1 Streptosporangiaceae bacterium
CGCGGCCGCACCGAAGCTGACCGCGACCGTCCCGACAGACACCGGACTCCACTTCGCCAGGGCCGGGTCGGCCGCGGCGGGGCCAGTCTCCGTCCGCCCGGGCGGCTCGCTGGGGCAGACCACGCAGAACATTCCGGTGCACTGGTCAGCCTCGGTCACGCTCGGTGTCATCGGGCTCGCGGTCCTGCTGGCCATCGTCGGCGGCCTGCTGTCCGGCGGCCTCGGCAGCTGGCGGATTTCGAGGCTCCGGCCGGCCGACGCGCTGGCGCGGGTGGACTGAGAGGAAGAGAGGGCGGCATGTACAAGCTCACCGACGTCACCCGGCTCTACCAGAAAGGGCGGAAAACCGTGCCCGCCGTGCGCGACGTCAGTCTGGAGATCCCGGATGGCGACTGGCTGGCGATCCAGGGCCGCACCGGGCACGGCAAGACAACGCTGCTGCAATTGCTCGGCGGCCTGGACCACCCCACCTCCGGCAGCATCCAGCTCGATGGTCGCGAGCTCAGCCGGATGCGCGAGACGGACGTAACTCGGCTGCGCGCGATGTCGATCGGGTTCGTGTTTCAGACGTTCAACCTGGTACAGACGCTGACCGCGGCGGACAACGTCGAGGCGGCGCTGATCCCGCTCGGCATCGGGTGGGCCGAGCGACGCCGGCGGACCGGGGAGGCGCTGGACAGCGTGAGCTTGTCCGACCGGGCGAAGCACCTGCCGTCCGAGCTCTCCGGTGGCCAGCAGCAGCGGGTCGCGATTGCCAGGGCGCTGGTCAAGCGGCCGTCGGTGCTGCTCGCGGACGAGCCTACGGGCAACCTCGACGAGGACACGCGAGAAGACATCATGGGGCTGCTGGAGGAGCTGTGGCGGGCGCGCGGCCTGACCCTGGTGCTCGTGACCCACGAGACCTCGATCGCCCGGCGCGCGAAGCGGATCGCGGTGATGAGCAAGGGCAGGCTTGCCGTGCGCGCGGCGGGTGCTGCGGCAGACGTAGCGCCGGCGTAGTCGCACCTGGTGACCAGGACGGCCAGCCCGCGCGGGGTCGGCGAGCGGCCGGGTGTTACTGCGACGCAACCGCCGGCGCGTCACTCTCGGGTCCATGCACGAGAACAGCGACTGCACGGACGAGCAGTGGCCCGAGGGTGATGGCCAGGATCGAGACTGGCCGCTCGACTGGGCCCCGTCGGCCGGGTCCGGCGGACGGGACTGGCCGCCGGCTACCGGCGTTCCCCCACCCGGGCGCGCGGTCGGCGAACGCTCACCTTGGCGCTCACCGCAACCATCGCGCTCGGCGCGGGCGGGCGCGGTGTACCTGTACAAGAGCGCGATCGCCGGCTCGGTTCGAGCGCGGGTGACGAGCGCGACGCGATTCACCGGTGCGGATCGATCGCTGACGCAAGTCCGGGTCTGCGACACGGTGGCGGTGCAGATTACTGAGTCAGCCGGGGTGGCCCGCGTGATCAGCCTGCAGGATCCAGCCCCGCAGTGAGGTCAGCGCGGGACGCGCGCACAAATCCGCCTCGCGGCCAGCCGATCCGGCCGCACGAGGTCTGGGTTTCGGCGTCGGCTGCTAGGCATAGCGCACGGTGACGTGGCGATAGCCGAGAGACGTCAGCATGCTGTCCAGCATGGCGGTCGTATTGTGCTCGGCGTCTGCGCGCAGCGGGCTCACCCTGGCGGCCGCGTTGATCCGCTGGTCGGCGGCGATGTAGACGGCTTGCTGGCTGTTCGGGTTGCCGGCAAAGAAGGTCGCGATCCGGCTGGCGAGGCCCTGCTGCTCGGCGAATACGTAGGACTGGCTCACGTTCAGCACGGCGGGCTCGAGTTGCGCTTTGGACAGCCGGATCGTCACCGAGTTTCCCGTCGACACGGTGATGGCGCTGCCCTTCAGCCCGGAGAAGTTGACGTAAGCGATCACCGTGCCGTCGCCGATAAACAGCGTCTGGCTGCCGGCGATGAAGGAGGGCAGGAACGAGATCTGCCGCGACATGTCCACGACGACTTGGAAGGTTCCGCTGGCCGCCTCGTAGCGGCTGAGTGCGGTGATGGACTTCAGAACCGGTGGCTCGGCGCGCACGGTGGTGTGGGTAGTGAACGGATTCCGCAGTTGCGGAAGCAGCCGGACGACGGACAGCACCAGCAGCAGAGCTGCCACGGCGACGACCGCACCAAGCACCACTAAGGCTCGGCTCATCAGCCGGCCTGAACGCCAGATCTCGGTCACGACCCTCCTGCGTGCCCAGGCGCCGGCGGCGCCAGCACGCCCGGAGCTACCCACGATCCGGGCAGAGATTCTTCCGGTGCCGAGATGGTTGCCGTGCGGTCCGCCCGGTAGCTGCGGGCCATGGCAAACGGCGGGCGCGGAGCGCGCGGCGATGGCCGAGGCTCGCGGGTGCGCGGTGCAGGCGGATGCTTGCTGCTGATGGTGATCCTGGCCGTCATCCTTCTGGTGCTGTCGATCCTCTTCGGCGGGTTCCAGCTGGGTAAGAAAGCCGGGCCCGCCCCGCGGCCGCCTGCCTTAAGCCTCGCTCTGCAGCGAAGCTCGCGCTAGGCCCGGCCCCGCAGCGAACCCGACCGGTGGATCTCGTTGCCATTTTCGGCTGCCACCGACTGCTGTCGGCGCGCGCGATAGGCGGCGACATGCACCCGGTTACCGCAGGTGCGACTGTCGCAGTACCGGCGCGAGGAGTTCCTGGAAAAGTCCACGAACACCTTCTGGCAGGTCGGAGACGCGCAGGTACGGATCCGGTGAGCCTGGCCTGCCACTATCAGCCAGGCGAGCCCCATGGCAAAGTGCGCGGCCATCCTGGCCGGCAGCGGTGACGCTGGCCTGGAGACGTGCAGGTGCGGACCGCGTCCGTCATGAGCGACGATCTGCGGGATCGCTCCGGTATTGGCGAGCAGCGCGTTGATCTGGGCGATCGCGGCCGACTCCGCGCCGCCCTCGCAAGCCGTCACGATCGAATCCAGCTGAGCTCGGTACTCCAGCGCCGCGCTGACGTCGCCGGGCCTCGCGCGGCTGCCAGCAAACGCGTACCGGTCCGCCAGCCGCTGCAGGTCAGCGGTGCTGGCTAGCTGGTCGGCCGAGCCCGCCCGGCCGGTGTTGATCAGCTCGACGAACCCCGTCATGGCCTCGAGCTGATCAGCATCAAAATGACTTTGACTGCTGTCATCAGAGTCCCGTACCGTCGTAGCCATGTCAGTACCGTACGGCGAATCGGTCATGACATCCACCGAGATACCCAGCGGCGGCGCCAGTGCAGCCGCGAGCCGCCGACCGGTACTCACCGCGGCACTGGGCGCGGCGTGCATCTCCTCCTCGGCCATCCTGGTCACCCTGTCGGGTGCCGACGCTGTCACGGCTGCGTTCTTTCGCTGTGCACTGGCCGTCCCGGTGCTCGCGCTGCTGGCTGTCTGGGAGCAGCGGAGGCTCGGACCCAGGCCGCTGCGCAGCCGCGTCACCGCGGTCGTGGCCGGCTTGTTCCTTGCCGTTGACCTCGTGCTCTGGAATCACGCCATCGCCGACGTCGGCGCCGGGATAGCGACCGTGCTCGGCAACCTGCAGGTCGTGTTTGTCGCCGGATTCGCCTGGGTGATGCTCCGCGAGCGACCGGCCCGGCGGCTCTTGATCATGCTGCCGGTGGTATTGGCCGGGGTCGTGCTCGTATCCGGGATGGCGGGCGGCGGCCACATGAGCGGGCTGGAACCCGCGGCTGGCATCGGCTTTGGCGTGGGCACATCCGCGGCCTACGCCTGTTACCTGCTGATCCTGCGCACCAGCGGCGGCCGGAGCCCGCACATCGCAGGCCAGCTGGCCGACGCCACGGCGGGCGCCACCGTAGGATCGCTCGTGCTCGGACTGGCGCTGGGCGGCCTGCAGCTGGACCTGCCCTGGTCGTCACTGCGCTGGCTTCTCGTGCTTGCACTCCTCAGCCAGACCACGGGCTGGCTGTTCATCACCGCGTCGCTGCCCCGGCTGCCCGCCGCGGTGTCCTCGCTCCTGCTGCTGCTCCAGCCGGCCGCCTCGCTGCTGCTCGCCGACGTTGTGCTCGCCGAACGACCGTCGCTGGTGCAGGTTGCTGGCGCCGCGATGGTGTGTCTCGGCGTGCTGGCGAGCACAAAGAGCAGCAACGCCGCGGCATCGCCTGCTGCCGCGGCGCCGTAGACAGTCGCCATCAGGCTGGTCACAATGACCGCGTTGGCCTAGGCAGGGGAGCTGCTCTGATGGAACGCGCCGACATCGAACGGGCGCTGACGCTGGCCGGGCTGGAGCTGTCGGCTGACGCGAATGTTCGTGTCATCGGCGAGGACCCGATCCTGCCCTCGCCGCATTACCTGGGTACCGGTGCCGCGGTGATGCGTCTGCTCACCGGGCTGGGCGCAACCGAACTCTGGCGGCTGCGAACGGGGCGCAGCCAGGAAGTGACCGTGGATGCGCGCCACGCGGCGGCGAGCTTGACTTCGTTCCTGCACGTTCGTCAGCTCGACCAGCCGCCTCGAAGCCTTGAAGCGATGACGCGGGCTCGGGCCATCCAGCGGGTCACGCGCATCGTCGCGGCGCGGGACGGCCGTCACATCCAGCTGCACGGATCGTTCCACGACAGCCCGCAGATCCTGCAGGAGCTTGGGCTCGGCGAGGCGGCCAGCGCTGAGGACGTCGACGTAGCGGTGGCCGGACGCGATGCGTTCGAGCTCGAAGACGCGCTCATCCGGCGCAAGGTCTGCGGCGGTGTGGTCCGCTCCAAGCAGGAGTGGGCAGAGCACATGCAGGGCCGGGCGCTGGCCGACTTGCCGTTGGTGACAGTGACGAGAATCGGCGATGCGCCGCCCGAGCCGTTGCCCGACGGGGATCGGCCCGCAGCAGGGCTGCGCGTCATCGACCTCACCCGGGTGCTCGCGGGGCCGACTTGCGCGAAAACGCTAGCCGAACACGGTGCCGACGTCCTGCATGTCAGCACGCCCCAGCTAGAGTCCGGCGGCCTGTTCGAGATGGAAACCGGGATAGGCAAGCGCCAGGCAATCCTGGACCTGAATATCGCCGAGGAGGCGGTGGCGATGCGGGACCTGATCCGTGGCGCAGACGTGTTCTCGCAGGGCTACCGGCTAGGCACGCTGGCGCGCCGCGGGTTCGCGCCGGAGCAGGTGGCAGCGCTGCGGCCGGGGATCGTGTATGTCTCAGAGAATTGCTACGGGCACGTCGGGCCGTGGTCGCAGCGCCCAGGCTGGGAGCAGCTGGGGCAGGCGGCAACAGGCATGTCGCATCGGGAGGGGCTGGCTTCGCCGGAGGGAACTCCGCGCCTCGCACCGGCGGCGGTCAACGACTACAGCACGGGATACCTGGCGGCCTATGGCGCGATGAGCGCCCTCGCCCGCCGTGCGCGGGTTGGCGGGTCCTGGCACGTCCAGGTCTCGCTGAGCCAGACGTGCACGTGGTACCAGCGCCTCGGCGACGACAACGATGTCGCTGCCGCTGTCATGGATCCGAGCAGTCCCGCGGACGTCGCGCAGTTCCTGGCCGAGATGGACACGGCTGACTTCGGGCGCATCCAGTACCTCACGCCGGCCTTGCATTTGTCGGAGACGCCGCCGCGATGGGACCTTCCGCCCGCGCGCCAAGGGGCACATGAGGCGGTCTGGCTTCCTCGCTGACACCAGACCGGCCAGCAATAGACCGCCAGCGACGCCCGATGACCGAGCGGCCTGCAGGATCCTGCCAGCGAGTCTTGAGCAAGCCCCCGGCCGCGCGTACTACACCGCTGAGGTACGCGTGCTTCAGCGCGGCGCCAGATCGGCGCGAAGGACCCAGGAGGTGGCGCGGTGCGCGTGCTCGTGGTCGAGGACGATGTGGAGCTGGCCGACGCGATCGGCATCGGCTTGCGGCGAGAGCAGCTGGCAGTGGATGTTGCTTATGACGGAACGAGCGGGCTCGAACGGGCCCTGGTAGCCGGCTACGACGTCGTCGTGCTCGATCGGGACCTGCCCGGGATTCACGGCGATGATGTGTGCGCGGAACTGCTCGCCGCGGGCAGCCGTAGCCGCGTGCTCATGCTGACGGCGGCGGCGACCATCGAGGACCGAGTGGACGGACTGAGTCTCGGCGCGGACGACTACCTGCCCAAGCCTTTCGCATTCGCTGAGCTGGTGGCTCGGATCAGGGCGTTGCTGCGGCGCGCGCAACCCGCCGTCCCGCCAGTCCTGGCGAGCGGTGACGTGCTGGTCGACCCCGCTCGCCGGCTGGTGCAGCGGGCGGGGCTGCCGCTCGATCTCGGGCCGAAGGAATTCGGCGTGCTTGAACTGCTGCTGGCCGCGCAGGGTCGCGTGGTGTCCGCCGAAGAACTCCTGGAACGGGTCTGGGATGAGATGGCCGACCCGTTCAGCTCGGCAGTCAAGGTAACGATGAGCCGGTTGCGCCGCAAGCTCGGCGATCCGCCGCTGATCGAGACGGTGGCTCAGGCTGGCTACCGGGTCGCGGTGCGGTCATGATGCGCCTCGCCGTGCTACCCCGCCGGACCGTGCGGCTCCGGCTGACCGCGGTATACGTCACGCTGTTCCTGTTCACTGGCGCGTGCCTGCTCATGATCACGTACTTCCTGGTGGACCAGAACGCGGCAAAGCCGGTCATGATCAAGACGGGGGTTCAGGCGGGCGGCCGGGTCCCGGTCGGCCCGGGCTCACCAGGCGGCGCCGTGGTCTCCGGATCCGGCGGCGGGGCAGCAGTCGTGCGTGGCGGCCAGTCGTGCCTCGCCGCCAGCGCGGCCGCACGGCCGAATCGCGGCCAGCTGACCCAGTGCGTTTCGTACCTGACGGCGGCCAACGCAGCAGCCCGCAGCAACTACCTGGACACGCTGCTCGGTGGATCGGCGATCGCGCTGGCCGCGATGACCGTGGCGGCCGTCGGGATCGGCTGGGTCACGGCCGGCCGGATGCTGCGGCCATTGCGAACGATCACCTGGGCGGCGCGCAGCATCTCAGCGAGCAGCCTGCACCGGCGCCTCGCGCTCGACGGCCCCGACGACGAGATGAAGGAGCTCAGCGACACGATCGACGGACTGCTGGCCCGGCTGGAGGCGGCGTTCGACGCGCAGCGGCAGTTCGTGGCCAACGCCTCGCACGAGCTGCGCACACCGCTGGCCAGACAGCGCACTCTGGTGGAGGTTGTGCTCGCGGAGCCAGCGTCCTCTGTCGACGCGCTGCGTATCACGTGTGAGCGCGTGCTGGCGGCGGGCGAGCAGCAAGAACGGCTGATCGAGGCGCTGCTGACGCTGGCCCGCAGCCAACGCGGGCTGGACCGGTGGGAGCAGGTCGACGTAGCCGCCATCACGGCCGAGGTGGTGCAGGCGCGGCAGCCCGACGTGTCCGGCCAGCAGCTGCGGTTCGACCTGACGAAGGACTCCGGGAACCCGGTAGCCGCGCTCGGCGACGCGCGGCTCGTCGAGCGGCTGGTCGCGAACCTGGTCGACAACGCCATCAGGCACAACGTGCCCGGTGGCTGGATGAGCGTCCACATCGATACGACCGACAGTCGGCCGGCCTTGCGGGTGGCGAACTCGGGGCCGGTGATCCCACCGGGGGAGGTGGCGCGGCTGTTCGCGCCATTCCAGCGGCTCGCTGTCAGCCGGGCAGCGGCCGGGATGGGGATGAGCGGGCGCGCGGCGGAATCTGGCTCGGCCGGAATGCCGTACGACCGGCGCGACGGTCACGGCCTAGGTCTGTCCATCGTCAGCGCCATCGCCAGCGCGCACGGCGCTGACGTGCGCGCGGACGCGCTCCCCGGCGGCGGACTCGCCGTGCAGGTGCGCTTCCCGCCGCTCCCGGCCGTGCCACCGGGCCTCGAGTCGCCGGACGGGCCGGAGCAGTTCCGGCGGGCGGAGCCGTGGGCCGGAGTGCTGGCTGGCAGCTAGCCGGCTGAAGGCCGGACAGCGGAGTGCTGGCTGGCAGCTAGCCGGCGGCAGCCTGGACAGCGGCTATCAGCTGACTCACCGGAAGCCAGCCGTCGTGGTGCCAGAGGACTGTGCCGGACGCGGACGTGAGCACGAACCATGGCTGATCCTGGACGCCAAAACCGTCGGCCACCCGGCCGGTCTCGTCCAGCGCCACGGGGTAGCTGAGCGCGCCATGGAGTCCAGCCACGTAGCTGCGAACCGCAGCGGGCGACGGCTCGGACGACTCCTCGTCGATTGCGGTCAGGCCGGGCAGCCCGTCGCTGCGCGCGGTCTGCACGTACTGATTGAGACCGGTCAGCTCCGACTGCAGATCGGAGGTCTGCGCCAGCCAGGTAGCGAAGAACATCACCAGGTGCGCGCTGCCGGGCCTGAGGGTGAGCGACCCGGATGGCAGCGTGGGCAGTGTGACCGCCGTGGTCGGGCCGAGGCCGGTGATGTGAGCCAGCGACTCGGTCCGGGCGAGCGCGGGATGGCCGGGCAGCAGACTCGACACCTCCTGGGCCATAACCTGGCCGGCCTGGGTGATGCTGGCGTAGGCCATGGTCGTCAGGTAGATCTTCTGCTCGCGGCCGCGGGTGTCGATGATGTAGACCGCCGGCGTGTGGTCGATCTGGCCCTGGGTGATCTGCACGTAGATGGCGTAGTCCTTCCAGATCGCCTTGAGCTGCGGCAGCGTCCCGGTCAGAAAGTCCCAGTGGTTCACCATGCCGTGCGCCTGGGAGTAGGCCATCACGTCGGAGACCGACGTAGCTTGCGGGTTGGCATCCACGCCCAGCAGCTGGACTTGGTCGCCGGCCTTGCCAAGCAGGTCCTTGGCCGCGAGCATGCTCTGCGTGGTCAGCGGGCACACGGTCGTGCACTCAGAGTCGGTGAACGCCAGGATCACGACCTTGCCGCGGAACGAGCTCAGCGACACCGGCTGACCGAACTGGCTGGTCAGCGTGAAATTCGGAGCCTTGATGCCACCGAGCGACGAGCCAGGATCCAGATCTGGGTTGGCGTCAGCGGCGTGTTGCTGGCCCATGGCGGCAGTGCTCGAGCCCGACGCGGACGCGCATCCGGCGGCGGCGATCGTCGCGCAGCCGAGCAGCAGGGCCGCCAGCCATCGACGCCGGGACCTAACCGACGACAGGGCGTAGTAGATAAAGCGCACGGTGAGATACTGCCACTTCCTTGGGGGAACGGAGCACCCAGGCTAGCTGCCGTCCGGATATCCGCCGCGGTGCAGCACCATCGGAAAATGCGGCAGTGTCTGCGGCGGCCGCACGTCCGCCCGCCAGTTCTGTGGGCCCGGCTCCAGCCCGGCGAACAGTGGCGAACCAGGCCCGCCAGACCCAGCCAGCCGTTCGAGCGAGGCCCGCAGACCGGCCAGGGTGTCGCCGCCGAATCGCTGCCGCCAGCGCTCTTCCAGGGAAGCCAGCCGGTCCGCGTACAGATCCCTGCTCACCCTGCCCTTCGGGGTGAGCCGCACGACCTTCCACCTGCCGCCATCCGGGTCGGCCTCGATGCTGGTGACATCCGCGCGCCCGGTGAAGCCCGTCGCCATCGCGAGGGCCTCCTTGGACACCCCGGTGAGCCGGGGCAGGTCGCGCAGCCGGACGCCCCGCTCGTCAAGGACTCGCAATAGGTTGGCGGCGATCGCCAGGGCTATCCGCGACTCGCGCTCATATTCGATCGCGAGCGCCAGGAGCACGCGGGCCAGCAGCCAGGGCAAGGCGAGCGCGGACACATCCTCGTCCTCATGCCGCTCAGCGTCCTGCTCATACGCCGCCGCCGCGTCCCGATAGCGATCCTCGCGTGGTCCACCGCCGCGTGAGTACAAGCCGTATCCGAGGATGGGCAGGCAGTCGGGCAGCCACGGGCCGAGACTCGCAGCCAGTTGCTGCAGCGCAGCTCGCAGGCCGTCGATCTCGGCGGCACCGAACCGGTCGCGCCAGTGCTGCTCGATGGTGGCGGTCAGCGGTTCCCAGACCGCACGGGCTCGGAGTCCGCGCTTGGTGGCCCGCAACACGAGTGTGTCGCGCCGCGCCTTGTAGCTCGGGTCACCGGGACCAGGATCGACCGTCACGTAGCCCCAGCGACGCATGCCATCCAGGTTCGTCCTGGCGCGCGCGAGCCTGGCCACCTCGCCCAGGGTGACGGGCTCGTCGCCGACATACCGCATGCAGTTCAGCCACATCGCCATGGAGACGAGCCAGACCCCGCCGCTCGGCGGCGCGTGAGCGTGGTCTGTCGTGCGGTTCGGTATCGCCAGCTCGGCTGCGTTGTCGAACTCGATGGTGAACGCGACGAGGGCCGCTGACAGCAAGGCCGAAAGCGGGAGCGGACTCGCGTCGGGTGCCGCTGACGTCACGATGGCGACCGTACCCCACCTGTCCGGAATATCGGGTTGACCCGTGGATGCTCGTTGTTTAGGTTAAACAAATATGGCTTACTAGCCGGCCGGTAGGTATCGAGAGTGCTGGCTGGCGCGGCAAGGAGGGTGGCGGGGTGCGGGGGAGGGCGCGTGAACTGGCCGGTACCGCTCCAGCCGGCGGGGAATTGCCCGTCGCGCTCGAGACCGCTGGTGCGGGCCACCGTGACCAATCCCGCCGGGCCGCCGTGCGGACAGCCGTGGCCTGGATCCTTGGTGTCGCAGGTGTGGCCGCGTACAACTGGTGGATCCTGGTGCCGCTCAAGCCCGGTCTCATGACGTCCCCCGACGAGCTGTTCAGCAACCTCGAGGTGACCGGGCAGCCGTACGCGACGCTGATGCAGCACGCGGATCTCGCCTCCGGGCTGCTGCTGCTCGTGGCCTTCGTCGTAACCGGGGCCGCCCGAGCGCGCCGTGAGTTGCTAGCGATGCTTATATTTGCCGCAGCCGGTGCCCTCGGCGGTCTGTATCCGGAGGTCTGCGCCGACGGGATCAGCGCCACCTGCCGCCGGCAGGAGTGGCGCTTCGAACTGCCCGCCAGCCAGTACGTCCACATCGTGGCTGGGATCGTGGAGTTCGCCGCGATCACCATCGCGCTGCTGTACGCGCTGAGCCGGACCAAGGGCAGCCGAACCCGGCCAGCCCGCGTGTACCGCGGCCTGGGCCTCGGTGCGCTGATCGGCTACCCGCTGCTGGGCGCCGCTTACCTGTCAGACCGGTTCGGTGGCGTCATGGAGGGGGTGTTCTTCACCGGTTTCACGGTCATGGTCATCACGGAGCTTGCCGACCGCACGACCGCGCTGCGCGGTCGGCGGCGACGGGGAGCCGTCTTGGCGGCCGAGTCAGTCGCCGCGGACTGGCATACTCGGCTCGGCCAGGGATAGCGCGACGAAGAAGGTCGGGGAGCGCGGGTCGGTGAAGTGGATCTTTGTCATCGTCGGCCTTGCGGTGCTGACTGGCTGCTCAGCGCGCCCGAGCGGCCCGACGCCAGCGGGAAGCCAGTCCGTCGTGGCCACGAAGTCTTACACCGATGGCGTCAAGGCCGGTGAGTCGATCAGCCTTCCTAACGAGACGGCCGCCCAGATGCAGGCCAACTGTGCAGTCACCGCCCTGAAGCAGATGCCGAGCAGCGACACCAAGTCAGCCTGGATGGGCGGCTGCGTGGCTGGGACGATCCAGGCCGAGATTCAGGCCGGCGACAGCGGCTAAGGCCGCCCGCCGGCTGTACGCGGCATCTCCCACGGTGCTCATGTTTGGCCGCCGCAGCGCGGGTAGAGGCTCTCGCCGAAGTTGGGAGGAGAATCTGATGGCTGTCGTTCTTATCGCGCTGCTGGTCATCCTGATCCTGTTCGGCCTGGGTTTTGCCCTGCACGTGCTGTGGTGGCTGGCGCTGATTGCGCTGGTGCTCTGGCTGCTTGGCTTCGTGTTCCGGACTAGGGAGACCACCAGGCGGCGCTGGTACCGGTGGTAACCGGTAGCTGCTGAAGCCGAAGACCAGCGGCCCGGCCGACGGCCAGCGGGCTTACCTCCGCCATCCCCCTGAGGTCCCCGCCCGTCGGCCGGGCCGCTTCTGCTATCCCGGCTCGGGGCAGCTCAGCGCAGCCACTCGCCGATGCGGGCATTGATGAGGTCGGGCCGCTCCAGATGCAGGAAGTGGCCGACCCCGTCGATGACCTCAAAGCGCGAGCCGGCCGGAAGGAAATCGGCGGCCTGAGTGGTCGTCGTGACGCCGAGGCAGCCGTCTTCGGCGCCGTGCAGATAGAGCACCGGGCAGCCACCGCCCGCCGTGGTGGCTGCCTGTTCCGCCGCGTACCGAGGAAGCTGCCTCGCCGGATCGAACATCGCGCGGTAATAACCGATGGCCGCGGTCAGGCTTGCCGGGTTGCGCAGGCAGTCCTTGGCCCGCGCGGCGTCGACCGCGCCCTGGTAGCCAGGCGACCAGTCGCGCCACAATCCGTCGATGAACGCGAGGTCGGCCGCGCTCACCGCGGGCTCGGCCAGCGGCGTCTGGAACAGGAACATGTAGAACGACCTGCGTAGCTGCGCATATTCGAGAAAGGTCGCGCCCATCGAACCGGTCGGCGGCACCGCCATGGTCACCGCCCGCCGCCAGCGGTCCGGCGCGAAGGCGATCGCCCCGTAGCCGGTCATGGCGCCCCAGTCGTGCCCGATAAGCACCGCGCGGTCGTCGCCGCCGAGCGCGCCATGCAGTGCCACTGCGTCGGCGACCAGGGCACCGACCTGATAGCACTCATCCGCTGGCACCTGGGTCGGAGCGTAGCCACGGGAAAACGGGGCGACGGCGTGATAGCCGAGCTCGGCAAGCATCGGCAGCAGGTGTCGCCATGAATGGGCCGAGTCCGGGAAGCCGTGCAGGCACAGCGCTAGGGGTCCGTCGGGCGGCCCCGCCTGCAGGTAGCCGAACCTGACCCCGTTGGCTGCTGCGTACGCGATCCCGGCGCCGTCACCCATGCCGGGAGGGTAACCGAAGCGCCGGGCTCTCGCCCGCCCGCCCGGACGCCGCGTGCTGCGGAGGCAGCCTCCGCTGGGCGTTACGATGGCCGGGCACAGGCTTACCAGCCAAGATCCGGTCACGGTCGGCTGACCGTGACGCCCGCGAAGGAAGGCAACTGCAAGCGCCGTGCAGACGAACACCGAGCGGCCGCCCGCGGGCGCGACCAGCATCACCGGCGGCCAGCCGGCGGCCGTCATCCATACCGAGGACCTCACCAAGGTCTACCCCGGCGCCGACTTCGCCGCCGTCGACAAGCTGAACCTCGACGTCGAGGCCGGCGAGATCTTCGGACTGCTCGGACCCAACGGGGCCGGGAAGACCACCACTGCGGGCATGCTGACCACCAGGGTCGTGCCGACGTCGGGCCGCGCGCTGCTCGGCGGGGTCGACGTGGCCAGGCATCCGGCGCTGGCCAAGCAGCTCAGCGGCATCGTCTCCCAGCAGAACACGCTGGACCGGCAGCTCACGGTGTGGGAGAACCTGTACTTCCACGGTCGGCTGTTCGGCATCGGGGCGCGCGAATCCCGGCAGATCGCCGACCAGCTGCTTGAGCAGTTCCAGCTATCCCGGTGGGCTAAAGCGTCGGTCTACGCGCTGTCCGGCGGGATGGCGCAACGGCTCATGGTGGCGAGGGCGATCTTCCACCGGCCGTCGGTGCTGTTCCTGGACGAGCCGACGGCTGGGCTCGACCCGCAGAGCCGGCTGGCGCTGTGGGACCTGCTCGGCGAACTGCACCGGGCCGGCCAGACCATCCTGCTGACCACGCACTACATGGAGGAGGCCGACCAGCTGTGTGACCGCGTGGCCATCATGGATCACGGCCGAATCCTGGCGCTGGACACGCCCGCCGCGCTCAAGCAGAGCATCGGCGCCGACACGGTCGTGACGCTGCGGACGTCCGGCGACCCAGAGCAGCTCGCGACCCTGCTGAACCGTGAGGTGGCCGGCGTCGCCCGGACCAGACCGCTGCCCGGCGGGCTGGAGCTGCACGTCAAGGGCACCGACCGGCTGGTGCCGCGGATCGTGCTGGCGGCGGAAGGCGGTGGCTTCGACGTGCTGGACCTGTCGGTCGCTGAGCCCAGCCTCGAGACGGTCTTCATCAATCTCACCGGCAAGGAGCTGAGGGACGAATGACGACGTCGGTTACCTCTCCGACGCCCGCCACGGTCAGGGCTATCGGTGGCGGGCCGACCCGGTCGGTCGCAGCGGCCAGCTGGACCGCTCTCGGGGCGCTGCTGCTGCGCGACCTGGTGGTGCTCCGAAAGGACTCCCGCACGTTCGTCCTGCGCACGCTCATCCAGCCGTTCCTGCTCTGCTTCGTGTTCCTGTACGTGTTCCCGAAGATCGGTCAGGGCATCGGCGGGCACGGCGCTGTGCAGGAGTCGGCGTTCGCGACCATCCTCGTGCCGGGCGTGGTCGGCATCTCGGTGATGTTCCAGGGTGTGCAGTCCATCGCGCTGGCGATGGCACAGGAGTTCGGCTTCACCAGGGAGATCGAGGACCGGGTGCAGGCGCCCTGCCCGATCTGGCTGGTGGCCGTCGCGAAGGTGCTGTCCGGCGCGGCGCAGGGCGTGTTGTCGGCGGTCATCGTGCTGCCGATTGCCGCGGTGGTGCACGCTCCCGGCGTGGAGGCGCACCTGACGCTGCACTGGCTGCTGATCCTGACCTTCGTGCCATTGGCGTGCGTGGCCATGGCCGGGCTTGGCCTGGTCCTCGGCACGAGCTTCGAGCCGCGGAACATCGGCCTGATGTTCGGCTTCATCATCCTGCCGATCACGTTCCTCGGCGGCACGTACTACTCGTGGACCAAACTCGCGCCGGTTACGGTCGGCGGCTGGCACTGGCTGCAGACGCTCGTGCTCATCAATCCGCTCATCTACGTGAACGAGGGAATGCGCGCGGCCTTCACCACGGCGCCGCACATGCACCTCTACGTGGTATACCCAGTCGTCTTTGGGTTCGGCGCGGTGTTCCTTACCATCGGGCTGCTTAACTTCCGCCGCCGCGTGCTGTCCTAGCGGCCTCAGGGCCGGACGGCTCCGTTCCCGCGCACATCGGGGTTGTCGGCGGTAGCCGACGCCGGCGCAGGTCCGGTGGAGCCGCGAACGACCAGCTCTGGCTCGAACAGCAGTTCCTCCGGGTAGGCCGCGGCGCTCTCCATCTGGCCGACCAGCAGCGCCACGGCGGCCTTTCCCATGGCCTCGATCGGCTGGCGCACCGTCGTGAGCGGGGGGTCGGTGGAGTTGAGCCACGCCGAGTCGTCGTAGCCCACGACCGAGACGTCGGCGGGCACCGAAAGACCGGCGCGGCGCACTGCCCGGATGGCGCCGAGCGCGAGCACGTCGCTGCCACAGATCACGCCCGTCACGCCGAGTCGCAGCATCCGGCTGGTCGCGGCCTGACCGCCCTCGAGCGAGAAGAGCGCGTGCTCGACCGGCGCGACCGTCAGCCCAGCCCGGCCGGCGTGCTCCGTGAACGCCGCCAGTTTTCGCCGGGACGGCATGTGATCCTCCGGACCGACGACAAGCCCGATGCGCTCGTGGCCGAGCGAGGCTAGGTGCCGGAACGCTTGCGCCGCGGCGATCGCGTCGTCGGTCGACACGCAGGGGAACTCGAGGTTGTCGATCGCGGCGTTCACCAGCACGACCGGGATGCGTCGGCTGTGCAGCAGCCGGTAGTGCTCGTGCGGCGCGGTTAGCTCCGCGAAGTGGCCGCCGGCGAATACAACGCCAGACGCGTGCTGGTCGAGGAGCATGTCGACGTAGTCGGCCTCGGACAGCCCGCCCGCAGTCCGGGTGCACAGCACAGGCGTGAAGCCGCGCTGCGCGAGCGCGCCACCGATGACCTCGGCGAAGGCCGGGAAGATCGGGTTCTGCAGCTCGGGGAGCACCAGGCCGATCAGCCGGGCCCGCTCGCCGCGCAGCTGGGTTGGGCGTTCGTAGCCGAGCACGTCCAGCGCGGTCAAGACGGCTTCCCTGGTGCCGTCGGAGACGCCTGGCTTCCCGTTGAGCACTCGGCTGACGGTGGCCTCGCTGACGCCGACCTTCTGGGCGACTGCCGCGAGGCGGCGGGCTGGCGTACGCGTCATGCCGCAACAATACGACACCTGGTAGCAAGATCCTGCGCAGTGTGAGCTATGCAACTGTCGGTTTATTCGCCGATGCGCAAGAAGCTGCCCACGGCTGCAGAGCCGTGCCGACCGCCGTTGAGTCCCGGCAGAGCCTGCTCAGCATCGGTGGTGACAGGGACGTCGCCGGGTCGATCGAACGGCTGGCTCCCTGGTGGTAGTTAAGTTTTTGCAACATTTCATCGAACTGTTGCTAGTAGAAGTCGTCCACCGTAATGTTCGGTGCAACAAACTCGGCGCGCAAGGGTCTGGCGCAAGCCGGCTGGTTCCGGGATGATTCGACACCGGCGGATCGCTGCCCGCTGCGCCGTGGCCGAGGGCGCGCACCATCGCCCGTGTTCAGCCCAAGGAAGGATCGGTAGATGAGCAGACAGCTTCATCGGTGGCGTGGCAGCCGCAGAGCGTTCGCCGCGACCGCCGTAGCGGCGCTAGGGCTAGGGCTCGGGGCCGCGGCTTGCTCGAGCACTCCCGCCTCATCTGGCGGTAACGTCAGCATCAGCATTAACTGCGCGCCAACGGCCGCGCAGGACCCTGTGCAGCACAGGCAGTGGGTTGCGGACGTGGCCACGTTCGAGAAGGCCAACCCGACGATCAAGATCGTGAGCGTCTATAACTACCCCTGCACGAACCTTCCCGTCTTCACTGCGCAGCTGCGGGCCGGCACGGAGCCCGACATCTTCTACATCGACTTCACGGACCTGCCGCAGGTCCTGACCGCTGGCCAAGCCGCCGACATCACGTCGTACGTGAACTCCACAACGGTGCCGACGCTCAAGGACATCGTGCCCTCGGCGATGAAGGCAGTCACCGCTGGGACGACGATCTACGGCCTGCCGACCAACACCTACACCCAGGGTTTGATCTATAACCGCAAACTGTTCAGTGAGGCGGGACTGAACCCGAACGACCCGCCGACGACCTGGGCACAGGTCGAGACGGACGCCAAGGCGATCGCCAAGCTCGGGAATGGCATCGAGGGCTGGGGCGACTACAGCGCGGGCAACAACGGCGGCTGGCACTTCGCGTCCTATATGGACGCACTCGGCGGCACCACGGTCAACACCAACAACGTCCCGCCGACGGCGGCCTTCGACAATGCCAACGGCCTTGCGATCCTCAATGCGCTGCACACGCTGCGGTTCACCGACAACGCCATGAGCGCCACGCAGGGCCTTGCCTGGGGCACGCTCCAGCAGCAGTTCGCGGCCGGCAAGCTCGGAATGTACATCGCCGCGCCGGACGACATCTACAACGTGATCGTGCCCACCGACAAGGGCAACATCAACGACATCGGGATGGGCCCGCTGCCCAGCCTGACCGGTAAGCCGGCCGGCTCGCTCGGCGGCGGCAATGCCTACATCTTCGCCAAGCACGACACGCCCGCGCAGATCAGGGCCGGCATCAAGTTCATCGACTTCGAGGACCTGACGCCGGGCCAGGGCACCACCTTCAACTACGCCAGGCAGAAGGCGGACGGGCAGCCGGTCGGGTTCGACGAGCCGTCGCTGTTCGACGGGGCGACCGAGGCGCAGGTTAACGCGCTGCGGACCAAGTACGCGACCATCAACGTCTCGTACTACAAGGCCTACGTCGACGCGAACGAGTCCAGCGATGGCGAGCCGTTCGACGCCCAGGCTGTTTACAAGACGCTGGACCCGATGATGCTGGCCGTGCTCACCGAGCCGAACGTTAATATCCCGGCGCTGCTGAAGACCTCAGCGACCAACGTCAACACGCTGCTCCAATTCAGCTCGTAAGCACCTAGTCGGGAATCTCGACGACGCAAGCGTGGGGGCCGGGGAGCGGGGCCGGCCCCCACGTCCTACCCCAGGCTCGAAGGCAAGAGGGAGACTCGATGGCGGATGTCGCGACGCTGCGCAAGGCGAGCGCCCCGCAAGCGGCCGGAGGCCGGGAAGCCGCTGGCCGGTTCGGGGCGAAGGCCAGAAGGAATCTCTCGGCGTACGGCTTCCTCATCGGCGCAGTCCTCTGCTTCACGTTCTTCTCCTGGTACCCGATCGTCCACGAAGTGATCCTGAGCTTTCAGAAGGCCGTGTACGGGGGCGGTTTCACCTGGGCGGGCTGGGTCAACTACGACCGCATCATCCACGACCCGACATTCTGGCTCGCGTGGCGGAACACGCTGGAATTCACTCTTCTCGCGCTTGTCATCGGGTACGCGGTCCCGTTCTGTGTGGCGATCTTGCTGAATGAGTTGCGGCACGCACAGGGTTATCTGCGAGTGCTGGTCTACCTGCCGGTCATGCTGCCGCCGGCGTCATCACTGCTGCTGTTCGCCTACTTTTACAACCCGCAGTACGGCCTGTTCGACGACATCCTGCGCATTCTGCACCTGCCGACGTCGCACTGGGTCTTCCAGCCAGGTAGCGGATTTATCAGCATCGCGATGATCTCGGTTGTGATCGCGTCGACCTGGATGAATATGGGCGGCGCCACGCTCATCTACCTGGCTGCGTTGCAGAACATCCCAGGCGAGCTCTATGAGGCGGCCGAGCTCGACGGTGCGGGCCTGGTCAAGCGCATAAGGCACATCACGATCCCGCAGACCAGGCTGATCCTGATCATGCTGCTGATGCTGCAGATCGTCGCGACGATGCAGATGTTCGTCGAGTCCTGGGTGCTGACCAACGGCGGCGGGGGGGTGGGGGACAACGCGGAGTCCGTGGTGATGCTCATGTACCAGTACGCATTCCAGCTGAGTGGTTCCAGCAATTACAACAGCGCCTCGGCTCTGGGCGTGATTCTCATGCTGGTGCTCGCGGCCTTCTCCGGTGGGTTCTTGTGGGTCACCCGCGAGCGGCGGGCCTGAGGGAGGGATGAGATGGCAGTACTGAACACAGCGAGCCTGAGGGCTTCTGGTGCGGCCGGGGCGCCTCGGCGCCGGCCGACGAGCGGCTCGACGAGGACTCTGATATCCAGCGCGCAGCTGAACCGGCGCTCGGGCAAGATCGCGTACCGGATCGTCCTGACCGTGGTCATCGTGGCCTTCACGCTGGCGTTCATCGGACCGCTCTACTTCCTGTTCAGCGACGGTCTGAAGGCCACCCAGGAAGCGATCGCCACACCGCCGACGCTCTACCCGCAGCACGTGTACCCGAGCACGTATGTCCAGGCGTGGGATCGGCTGGACATGGCCAGACTGCTGTGGAACACCATGTACTACGCGTTCGGCGCGCTGGCCTTTCAGCTTGTCTTCGACGTGACAGCCGCGTACGCGCTCTCGAAGCTGCGGCCCTTCCTGGGGAACGCGATTCTCTTCCTGATGCTCGCCACCCTGATGATCCCGGCCACCGTGCTGGTCATTCCGCAGTACGTGACCATGGCTGCCGAGCCCATCGTGCACTGGAACCTGATCGGGAGCCCGTGGGCGATCTGGCTGCCGTCGGTCGCTAACGCATTCAACGTCTTCTTGCTGAAGCGGTTCTTCGACTCGATCCCGGCTGACTACATCGACGCCGCGCAGATCGACGGCGCGTCCCGCCTCAAGATCTTGTGGCGCATCGTGCTGCCCATATCCCGCCCGATCATCGGTGTCGTGTCGATCTTCGGGCTGGTCGCGGTGTGGAAGGACTTCCTCTGGCCCTTGCTGGCCGAGTACGGCTACACCCCGACTAGGGAGACGCTGAGCGTCGGAGTCTGGCAGGCATCTATCGGCGCCACACCGGTGAACCTGATCATCGCAGCGTCTGCGATAGCGGCGATCCCGACGATTGTCTTTTTCCTGATCTTCCAGCGCAACATCATGTCCGGCCTGACCGCCGGAGGCCTCAGGGGCTGAGCCCGCCAGCGGCCAGCGCCGCACCAGACAGTTCCCGGCGTCGTCAGCCGTCCGGCTGCCAGCGACCGTCGCGTCTCCTCGTCGTGCCTGACCACAGGAAGCAGGTTCTCGTGCCAGACCTTCGATCCGCCCCCCACGCAAGTGCTGTCGCCATCGACAACGTCTGGTGGCGGAGCGCCGCCATCTACCAGTTGTACGTGCGCAGCTTTGCCGACAGCGACGGGGACGGGATCGGCGACCTTACGGGCGTGCGGACCCGGCTCAGCTACCTGGCCGACCTCGGCATCGACGCCATCTGGTTCAACCCGTGGTATCCCTCGCCCATGTCGGACGCTGGCTACGACATCTCCGACTACCGCGACATCGAGCCCGCGTTCGGGACGCTCGCTGACGCTGACGCACTGATCGCCGAGGCGCATGATCTCGGCATCCGGATCATCATCGACGTTGTCCCGAACCACGGCTCGGACCGGCACCCGTGGTTTCGGGCCGCGCTGGCCACCGCGCCCGGATCGGCCGAGCGCGACAGGTTCTGGTTCCGGCCGGGTCGCGGGCCGGACGGCGCGCTGCCGCCGAACGGCTGGCAGTCGATCTTCGGGGGCCCGGCGTGGACCAGGGTCACTGAGCCGGACGGCTCCGCCGGTGAGTGGTACCTGCACCTCTTCGCCCCCGAGCAGCCGGACTACAACTGGTCGAATCCCGAGGTGCGCGCCGAGTTCGACGACGTGCTCCGCTTCTGGTTCGACCGCGGCGCGGACGGCATCCGGATCGACTCGGCGGCGCTGCTAGCCAAGGACGCGGCGCTGCCCGAGATCGGCCCGGACGCGCCGCCAGGCCCGCACCATCCGTACTCCGATCGAGACGACGTGCACGAGATCTACCGGCGGTGGCGCGCGGTGGCGGACGAGTACGGCGGCCGCGTGCTGATCGGGGAGATCTGGATTCCAGATGCGGTGCGGCTCGCCAGGTACGTGGGCCCTGGTGAGCTGCACACCGTGTTCAATTTTCCTTATCTGAGTTGCCCGTGGGATGCGGCAGAGCTGCGGGCGGTCATTGACAACACGCTGGCGCTCAACGCGCCCGCCGCGGCGCCGGCTACTTGGGTGCTGTCGAACCACGACGTGGACCGGATCGTGTCCCGTCTAGGCCGCGCGGACACCGCCTTTGACCTGCAGCGGCGCAGCTACTTTCACAGCCTGCCGGTGGACCTGGCGCTGGGCACGCGGCGGGCGAGAGCCGCTGCGCTGCTGACGATGGCGCTGCCCGGCTCGGTCTACATCTACCAGGGCGAGGAGCTGGGCTTGTGGGAAGTCCAGGACATCCCGCCCGGCCTGCGGCAGGACCCGATCTGGCGGCGAAGCAACGGCGCTGACCCGGGTCGCGACGGCAGTCGGGTTCCACTGCCGTGGGCTGGGCAGGCGGCGCCGTTCGGATTTTCACCGGCTGAAGGCTGCGGCCGCCCCTGGCTGCCTCAGCCTGCCCGGTGGCGCGAGCTGACGGTCGAGGCGCAGGCCGGTGGCGCCGGGTCGATGCTCAACCTCTATCGGGCGGCGCTGCACATCCGGCGATCCGAGCCCGCACTCGGCGACGGATCGATGACCTGGCTCGCCGCGGCCGATGGCGTCCTTGCGTTCGACCGCGGCGCGCGCGTGCGGTGCGCCGTCAACCTGTCGCGGCGGCCCGCTCCGCTGCCGGACAACGCGGGGCTGCTGGTGGCCAGCGGGCCGCTCGACGGGGGCCTGCTGCCGCCGGACTGCGCGGTCTGGTTGCGCAGCCCGCTATGAGGCTCCCGGGGCGGCCGGGCTCGGCGAGCCGTGAGCGACCGTGCGGGCCAGGATGCCCAGGGTCGCTCGCAGCGCGCCCTCTGAAATGACCGGGAAGATACCCGCGTCACGGTACTGCGGATGAATGTCTGACCAGTCGTAGTAGCTCGTCACCTGCGTGCCGCTGTCGACGGGCGCCAGCTGGTAGCCGTAGACGTGGCCGATGGGCGGGCGCATCAGCCCGGAGACCTTCCAGGCGACCTCCCGGTCTTGCTCGAACGCCGAGATCGTCACGGTCACGTCGTAACGTCCGAGTTCGGGGTAGTCGTTGAGTGACTCGCGGTCCATGTGCACGACGAAGCTGTCGCCGGCCTTCGTGACCGGTGCGCCGTCGGCTGACTGGAGCATGCCCGAGCTGTCGATCGCCACGTGACCCTGCGGGTCACAGAGCACGGCAAAGATGGCCGCCGGGTCGGCCGCGATCGTCCGGGTGACCTCGATCCGCTCTGTCGTCATGAGGTCATTCTGCCGCAGGGGCAGCGGGCGCTTGACTTTGCAGTTCAAACTCAGATAGCTTTGCAATGCAAAGTTTCGGCGGGCAGACCTGATGAAGGCTCCGGGAGCTTCGATGGACGAGGACACTGGCGCTGGCCGGGCGGGCCGTGAGTCCGGCGACGAGAAGCTAGACGCGCAGGCAGCGCTTGCAATCGTGACGGAAGCCCGAGAGCGCGCGCTTCGCGAATTGCGCACGAGCTACCCGCTCGTGTTCGCCGTCTGGGGTCTGGTGCTGCTCTTCGGCTTCGGCGTGATCTGGCTGTCGGTTCTCGGCCAGCACCCGTACACGGGACCTACACCGGTGTCGCTGCTCGTGCTCGTGCTGCTGCTCGCCGCAGGAGCTGTCACCACCCTGGTCACCGTCGGTCGCTCGCTCACCGGCGTTGGCGGCGTGTCCGCCGTGCAGCGGCGAGTGCACGGCCTCGCGCTGGCCGTGGGCATTGTCGGCGTGTTCGCGCTGGAAGGCGCGCTTGCCCACGCCCACGCCAGCGACTCACTGCTCGGGGTGTATGGCGCCGTCGCGCCTATGCTGGTGGCAGGCGTGGTCTACACCGCTAGCCCTGCCATCTGGCAGGACTGGTCGACCCGGTCCCTCGGTGCGTGGCTCGTGCTCGTGGCGGCCGGCAGCGCTTACGCCGGTCCGGTCGGAGTGTGGGGCGTGGCCGGTCTGGCGTCGAGCATCGGCTTTCTCGTCATGGCGGTGGTCAGGCGCCGCCAGGAGCGTGCATGAGCCAGGACGAGCTCGACCCGGTCATCCATGCGCCGGCCAGGCTGCGGATTATGGTGACGCTGTCGACGCTCACGGGGGGTGATGATCTGGCGTTTACCCGGCTGCAGGATCTGATCGGGCTGACGCCCGGCAACCTCATAACGCACCTGCGCAAGCTGGAAGACGCCGGCTACGTCAGCACGGTCAAATCCGGGCGCGGCGTCACCGCCCGAACGGGAGTGTCACTCACCGCGGCGGGCCGCGCCGCGCTGGAGGAGTACACGACCACGCTGCGGCAACTCCTCGACGGAGCGGGCGGAGCCGAATGACGCGACTGGCCCCGGACCGTCGCAGACGACGGGCCGGGGCCAGGGCGCGGTCTCCAGTCTGACAGCTGACAGGTCCGGTCGGTGCGCCCCCCTCAGTGTGCGCCGACCAGCTCCGGCTCGGGCTGCGGCGCTGCCGCGTCTGCCATGTCGACGACGTGACTTGACGCCGTCAGCGCCGCCGGGCCGGTGTCGGGGTGGTGGAACGTCAGCCACAGCGGGATTCCGGTGATGGCCGCGAAAAAAACCACCATGAGCGGGACGTTCATCCAGAACCAGTTCATGTTCCCCTCCTGGAGTCCTTGAGGCGCTTGCCTCTGTACAAGAGGGTCTCGTCCGGGGTGCTCACTGGTCTGTCACCGAGCTGACAGCAGCCTGGTCAGCCTGACGACATTCGGGTCCGATGTGAGACAGGCCCCGACGACATTCGGGTCCGATGCAAGCCAGGCCCTGGCGCTTGCCTCGATCCCGCTATTGTCACGGCGTGAGGCGAGTTCGAGCGGTTCTTCTCGACATCGACGGCGTGCTCACCGTGTCTTGGCAGGCAATCGCCGGTGCGGTCGCTGCGGTGCAGTGGCTGCGCACAGCCGGGCTTGCGGTAGCCCTGGTGACCAACACGACTTCCCGCACCCGGCAGGCGATGGCGGACGCGCTCGTGGCCACGGGGTTCCCTGCCAGCGCTGACGACATCGTCACCGCGCCGACGGCAGCCGCGGGTTACCTGCAAGAGCACTATCCCGGTGCCCGGTGCTTGCTGCTCAACAGCGGCGACATCAGCAGCGACCTGACCGGCGTGGCGCTGGTCGGCGCTGACGATGCCGCAGTGGACGTTGTGCTGGTCGGCGGCGCCGGCCCGGAGTTCAGCTACGAGGCACTGAACCGGGCATTCCGCTACGTGCACGCGGGCGCGCGGTTGGTGGTGATGAGCCGTGCCATGTACTGGCAGACAAGCGAGGGCCTGCAGCTCGACAGCGGTGCGTTCGTCGCCGGGCTTGAGCTGGCAACGCACACCGAGGCCGCGGTCGTCGGCAAGCCCGCCGCCGCGTTCTTTGCGTCGGTGCTCGCCCGGCTCGGCGTAGCCGCCGAGGACGCGGTTATGGTCGGCGACGACATCGAAGTCGACGTCCTCGCCGCCCAGCGAGCCGGGCTGGCCGGGGTGCTGGTCAGGACCGGCAAGTACCAGGCTGGCACGCACGCGGCTGCGACCGTGCCGCCTGACCACGTCGTCGACTCCATCGCGAATCTGCCTGCCCTGCTGCGTCGCTAGGGCTTGGTCGCAACCAGCAGGAAATGGCGCTGCCGGAAGGGGGCGGGCCAGAGCTCGGGCGCGTCGTGCGCCGCGCGGAGAGCTGCCGCGCACGTCTCGAAGCTGTAGGCGGGGATGGCCCAGCCGACCACACGCAGGTAATAGACGAGTGCCCCGACGTCGCGGAACTCGTGTGGTTCCGCACCACACACGGCCGCCTGTACCGTCAGCCCAGCGTCGCGCACCTGTTGCAGCGCGAGCGGGAGCCAGCTCTCGGGCTGCTCAGGTACCTGGAGGCCGACCAGCCGGTACAGGTCGTCGTAGGCGTGGCGATCGACCTGCTGGGTGATGAAGGTGCCGCCCGGCGCCAGCACCCGTGCGACCTCGGCCGCCACGAATGCCTCGTGCCGGTTGGCGACGAGCGCGAAGCCGCCATCGCGGAATGGCAGCCGCCCGCGTCCGGTGCCGTCCTGTTTGTCGTTGTCCGGCGCGCCCTCGTCCTGGATCACCGGGATTCCGAGCGGGCGGAGTCGCCGAGCGGCGACCGGCACGTTCGGTGGCCAGCCCTCGGACGCAACGGTCCGCGGAGCCCGTGTCGCCAGTTCCGCCAGGCGTTCCCCGCCACCGGTGCCCATGTCGAGCATCGTCTCTGCCCCGCTCGCCCGGCGGGCCACCTCGCGCTGGTAGCTCCACGGCAGTCGGCCGACCGTCGATCGACCCTTCAGCCAGGAGAAATCCCAGCCTGAGAACGGCGCGATCAGCGCTTCGCTGATCAGCTCGTCGAAGGTCGGCACTCGGTCAGTGTCGCACCGGCCGCGTTGCAGTACTGGTCAGCCGATCCGCAGCGGCAGCGCGCGCGGGCCGCGGATCTGGCCCGACGACCAGGTGACCGCCGCCGGGTCCGCCAACGTGAACGACGGCATGCGCTCGAGCCACACTTCCAGGGCCACTCGCAGCTCCATCCTCGCGAGGTGCGAGCCCAGGCAACGATGGATGCCGAGGCCGAACGCGGCGTGCCGGTTCTCCTCGCGGTCGATGATCACCTCGTCCGCGCGCTGGAACTGAGCCGGGTCGCGGTTCGCGGCCGGGAACGACAGCAGGATCCAGTCGTCCGCCTTCATGTCCACGCCGCGGAATTGCATGTCGTGCTTGACCAGCCGCGCCATGGTGACCGGCGCGTAAGCCCGCAGGAACTCCTCCACCGCGGTCGGCACCAGGCCAGGCTCAGCAACGAGCCGCGCCAATTCGGCCGGGTGCTGGGCCAGGTGCCAGAGCGAGGCGCCGATGGCGCTCCAGGTGGTGTCGATGCCGGCGATGAGCAGTAGCGCCATCGTGCCAGTGACGTGTTCCGGCTGGAGCTTGTGCCCGTAGAGCTCGGCGTCGATGAGGAAGCTGGTGAGGTCGTCGCGCGGGTTTGCCAGATGGTCGTGCACCTGTGCCAGCAGGTAATCAAACAGCGCCTGCATCTTTTCGATGCGCTCTTCTGGCGGCAGGTTGACGCCCTCGAGGGTGTTCTCGACGAACCGGCGGAACTGGGGCCCGTCCTCGGGCGGGAAGCCGAGCATGTCGGCGATCACCCGCACGGGAATGTGCTGAGCGTAGTCGCGGGCCGCGTCGACCTCGTCCTGCCCCGCCATCGCGTCGATGAGCGCGTGGCAGAAAGCCCTGGTGGCCGGCTCCAACCGAGACACGTTGGTCTTCGTGAACGCGGGCAGCAAAAGCTTGCGCGCAGCGTGATGGAACGGCGGGTCGGAGGAGATCGGCGGCGAGCCGCCGATCGGGGCGATGTCGACCGGTGGCCGGAAGTTGCCCATGATGATCGAGCGGGAGGAGAAGTTTTCCGTGTCGTAGGCGATCGCGGCGACGTCTTCATAGCGCACCGGCAGCCAGCCGCCGCCGAATCGGCCGGTATGCGCGATCGGGCAGCGCTGCCTCAAGTCGTCCTGGATGCGATACGGGTCATCGGACCACTCGGGCTCGAAGTGCGAGAAGTCGGTGGCCCAGTCGGAGACCGGGCCGGTGATGATTTCGTTGCGGACGCCGAGGAGCTCGTCGTCCTGCGCCTCCCTGAAGTCACGCGTAAACCGGTCATCAACGGTCATGACTGCATCTCCTCGATGAGCTCGATGGCGCGCTCGGGGCAGTTCGTGACGGCGAGGCGCGCGGCGTGCTCTTGGTTCGGCTGGACCTCACCGTCGCCAAGGACGGTTCCGTAACCCTCGTCGTCGTCGCCGAAGAGCTCAGGGGCGAGGTCGTAACAGCGGCCGTGCCCCTGGCAGCGCTCCGAGTCGATGTGAACTTTCACCGTGAGCTCCCGTGATCGAACCGGTCCGGTGGTAGACGCAGCGCTGGCTGCCGCGAACCGGCCCATGTAAAGAATTAAAAGAACGTTCATCTGATTCGTCAAGACGAGGAGTCAGGCTCGATGGAGGAATCGGGCCGGGCTAGCCGGTCCAGCTGGGGGGCGGCCGGTCCAGCTCGCGGAGGGTCAGCCTGACGACCTGGCGGAGGGTCGGCCGGTCCAGCTCGCGGAGGGTCAGCCGACGTGGCCGCCGGTCAGCCTGATGACGTGGCCGCGGATCAGCCTGATGACGTGGCCGACGGCCAGGCCGACCAGCTAGCCGACGATCAGCCGGTCCACTCGGCGGCGAACTGACTGACGTTCGCCTTGGTGATGATGCCGCCGCCGGGCAGCCCGGCGACCGGATTGATCGCGCCGCTCGCCTTGCCGGTCTCGAGGGCCGCGATCAGCGCCTGCATGCCGAGTGTGCCCTCTCTAGCTGGTGCCTGCGCGACGTCCCCGTACCACGAACCCGACCCGATGCCCTTGAGCGCGGCCGCACTTCCGCCATAGCCGACCAGGATGACCTTGCCGGTTAGGTGCGCAGCCGTCAGCGCCTGGGCGGCGCCCTCGATGCCCTGGTCAGAGCCGACGATCAGGTTGAGCTTTGGCTGCTGCGCCAGCATGTGCTGGACTGCGGTCAGTCCCACCGACGGGGTGAAGAAGCTCTGACCCTGCGCCACAACCTGCACCGCGGAGTCGGCGGCGATCGCCTGGTTGAACGCACCGCTAATCGCGGCGTCGAGGGCTGACGCCTTCACGTCATACAGGTAGCCGACGTCACACGGGTCAAGGCTCTCCGACTGGCAGGCTTGCACAACAAGCTGACCCAGCTGGGTGCCGATCTTCGTCGGCACGAACGTGACGTTCGCTGATAGCCCATGCACCTGCGGCTCGTCGGTGGCCAGGTTCGACCCGAGGATCTGGTCCATGTTGACGACCTTGATCCCCTTGGCGATCGCCTGCTTGACGAGGCTGACCAGCGAGGTGTCGGAGATCGGCTGCACGATGATGCCGTTGTACCGGCCCGAGGCGATCACCTCTTGCAACTGCGCGTACTGCGTCTGCGGGCTGTTCTTGGCGTCAAACACCCGCACACTAGCGTGGCCGCTGTCAGCTACCTGTTGCGCGGCGGCCAGCATCGGGGCGTCGTAGCTGTTGTCGACGGCGAACGACAGGTATGCGATGTTCAGGGGCTTGCTGGCCGAGTTCGAGGAGGCCGAGGCATTGTCGCCACACGCGGCGAGGCCGAGGGCCGTCGCGACCGCAACCAGCGCAGTGGCGCCGTGCCGCAGCTTGCTGACGCTACTCAATCGGGATGGCACGGCTCGACTCCTATAGGGCTGCCACGGACGATCGTCCGGATCACGATCAGGTGGGCCTGAACCGGAAGCGTGGACCGTTGGGGGGAACGTGGACCGTTGAGGGACACGCTGCCATAAGGAGGGCCCGGCTTCGGCCATAGTTTCCAAATTGCCGCGTCCGCACAGCGGACAGCAGGCCGGGACCGGGCGTAGTCTCAGTTGGCGCACGAGGCAGGCTAGGCCGAGTCTCGCGCTCGCTGGAGGGGAGGGGCCGCATGGCGCGAGCAGACGCCGGGCCTGACTTTATCGAGGCACTTGCCCGCGGCCTCGATGTGATCAGGGCGTTCCGGCCGCGCGAGCCGGTCATGTCACTGGCGGCGGTAGCGGGGGAGACCGGCCTGGCCAGGCCTACCGCCCGACGGATGCTACTCACGCTGGCAAACCTGGGTTACGTGCGAGCCGTCGACGGCGGCTTCGAACTCACCGCCCGGGTGCTCGACCTGGGCATGACCTACGTGCTGTCACGCAGTCTGTGGGAGGTCGCCAGGCCGCACATGGAAGCCCTGGTGGCCCAGACGCACGAGTCGTCCTCGATCGCGCAGCTGGACGGCTCGGACATCATTTACGTGGCGAGGGTGGCGGTGCCGAAGATCGTCGCGCTCGTCGTCACCATCGGGACGCGGTTCCCGGCGATGCAGACCTCGCTCGGCAAGGTGCTGCTCGCCGCCCTGCCGCTGGAGGAAGCTGAGCGCGTCCTCGCCGAGCCCAGCAGGTCCGGAATCACGCCCCGCTATCAGCCGGACGCAGCTCACCGCGCGGCTGAGCTTCGCGACGTCCGGGCTCGCGGCTGGTCGCTCACCGATGAGGAGCTGGCGCCCGGCATTCGGTCGATCGCCGCGCCCCTGCGGGATGGCAGCGGACGCGTCATCGCCTCGCTGAACGTGAACACGCACGCGGCCGAGACGCCGGTCGAAAGGCTGACCGGGGAGTACCTGCCGCTGCTGCTGCACGCGGCGAGCGCGATCAGCGCCGACTGGGCCGCTTACCAGTCCGCGCCCCAGGTAACTGCGCCGGTTGCGAGGTCGTGACCCGGCCGGACGCCGCGGCTTGACAGCCGCGCGCCCCGGCACGACACTAACGCAGTTCTTCGGACTCATGTCCGCATGGCGGACAAGAAAGCGATGCCGCATCGATGACACAGGGCGATTCCGCCGCGAGCCCGGGACCGCTCGCGGGGCTGCTAGTAGCCGATTTCTCCAGGGTCCTGGCCGGGCCGTATTGCACGATGCTGCTCGCCGATCTCGGCGCAGAGGTGATCAAGGTGGAAAGCGCGGCTGGTGACGACACTCGCCGCTGGGTTCCGCCGGTCACCGACGCGGGCGTGTCGAGCTACTTCCTGGCGATCAACAGGAACAAGCGATCGGTCGCGCTGGACTTGTCCCGTGCGGCCGATCTCGCGGCCGCACGGGAGCTAGCTCGGCGGGCGGACGTACTCGTAGAGAACTTCAAGCCCGGCGGGCTTGCGAAGTTCGGGCTTGACTATCAGAGCGCTGCCGCGGCGAACCCGGCGCTGATTTACGCGTCGATCAGCGGGTTCGGCGCGGGCGGCGGCAAGGACCTGCCTGGGTACGATCTCATGGTGCAGGCGATGTCAGGGCTCATGAGCCTGACCGGAGATCCTGACGGACCGCCCTACCGGGCGGGCATCTCGGTGTTCGACGTCATCACCGGGTTGCACACGGCGATCGGGATCCTGGCGGCGCTGAACTACCGGACGCAGACGGGTCACGGCCAGCACGTCGAAGCGAGTCTGATGGCGTCCGCGCTGTCGGGCATGGTCAACCAGACCAGCGCGCAGATCGCCGCGGGGGTGACGCCCTGGCGGATGGGTAACTCACATCCGAGTCTGTTTCCCTACGAGCCACTACCCACGGCAGACGGCGACCTCATCGTGACCGCCGGGAACGACGCGCAGTTCCGCAAGCTCTGCCAGGTACTCGGGGCTGAGTACCTCGCAGACGAACCACGGTTCGCTCGCACCGGCGAGCGAACCGCTAACCGGGCCCAGTTGCGCGCGCTGCTGGTCCAGCGGCTGGCCGCCCGTTCTGCAGCGGAGTGGTTTCGTGAGCTGATCGCGGCGGGGGTGCCATGCGGTCCGATCAACTCCGTCGCCCAAGGCGTCGCATTCGCCGCGGAGATCGGGCTCGACCCGATCGCGCTGGCCGGGCGAGGCAACTCGGCGGTCCGGACCATCAGGCACCCGCTGGAGTTCTCCGCTAGCCCGCCGCGCTACGAGCTCCCGCCGCCCGGCCTGGACGAGCACGGCGCCGAGATCCGACAGTGGCTGACAACCGGAGCTGCGACATGACCGATCACGACGCGAGGCGTACACACACGACACATGACGACGGTGCCGCGCGCGCGGTGCCGTCGTTCCCGACGTCGATCGGCATCTCGGACCCCGACCGCATCACCGTGCTCGGCCACGACCTCGCCGCTGAGCTGATGGGTCACGTCGGCTTCGCTGAGTTGGCCATGTGGCTGGTCACCCAGCGACGGCCGACGCCAGGGCAGGTCCGGGTGCTGGAAGCCGTCCTCGTCGCGCTGGCCGATCACGGGTTCACGCCCACTGCGATCGCAGCGCGGCTCACCTATCTGAGCGCCCCGGACTCGGTTCAGGGCGCCCTCGCGGCCGGACTGCTCGGCGGCGGTTCGCGATTCCTCGGCGTGACCGAAGACACGGCCCTGTTCCTGGCTCAGGCCCTCGCGGGCCAGCCTGAGCCGACCGACGATGCCGCCTTCGACGCGCTGGCGCTCGAGGCCGTGCAGCGAGCCCGCGCGGCGCATCGCTTCGTTCCTGGCCTCGGTCATCACCTGCACAAGGTCACCGATCCGCGCACGCCGGTCCTGATCGGTATCGCCGCGCAGGAAGGGCAGCGGGGCCCGCATCTGCGGCTGTTCGAGGCGATCGGTCGGGTGCACCCGCAGGTCCTTGGCCGGACCCTGCCCCTGAACGGGGCTGGCACGTGCGGCGCCGCGTTGGCGGACCTCGGGCTGCCGCCCGACCTGCTGCGCGGGTTCGCGCTGCTGGCACGGACCGCCGGCCTGCTCGGCCACCTTGCCGAGGAACGACGGCGCGCCATCGCCATGGACATCTTCCAGACCGTGGAGCAGAACGCGCGATATGTCGAGCCCGGCGCGGCAGAGGCTTAAGCGTCGAGACCAAGCTCGGCGACGATGGCGGCGGTGTGCTCGCCCAGCGCGGGCACCGGGCCCATGGCGGGCTCGCGACCCGGCACCGTCACCGGCGGCAGCTGCGCGGTGATCTTCCCGGCCGGGGTGTCGACCTCCCGCCACCGGTCCCTCGCCGCTAGCTGGGGGTGCGCCGCGAACTCGGCCGTTGTGCGCAGCCGCGCATTCGCGATGCCGGCGGCGTCCAGCATGGTCACCACGTCGCCGGCGGGAAGCGTCGTCAGTGCCGCCTCGATGATCTCGGTGAGTTCGGCGTCGTGGACCACCCGGTCTGTGTTGGTGGCGAATCGGGGATCTGTTACCAGTTCGGGCTGACCCAGCACGTCACGGCAGAGCGCGACCCACTCGCGGTCGTTTTGCAGACCGACGAACACCTGCCCGTCGGCCGCGCGGTACGGACCATACGGCGAGATGGAGGCGTGCCGCGCTCCGGTGCGACGCGGCGGCGGGCCGCCATAGCCGCCGAACAGCACCGGCTGGCTCATCCACTCGCCGAGCGCGTCCAGCATGGCCACCTCGAGCGCGCTGCCCTTGCCGGTGCGTTCCCGCTCGTACAGGGCGGTGAGGACGCCGCTGTAGGCGTACATGCCGGCCGCGATGTCCGCGACCGAGATCCCCGCCTTGACCGGCGTCTCCGGCGTGCCGGTCACCGACAGCAGGCCCGCCTCGCACTGCACCAGCAGGTCGTACGCCTTCTTGTTCGCGTAGGGGCCGTCGGGGCCGTATCCCGATACCGAGCAGCAGATGAGCCGGGGATGACGGGCGCGCAGCGCTGCGGCGGACAGCCCTAGCCGGTCCGCCGCGCCCGGCGCCAGGTTCTGCACGAACACGTCAGCGCGGTCCAGCAGGGCGGCGAGCACGCGCTGGCCGTGCTCGCTCTTGACGTCGAGCTCGATGGACTCCTTGCCGCGGTTCAGCCAGACGAAATAGCTCGCCTGTCCCAGCACTGCGTGGTCGTAACCGCGGGCGAAGTCGCCCGCGCCGGCTCGCTCGACCTTGATCACGCGCGCGCCCAGGTCTGCAAGCTGCCGGGTCGCAAACGGTGCCGCCACCGCTTGCTCCAGCGAGACCACGGTGATCCCGCTCAACGGACCCGTCATCGCGGTAGGTAATCCCGGAGCACATCGGCCGCGTTCTGCCAGGTCCAGCGTGACCAGTCGGTGTCGAGGCCGGTCACGCAGTCGGCCAGCTTGGCGGACAGCTGGGCGGCCGACGGCGGGCGGGCCGGAGAACCCGGCGGGTACTGCAGTCCGGCGTGGTGAACGGCTCCGTTCCTGCCGTGAATCTTGAGCTGTAGCTGTCCGTCGAGCAGTCCGTCGCCGCCGGGCTCGAGGTCGGTCTCGACCAGGCCGACGAGCCGTCGTGCCGCGGGGCGTTGGACTGCTTCGTCGCTGAAGCTGGCGAAGCCGGGGTGTTCATCGAGCAACGCAGCCGCGATCGCGTACTCCAGGCTGAACTTGCCCTGCAGCCCGGTGTCGGGCCGGTGGTGGATCAGCGGCACGACTGAAGCCTCCGTGGTGCGCACCTCGATCCGGCCTACGTCATCAGCGGCGACGCCGGTTGACTCGGTTAGCTCTGCGACCGCGCTGATCGGGCGCTGGAGCGCGTAGCAGCACGGATACATCTTGATCGCGAGCCCGTCGGGCACGGCAGGGCCGGTGAGGTCGAGGCCACCTGGCTTCGCGCCGACGAGCGGCAGCCACGCGTCGAGCGCCGTGTTGTCCGCGCTCGCGCCGGCCCCGGCCAGCAGTGCCGCCCGCAGCCCGGCCTCGACGGCGAAGCCCACCTGGAGCGACTTAGCGTCCGTGCCGAACGCGCGCTGCACGCCGCCCGCGGCGGGGATGGCTAGCGCGATTGCTGTCGCGATTCGGTCGGCGTCCAGACCCATGGCCACGGCGGCGCCGGCGGCGCTCGCTGGTGCCCCGGCTGTGCACGTCGCGTGCCAGCCGGCCGAGTAGTGCTGCCAGCCGAGCGCGGTGCCAAGACGCGCCATCACCCCCGCCGCGGCCAGGTACGCACGGGCGCCCCCGCCTGCGGCGAGCACAGTCGGCACGCAGACCGCGCTGATGTGCGTCGTCGAGGGCATGTGCAAGTCGTCGTAGTCGAGGACGTGCGCGGCTACCGCCCAGCTCCCGCCCGCACCGAGGGCCGGCGCGAGCTGGGTCACCGGGTGGTGCCGCGCGGCGAGCGCGACCGCGACGGTGTCCAGCAGGGACCGATCGGCCAGCGCGAGGTCCTCGGCGGTCGGCTCGAGGTCGCGGGCCCACCGCGCGAGTGCGTCGGCTGTCGATGTCATGTGCCGTTCCCCGTGTGCTCGCCGCGCAGGATCGCGAGCGCGCGCTGTGCCAGCGGCGTGATCCGGTCGCCCTTGAGTCCTTGCCGCAGGTCATGACTGTTACCCATGAGGTAGCGGTGGTAGAGCTGGGCAACGACGATGGCGGTCTTCCAGCAGCCGAACGCCTCGTACCAGCTGACAGCGGCGAGATCCGCGCCCGTCGCCTGGGCGTAGCGCTCGGCGACCTCAGCCCGCGACGGCAGGCCCATGTGCTGCTGGCCGTCCGGGTGCGACGGCCGGTTGTCCGGGTCGTCGGATGGGTCTGGCCAGTAGTTGAGCATGGTGCCAAGATCGACCAGCGGATCGCCGATGGTCGCCATATCCCAGTCGAAGACCGACTGCACCCGGTTGGGGTTCCCCGCGGCAAACTGACAGTTGTCGATCTTGAAATCGTTGTGCAGCACCGACGTGCGGACGGTCTGCGGTTTCGTCGCAGCCAGCCGGGCGCCAACCTCGGCGACCAGATCGTCGCCGTCGGCGCCGGTGCGTGCGCGCGGCAGATTCGCCAGCAGCGGCTCGGCGACCGCAGCCCAGCGAGCCCGCCAGCCGTGGAGCTGGCGGTCCACGAAGCCGTCCGGGCGGCCGAGGTCGGCGACGCCTGCCTGCTCGGGGTCCAGCAGGTGCAATTCGGCCAGCGCGTCAACAACCGCGAAGCCGATCCGACGGCCCGCGTTGTCGTAGCTCGTCATGGCGGCCGGCACGCTGTCCCAGACCACGACGCCCGGTCGATACTCGATGACGAGGAAGTCCGCGCCGGCGATCGCAAGGTCCACGCAGAGCAGGTAAGCCCGCGGAGCCCGGTCGTAGCTGCGCCACAACCGGGACAGCGCACGGTACTCACGCTTCATGTCGTGCGCGCCGACTGCAATGTCGCCGAACGGCGGACGACGCACCACCAGCCGGCGATCCGCGAACTCCAGCAGGTAGGTGAGGTTCGCGGCCCCGTTCAGGAACTGGTGTACCGCTACCAGGGAGCCCAGCCCGTCGATGTTGTCCTGCAGGTAGCCCGCCAGCCGGTCGAAATCCAGCTCGTCGCCAGGGCGCACTGGGCCGTACTCAGGCGGGCTGTGCTGGCCCTCGACGCTCTGCGCTGTTGTCACGATGGTCGCCTGAATCAGTAGTAAATGGCGCGTGGCGCGCCGCCGCCGCACGCCACCGCGTCGCCGTTGATCGCGACGCTGCGGGGCGATGCCAGGAACACGATGATGGCCGCGACCTCCTCCGCAGTGATCATCCGGCCGATGGTGTTGCCGCCGGCGAGCTGGCGCTCGAGCTGCTCCGGCGACACGCCCTCCCGGCTGGCCATCGCGGCCACCACGCTGGGCGTCGCTTCGGTTCTGGTCAGGCCGGGGTGCACTACTGTCACGTTAACCCCGTGCCGGCCGAGCTCGTCAGCGAGGTTCTTGGTCATGGCAGCGACGGAGACGTTCCGGACGGAGCCGACGACCGAACCGGCGCTGCGGGCCGCCAGGCCACTGACGTTGATGATCCGACCCCAGCCAGCGGCGATCATGCCGGGTGCCAGCGCTTGGGCGCAGCGCAGGTATCCGAGCACCTTGACGTTCATGTCATCCCAGAACACCTGGCTGGTAACGGCGTCGAAGCCGCCAGCCGCCCCTGGTACAGCCGCCACCGCGGCGCAGTTGACCAGGATCTCGACCGGGCCGAGGAGTTCCGCAGCGCGGGCCGCCATCGCCCGCACGGAGGCGTCGTCGCTCGTGTCGACCGGCACTGGATGCACCGCCCGGCCTGACGTCGCGGCGATCTCGTCGGCCGCATGGCGCAGCCGGTCCGCCGAGCGCGAGGCGATAACCACATCGGCGCCCTCGGCGGCCAGCAGGGCAGCCGTCGCCTTGCCGATTCCGCTAGCGCCACCGGTCACGACGGCCCGCTTGCCGGTCAGCTGAAGATCCACGCCGTCTCCCTACGCCGCCAGATGCTGGGTAGCCACCCGATCATGCTCCGGCGGCCGCATCCGGGGCAATACGCGCGCGGCCGACACGCGGCCGGCTACTACCGGCCCAGCAGGCTGTCGCGCTGTGTACACGACCGCACACTCTCAGCAAGATTTCGTGGGCTAGTCACTTCGGGTGGTTTCGCGATAGCTCAGCGGGATCTGACGACGGGCGCGCGAGCGCCAGAAGGTCGGCCGTGTAGGGGTTTTCGTCGTGAGTAACCGTTTTATAACTGCCATAGCTCGAATGGTCTATTTGCCGATATTCGCGAGACTCCGTGTCCGCGGCCGGCCACGATTTCCCAGGTCAGGCCAGGTGAGAGGCATCCAGCACGTCGCCGCGTAACCAGGCGCGGATCCGTCGTAAGGCAGGTAGTGAGCTCGGGCAGGGCCTCACATCACAAGTCCAGCACGGTCAGCACGGCCAGGAAGGTCAGGCGCACGGGCCGCCACGCCGCTCCCTCGCGGTCCCGGCGCGCAGCGACCGTCATCTCCGTAGCCGTCCCGGCCGTCGCGCTGCTCGGCACGTGCACCGCCTATTACGGCTTTCAGCACCACACCCCAGACCCGCTCGCGAGCAGCGTGGCCTCGTACAACCTGCGCGCACTGACGAC
>JASHOE010000270.1 GCA_030041275.1 Streptosporangiaceae bacterium
CGGCGCCCGGGCCGCCGGTGCCGTCGGCCGGCCGCGCCCGCGGGTCGGCCATCGCGGCGTTAGTCACGATCTTGTTGGCCAGGCCCACCACCTGCGGAGTCGACCGGTAGTTGCGGACGAGCCTGATCAATGGCGCGGACGGGAATTCAGCCGGAAAGCCGGTCAGATAGGCGGGCGTAGCACCGGTGAACGAGTAGATGGTCTGCCGTGGGTCGCCGACCACGCAGACGTTGTCGCGACCGCCAAGCCACACGTCGAGCAGCAGTTTCTGCAGCGGATTCACGTCCTGGTACTCGTCAACGACGAAGCATGCGTACCGCTCGCGGACGGACCGCGCCGCCTCCTGGTACTCGGCGAGGATGGCCGCGGTGAGCTCGAGCACCGACTCGAAGTCCACGAGGTTGCGCTGCGTCCGCAACTCCTCGTAGCCGGCGTAGATCCTGCCGATGGCCTGCGGGTCAAGCGGCGGGTTCCGGCCGGCTTTCACCGTCGCCGCCGGGTAGTCGGCGGGCCGGGCCTGGGTGACCTTGGCCCACTCGATTTCTCCTGCCACGTCCCGCAGCTCCGGTAGCCCGGCGGAGATGCGCAGGCGGCGGGCGGCCTCGGCGACGAGACTCACCTTCGAATCGAGCACCTGCGGTGCGGGGCCGCCTACCGTCGTTGGCCAGAAGTGCGTGAGCTGGCGAAGCGCCGCGGAGTGAAACGTCCGCGCCTGAACTTTGCCCAGGTCAGCGTCAGGAACCAGCTGGCCGAGCTGCCGCAGCCGCCCGCGAAGCTCACCCGCCGCCCTGGTGGTGAATGTCACAGCGAGGACACGTGCCGGATCCACCCTGGCTGTCGCCGACAGGTAGGCAATCCGGTGCGCGACCGCGCGCGTCTTGCCGGTCCCGGCACCCGCGAGCACGCAGACGGGCCCGAGCGGAGCGAGCGCGACCTCCTGCTGCTCGGCGTCCAGGCCGGCCAGCAGCGCTTCCGGGTCGCCGCACGGTCGTCCGGCATCGACCGGCAGGCGCTCGTCGTACCGCTCATCCGCCTGCACTGGCGCTCCTTTCACCGGATCCGCGCACGCTCGCCGGACGCCATACTTCCGCAACCCACCGACGCATGGCACGCTGGCGGGGAAGAGGCGCGTACCCAGCAGCGTTAGTACAATTTGAGCAGGCACGCTGTGCGGATGGGAGAGCTACTGTGGCGCAGCCGCTGACGATGTACACCACTAACTGGTGCGCGTTCTGTCGCAGGCTCAAGAGCCAGCTGGCAGCCGCGGGTATCGAGATCGCCGAGGTCAACATCGAGGAGGACCCGGCCGCGGCCGAGTACGTGATGTCGGTGAACGGTGGCTGCCAGACGGTGCCCACAGTCGTGTTCCCTGACGGCAGCGCCATGACGAACCCGTCAGCCGCGGATGTGCGGCAGCGCCTGGGCGAGCTGGCGACAGCGCTATGACCGGCAAGCGAGGCCGGCGCGCGCGGACCAAGGCAGCTGACCTGGCCGAGGTGACCGCGCTCGACGCCGTGTCGGCGGCCACTGGCGCCAGCGACGGGACCGGCGGCACGGTCATGACGGGCAGCGTCGTCAACGGCATGGCCGGTGACGGCGCCACGGTGAGCACCTTCGTACCGGACAATGCCGTGGTGCGCCGCACCAAGGACGGCTGGCGCGTGGGCGCCGACGATCTGCCTGACCTGACCTGCGCGATGATCCTTGCGGACCTGCTCGCCGCGGAGAACGGCACGGCGGCGCCGCCGCCGCCCAAGCCGGGAAGCCAGGCGGCGCTGGTGGAGGAAGCAGGACGACTGCGTGCCACGATTTCCCAGCTTGAGCACGCCCTCGCCACCCGGATCCGGGTCGAGCAGGCCATCGGCGTGCTGGCCGAGCGGCACCGGATCAAGCCGCGGGAAGCATTCGAGCAGCTCAGGGATGCTGCCCGCAGCCGCGGTCGCAAGGTGATCGACATCGCAGGCGACGTCGTGGCGAGCGCGACTAACCCGCTGCTCCAGCTCCCGGACGAGCTGTCCCGGCCGCGGTCGGCGGCGCGGCGCGGCATCCGCCAGCCGTCCGGCGCCTGAGCCCTTTCCTTGGGCTCGGCTGGCCGGTCGTCCCTGCCACCAAGCGCGGCCTAGCTGCCGCTCCTGGGCGGCCGAGCAGGCAACGTGTGCCTCCGCGGCCAGGCCGACGGCCGGGCAAGGAACCAACCCCGTTCCCGCCTGGAGGCCGCTCACGCACGGGATTGACCCCGACCTCGCCGGGTAACACAGCGTCGTGGACCGGGTGCGGTCCGGGACGAGGGCGAGGACGTGACCGGGGTCAACGACTCTCCAGGCCGGCTGCTGATTATTGGCGGCGCCGAGGACCGGTGCTGCGGGGCCGGCCTGCTGGAGCGGTTCGTGGAACTCTGCGGGGGCGAGCAAGCCCGGATTGTGCTGATCACGACGGCCGCGAACGCGCCCGACGAGGCGCTCGCTGAGTACGAGCGCGTGTTCCGCAAGCTCGGCGTCGAGAACACCACCGAGCTCCGCCTGCACGGCCGCGGTGAAGCTGACAGCGACGACGCGGCGGGCGTGCTGGAGACCGCCACGGGCGTCTTCTTCACTGGCGGCGACCAGTCGAAGCTGCGGACCCTCGTCGACTCGCGGATCAACCACATCATCAGCGACCGGCTGGCCGACGGCCTGGTTGTCGCTGGTACCAGCGCCGGCGCGACCGTGCTTGGGCGCACCATGATCCTCGGCGGCAACGGGCCCGACGTGGCGGCGACGGCCGTGCACACTGGCCCAGGGCTCGGCCTGGTCCCCCAGACGCTCATCGACATGCACTTCGGCGAGCGCGGACGCCTCCCGCGGCTGCTGAGCGGCGTCGCCATGGCACCCGAGCACCTCGGGATCGGCCTCGACGAGAACACCGGCGTGCTGGTGGAAGGTGACGGCTTCGAGGTCCTCGGCACTGGCGTGGCGACCGTGGTCGACGCCGAGGAGGCGACCGTCGTGCACCCGGCGGGCGAGTACGACCCCATCACCTTGTTCGGCGTGCGGCTGCATTTGCTGCCGCACGGCTGCCAGTTCGACTTCCGCACCAGGGTCGCGTCGATCGGGCCCGCGCACGAGCGGTACTGACCAAGCCGGGCCCGCCTCCGGCTTCGCCGTCATGCCACCGCACGCCAGTTGCGCATTGTCGCGAGTGCGGCCCCCGTCGCACCGGTCACCTCACCCCTAGGAGGGGAACGCCGGTTCACCGGATCAGCGGTTCACCGGGTCAGCCCGGTTAGCAGCCACCCAGCGAAGGAGCGGACGTGCGGTTCATTGAGCTGCGCCACGTACGAGGACCCAACATCTACTCCACCAGCCCGGTCACTGTCGCGCGGCTGGAGCTCGACGAGCTGACCTGCCGGGAGACGACGGACTTCGGCGGGTTCGCCGAGCGGCTCGCGAGCCTGCTGCCCGGGCTTGCCGGCCACCACTGCGCCGCCGGACGGCCAGGCGGGTTTCTGGACGCGATGGCGCGCGGCACTTACTTCGGCCACGTGACCGAGCACGTGGCGCTCGAGCTCTCCGGGCTGGCCGGGCGGCACGTGCATCTCGGCCGGACCATGTGGGCTGGCGCCGAGGGCCGCTACGACGTGATGACCGAGTGCCCGGAGGACGAGCCCGCGGACTCGGACGTGCCCGAGGACCTGCTGCTGCTCGCGATGCAGGTCGTCGATGGCGTGCTCGGCGGTGTGACGCCTGAGTTCGGGCCTGAGCTCGACCGGATCACTGCGGTCATTGAGCGCGAGCGGCTCGGGGTCAGCACTGCAGCCGTCGCTGCGGCGGCGCGCAGGCGCGGCATTCCGGTTCGCCGTGTTGGCTCGCGCAGCCTGCTGCGGCTCGGTTACGGCTGCCATCGCCGGCTCGCCTGGGCGGCACTGACCGGCAACACCTCGGCGGTCGGCGTGGACATCGCCACAGACAAGCAGCTCGCGAAGCAACTGCTGGCAGACGCCGGTGTCCCGGTCGCACCGGGTGTGGTCGCGTGGAGCGGACCGGAGACCCAGGAGGCGCTGGCCAAGATCGGCGGCCCGGTCGTGATCAAGCCGCTCGGCGGCAGGCAGGGTGCCAGCCTGACTATCGGCGTGCGCACCGCCGCCGAGGCCGAGGCGGCGTACCGGAAGGCGGCCACGGCCAGCGATGGCGTCCTGGTCGAGGCGCTGGTGCCCGGCGCCGACTACCGCGTCCTGGTCATCGATGGAAAGGTTGCCGCTGCCGCGCAGCTGCGGCCCGCGTCGGTCACCGGTGACGGCAGACAGACAATCGGCCAGCTGGTGAAAGAGGCGAACGCCGACCCGCGGCGCGGCGTCGGCCATTCCCGCGAGCTGACGAGGATCACGCTCGACGCCGACACGCTAAGCCACCTCGACTCGCTGGGCCTCGACGATCACTCCGTGCCGGCCGCGGGCCAGGTGGTAAGCCTGCGGCGGAACGCCAACCTGTCGACCGGCGGGACGAGCCGCGACGTCACCGACCTCGTGCACCCCGAGGTGGCCGAGATGAGCCGCAGGGCTGCGGCCGCGGCCGGCCTGGACGTGTGCGGCATCGACTTGCGGCTCGCCGATATCACCGCTCCGTTGCACGATCCCGCCGGGCATGGGCCGGCGCAGCCGTGCGCGGTTCTGGAGCTGAACGCCTCCCCTGGCCTGCGCATGCACTTGTCCCCCGCCGAGGGCAGGCCGCGCGACGTCGCCGCGGCGATAGTCGACAGCCTGTATCCGCCCGGAGTTCCCGCCCGGATTCCGATCGTGTCGGTGACCGGCACGAACGGCAAGACCACCACAACCCGGATGATCAGTCAGGTGCTCAGCCAGGCCGGATTGCGGGTGGGCATGTCCTGTACCGACGGCGTCTATGTGGCAGGCGACCTGGTCTATGAAGCTGATGCGTCCGGACCGCGGTCGGCAGAGATGGTGCTCGACAACCCCTCGGTCGAGGCCGCAGTGCTGGAGACCGCACGTGGTGGCATCGTTCGGCGCGGGCTCGGCTACGACCTGGCAGACGTGGCCGTGGTGACGAACATCACCCCTGACCATGTCGGCGACGACGGAATCGCCGACTTCGGCGAGCTCGTCGGGGTCAAATCGCTGGTGGCGGAGCAGATCAGTGACGGCGGCTCGGCCGTGCTCAACGTCGACGACCCCGCTGTTGCTAGCCTTATTGACCGCCGGGCGGTCCGAGCGCGGAATCCGGTGCTCCGGTTCTTCAGCATGACCCCTGGCAACCCCCTGCTGGAGCGGCACCGCGAGGCGGGCGGGGCTTGTTACGAGGTCGCCAACGGCCAGCTGATCGAGACGGCCGGGGGCGAGCGACTACCGCTGCTCGCGGTCGCCGACCTGCCCGGTGCGTTCGGTGGCCGCGCCGCACACGTGGTGGCGAACGCCCTGGCCGCAGTGGCAGCGTGCCGAGCGCTGGGCGTGACGGCTAAGGACATCGCGAGAGGGCTGGCCGCCTTCGACCCAGCCGCCGATAACCCAGGCCGGGCGTCGTTCTTCCGAGTCGGCGCCAGCCCCGTCGTGGTCGACTACGGGCACAACGCGGCCGCGCTGGAGGCGACCGGGCGGTTCCTGCGCGACACGTTCGGCACTGCGCCGGTTGCGGCGGTGACACTGCCGGGCGATCGTCAGGATGACGTGCTGGTGCGGGCGGCTCAGTCGGTCGCGGCCTGGTTCGGTCCGGTCGTCCTGTATGAGGACAGCGACAAGCGCGGCCGGTCGTCCGGCGAGATGATCGCGCTGATGGATGGCGTGCTGCGGGCAGCGCAGCCGGGCATTACCGTGCAGCACGCTGAGAACCCGGCCGACGCGCTCCGGGCCGCGCTACGGCTGGCCGGCGGCCGTCCGGTGATGTTCCTGTACGAGAAGCTGGCGCTCGCCAGGGACGCTCTCGCGGCCGTCGGTGCCGAGCCGTGGCGGGAGATCGAGGCCGGACTGCCGTCACCGAGAGTGCTCGATGACGCCGCCGACCCGGCAGCTGCGGGAGCGGCCGTCGCGGCGGCAGCGGCCGTGGTGAGGACTGCGGCCAACGGTGTGGCCGCAGCCGACGTCGCAACCACCGACGGCGCCGTGGCGCACGGAGGCGAGGCAGCTGGAGCCGTGGCAACAGGAGCCGTGGCAACCGGAGCCGTGGCAACCGGAGCCGCGCTTGACCCAGCCGCGGCTCAGGGAGCTGCGGATCAGGGAGCTGCGCCGACGGCAGCCGTCCCGGCGCGGACCGCAGCGGACCCGGACAGTCGTGACGGCTCGGCGGACTACAGCCCGCTCGTCCGTGTCGCCACTTCGGCCCACACACCGCAGCAGGGCTCGCGGAGGTAACTGTGCCGCCCTCACGTGCTCGCTGAGCCATTGACACATGCCCATATGGGCATATGACTGAGCCATGGCTCGGGCGGCAACGACAACGGACGCATTCAACGCGGTGGCTGAGCCACGGCGGCGCCAGATTCTGGACGTGATCGGCGGGCGCGAGCTCTCGGTGACCGATCTCGTCCGCCAGCTCGGACTCTCCCAGCCGCTGGTGTCTAAGCACCTGCGGGTGCTCAGGGAGACCGGGCTGGTGGTAGCGCGCGATGACGGCCGCCAGCGGCTGTACCGGCTCAACGGCCCGGCGCTCAAGCCCATCTACGACTGGGTGCGGGACTTCGAGCAGCTGTGGTCGGAGCGGTTTGCGCGGATGGGCGTCGTGCTGGCCGAGCTCAAGGCCGCGCAGCCGCAGGGCAGTGACGAGAAAAGGACCGGAACGGAGGATGGAGATGGCACGGGTGACCATGAGCAACTCGGCGGTGGTGACGCTTCCGAGTGACACGCAGATCCTTATCACGAGGGAGTTCGACGCGCCGCGCAACCTGGTCTATCGGGCATACACCACGCCCGACCTGATCAGGCGCTGGTGGAGCGGAGACCGTGGCGAGGTCACCTCCGTGGAGGTGGACCTGCGGCCGGGCGGCAGCTGGCGGTACGTGATGGTCGCGAACGCCGGTTTCGAGGTCGCCTTCCACGGCGAGTATCAGGAGATCATCCCCGGCGAGCGCATCGTCGCGACCGAGGTGTTCGAGGGCGCGCCCGACGCCGCCGCCGTGACCACGACCTCGTTCGCCGAGCACGACGGGCGGACGACGCTGTCGATCCTGGTGCAGCACATCAGCCGCGAGAACCGCGACATGCACCTGAATTCCGGCATGGAGCCGGGCATGCAGGAGTCCCTGAACCACCTGGAGCAGGTGGCGCGCTCGCTCGCGTGAGCGGTGACGGCCTGGCGACGAGGACAGGCAACCACCCATGGAGGAATTCTTAAGGTGACGGCCGACGCCGAAATCAGCCAGCCCGGTCACCCGGACGGCTGAGGACCGGATCGGTCGTCCACAGGGCGGTGACGTCGCGCATGGGCGTGACGCACGGCTTGCCATCGGCGACGATCATCGTCGGCAGCCCGGCTGCCGGGACCGCGATGACGGCCGACGACCTGGTGCCGAAACCCTCGTGGTGCACGCACGCTGCCGTCAGCGCCGGCGGCAACACTCGGCCCGCGGCATCCGTGCGAGGCTCGGGCACGGCGGGCTGATGGTCACGCAGCACCGCCTCGAGCGCCGTGACTGCCGAAGCCGGGCTGCGATCGGGTTGCTCGGCAAGGGCCCGCTCCACCAGTTCGCGAGCGAAGGTGGCTTTGCGCGACCCGGCCCGCAGCGGCGCGTTCTCGAGCACGTGCAGGCCGGGGCCGAGCTGGTCGATCTCCGCTCGGTTGCTGCCGGGCCCGATGGCCACCGAGAACAGCGCGTCCCGGTCGCCGACAAGCATCCAGCACGCGTTGTAGCGCGCCGGGTCCACGTCAGCGGCCAGCGCCGCGACCGCCTGCGCTGCGGTCGGGTGACTCGTGCACGCGAGCGGTAGCTCACCGCGGGAGAGCTTCGTCGGGTCGCGGCCGTCCGGACTCGGCTGGTTGGTCAGGCCCGCCACCACTCCGCGGGCGTTCACGGCCAGCCACGTACCGCCTGCCAGCAGGTCCCGGCCACCGAGAACGCGTGGGTCGCGCTCGCGGAGCACCATGGCCGGAAGGGTTGGCCGATCGAGCCGCTCGTCCCTGTTGGCGGCCACCAGCAGCGGCGCTTCAGGAACGGCCTGAAACAGCGCGATAAGCAGGCACACGCCTCAGACGTTAATCGACTGGCCACCGGCAGCGGTCGCAGGCGTGCCCATCGGCAGCCCGAATGTTAACGACGGCCGCCCGGCGGAGGGCAGCTAGCCAAACTCTCGGCGCGCCTCATTGTGTCGCCAGCCGGTGCCGACGGACGCTTAAGCAAAATTGCCCTTACCGGACCCGGTCGACCGGTCCGGGAGGCCTGCATACAAGAGGGAACCGGGGGGAAGTCATTCGCTCTACAGCTGCTCGCGGCCTCAACCCGGCCTGGCTCAGGGACAACTGCCAGTGCCCGTCTTGCCGCGACCCCGCGAGCGGCCAGCGGCTGATCAGCATCACCGATCAGGCGGCGAACGTGACCGTCGCGGACGCCGTCCAGGCTCCCGACGGCTTGCACGTGACCTTCGGCCCCGATGGGCACCAGGCCGTCTTCACCCGGAGCTGGCTCGCGGGGCACGCGGCGGCGGAGGTCGACCGGCGCGGTGAGGATGCCAAGCGACTGTGGTCGGCGCGCGACTTCCCCGGCGGGGCGCCCGTGACCTCCTGGCAGTCCTACGCCAGCAGCGACGCCGTCCGGCTGCGCTGCCTGCAAGACCTGCTCGACTCAGGATTCATGCTGCTGCGCGGCGTGCCTGCAGAGCCGGGCGCGATCACCGGCGTGGTCGCCAGCTTCGGGTATATCAGGGAGACGAACTACGGCCAGCTGTTTGACGTCCGGGTCGAGCCGACCGCGGCCAACCTCGCCTTCACCAGCCTGCCGATCGGGCCGCATACCGACAACCCCTACCGGGATCCGGTGCCGACCGTGCAACTCCTGCACTGCCTCACCAACTGCGCAGATGGCGGTGAGTCGGGCCTGCTCGACGGGTTCCGTGCTGCGGCCCAGCTGCGGGCTGAGGACCCGGCCGCATTCGACCGTCTCACCAGCACGCCGGTGACTTTCGGCTACATCGACGCGACGACCGATCTGCGAGCGACCAGGCCCATGATCGCGCTGAACTCGGCCGGCCTTATCCGTGAGGTCCGGTACAACAGCCGGTCGATGGAAGCCGTGCGGCCGCGTTCGGGTGCCTCGGCTGCCGAGGCGGCCGACCAGATGCGCGACTTCTACCTTGCATACCGCGCGTTCGCGGCCATCCTGATGCGTCCTTCGCTCACGCTGCGGTTCATGCTCCGGCCGGGCGATTGCGTAGCGTTCGACAACACCCGGATCCTGCACTCCCGCACGGGATTCAGCACGGCCGGGCGGCGCCATCTGCAGGGCTGCTACGCCGACATCGACGGGGTCGAGTCGACGGTCGCGGTACTCGGCCGGAGTTGCCGGCGGAAGACTGTGGCGGCGTCGTTACCATCGGCCTGGTGACCGCACTCGAGGACGTGACCAGCCCGAGCGGTGTGCCGTACTACTGCCAGTGGGAGTCGCCAGAGCTGGTCGGTCATTTCGTTGACGGGAGACTCGAGGCCGCCGGTGACCCGCGCTGGGCGCAGTCGGGCGCGCGCACGGCCGCCGAGTACGGCTTCTGGTCACGGCGAGTGTGCGGCCTGGCCTGCCTGCGGATGATCTTGGGGGCGCGCGGCGCGGCGGTGCCGCCGACGATGACACTGGTGGAGCGAGCGCTCGCCTGGCGTGCGTATGTCCCAGAAGGCGAGCGGGTCATCGGCCTGATCTACCAGCCGTTCGCGGACTGGGTGCGAGCGGAGTTCGACATCGGCGCCGCTGTCCGCACCGACCTGACCGTCGCCGATATCGGGGCCGCCGCGACCCCGGCAACGCCCGTCATCGCCTCGGTGCACTCCTGGATCCGCTGGCCGGACCGCACTCCGCCCGCCACCGGCGGCCATCTGGTGCTAGTGACCGGCGCCACCGACGGCCTGCTCCGGCTGCACAACCCGTCCGGGCTGCCCGCCGTAAGTCAGCGCGACGTAGTCCTGACGGCGGCCGACTTCACTCGGTTCTACGCCGGGCGCGGGCTACTCGTCACAGGCTGACCCGCCGCTGCTTGCCAGCCGCGCGAGCCGGGCTACCGGGGCGGCCCCGGCCGACGCGCAACCGGGCTCGCCCCGGGTCGCGCGTACCGCAGCCAGCGGTACCCCCCGATGAGCACCGCCAGCCCGGTCGCCAGCGTCATGGCGATGAAGCCGCCCGCGATCCACTGGGCGAAGTTCAGCGCGAGCGCCGTGCGGGAGGAGTCGACACCGCGGTCGTGTACGAGCCCGGCAAGGATCGCAGCCACGGCGTAAGCCGGAGCGGGCACCGGGAAGATCAGGTACACCGCGCCTGGTCGCACCGCCAGAGCAGCGGCCACGGCGCCGAGCACGAGGAAGATGGCGAGGATCAGGCCCGGCTCGGTGCCGGCCAGCAGCGTGATCACGAGGCCGACCAGCGTCGCACCGATCACCGCGAAGACGCCGAGGCGGCCGGGCCTGGTGCCCCAGAGCTCAGTCGCCGCAGCCGACTGGCCCGACGGGCCTCCGCGGGCGCTCCTCGGCTCGCCCGGCCTGCCCGGCTCTGGCCGGGCACGCGGCATCTGGCCATGCGGCCCGCGTGGTTCCGTGTCCGCCCCCTGGGTAGCTCTGCGGGGTCAGGCGCTCCGACCCACTCCGTGATGGCTCGGGCCCTGGCTCCAGCCCATGCTGACACAGTGTTCCCAATACCGGGCGATGGCACGACGGGCAGATAGTCTGCCGTCAAGCCAAGTGACCGGGTTATGGCCGAACGTGAGCGGGGAGGCAACCCTAGGTGGCCGGTAACCGCGAGGGAGCCAGCGGGCCGTCGTCCGGGCGCCCCGCAAGCAGCGGGCAAGGCTCGCACGCAGCTGGCCAGCCCGGCTCTGGCGCGCAAGGCTCCAGCAGCCAGAGTTCCGGGCCGCAGGCCGCTGGGAGTCGAGGCTCAGGGCCGGGCGGTTCCGGCGACCGCACGGGCGAGTCCGGCCCTAAACAGTCCGGCCCTAGACAGCCCGGCTCCGGCCAGCCC
>JASHOE010000271.1 GCA_030041275.1 Streptosporangiaceae bacterium
CAGCGTCGACGCCGGGCAGACCGACGCGCTCATCGCGGACGCGGTCGCGCTTTTCGCCCGCGGCTCGCGCTGACGCCGCCGCTCGTCGCCGATCCAGCTGGAAAGTACTTGCCTACTTGGAAAGTGCTGTGCTACTTTCCAACAAGGAAAGTAGTTTCCCGTAGGGAGAGTTCCATGGGTGGCACGCAGCAACCCCAGCCGGCCGGAACCGGGGCGACCGCCGCCGAGGCGGCAGCCGAGCTGGCCGAGATCCAGCGAACGCAGCAACAAGTCATCAAGGCCGCGCTCGTGCCACTCTGGTACTGGTGGGTGATGGCGGCCGCGATGGTGGCTATCGGCGCCGCCAGGGACAGCCACGACGCGATCGTGATGGCCGTCACGATCCCGCTCGCCGCGCTCGTTATCGCAGTGCAGATTATTTCTACGATCCCTGGCGTGCGCCGCCCCGTCCGGGTACACGGCGCCGTGATCCCCCAGGCCCAGGCCGCCCTCGCGATACCCGGCCTGATAATCCTCGTCGACGGGGTCACGATAGCCGCCTCGGTCAGCCTGACCGAGCACCGCGTCCCCCATCCCCTCACCATCGGCGCCGCCGCCGGTGCTGCCGCGCTCGTGATCGCCGGACCGCTGATGAACCGGTACTTCCGCAGGCTCATGCTGAGCAACGCCCGGCAGCACATTGCCGATGCTCCGGACGGAGGCACTCCGTGGCGCGGTCTTTTCTACAGCGACCCTGGTGATCACTCCCCAGACCACGCAGCGAGCACCAACCACGGGGGCACCCGGTGAGCACGGCTGGTTTCGATGAGCTGATTCACGCGCCGACGCGGCTGGAGATCGTCTCGCTGCTCGCGGCGGCTCAATGGGCCGACTTCAAGTACATCCGCGACCAGCTCGGTCTGTCCGACTCGGCGCTATCCAAACAGCTGTCCACCCTCGAGTCAGCCGGCTACGTCGACATCCGCAAAAGCTTCGTGGGCAAGCGCCCGCGCACCTCAGCCAGCCTCAGCAAAACTGGCCGCCGGGCATTCGAGCAGCACGTGGCGGCCCTGCAGCAGATCATCGCCAGGTCGGGGCAGGATGCCGACGCCGGGCCAGCAGCTGACGCTGATCGCAGGATCCTCAGGCGCTGAGACGTGCGCTGACAGCCGGGCCCGCCGGAACCTGTAGGTGCGGGGGTTCTTTCGGCAACGTGTCCGCGTCAGGCCAAGCGCCGCCGGATCACGACGATTGCACCCGCGACTAGGAGCGCCGAAGCTGCCACCAGCCAGCCGAGCTCGATCGCCTGGAAAGCGTGGTACCGGCTGCTTGGCTGGTAGGTGAACCACATGACGATGTGGTGCAGTCTCATCCAGGCTGCTGACTGCAACTGCTCAGCGTCAGTCAGCAGGCGTCCATCCGGCCAGCCCAGCGCCTGGCTCATGATGACAGCCCGCTGCGCGCCCCAGTAGACGCTGTAACCGTAACTGCTGCCTGACTGGAACTGCACCACCACCGCCCGATGCAGCGGCGCGAGGTAGTGCATCCGCCACGAGCCTGACACCTCAAAAAGGACCGCGCCGTAGCAGGCGAGCGTCGCTGCCATGGCCGGCAGGGTCCGCCGGATCGCTGCACCGAGGAAGACACCGAAGGTGAAGGCGAACACGACCCAACCCGCCAGGAGCAGCGGGTTCAGGTTGAACAGCAGCGGCCACCACGGCGACCATGGCCGGCTCTGTCCGATGGTGGATTGCGGGAACGGCGACAGCCACCAGCCGAACTCCGCGCCGATGGCCAGTGCGGCCAGCGCCAGCAGGCCAGCGAGTGGGAGCACCTGAGCAAGCAGCCACCTGTTCCGGCTCGCGGCCTGCGTCCAGGCCAGCTTGGCAGTTCCTTCCTGAATCTCACGGGGTAGCAACGGAGCGCCGAGGAACATGCCGGCGAGCAGAGCAGCGAGCTGGATGGCCAGCTCGAACGCCTGCAGCACCCCGGCGTAGTCGACGCTAGCGCGGGTTGCGCCATACCAGCTAGGGCCCCCACGGGCCGCCAGCTCGTGCAGGGGAACGCCTGTCGCTGCCAGCGCGATGGCCAGAAGCAAGACGACAATGCTGGTCCAGAGCAGCGCCATCCGGTGCTGGCGCGCGGTAGCACGCACGAGTCGGCGCAACGGCACTGCGCCAGTCTGCTTGCCTGACTGCTGGTTCGGGCTGGCCCGATGTGCGGCGGCGGTCATAGCGTCATCGCAGGCCCGCCGGCCGATGGCGCCATTGCAGGGCCGGGCAGCATGCGGGCGCCAGGGTCGCGCAGGTAACCGAGCACTAGGTCCTCCAGGCTGGCCGGATCGGACCGCCAGCCGTCCGGGGCCGGGGCGCCGGGCGCTGAGTGCCTGACCAGGAGGTGCGCCTGGGCGCCGGCCTGGCGAGCATGGACCACTGTGATGAGCCGGGCATTGAGCGCACTCTCGCTGACTGGCCCGGTCAGGATGCGGTGGACGGCCAGCAGGTCCTCGACCCCGCCTGCTAGCTGCGGCTGCCCGTTGTTGAGGATCACCAGATAATCGGCGATCCGCTCCAGCTCGGCGACGACATGGGAGGAGAACACCACCGACAGGCTCCGTTCGGCCACCTCAGCCATCAGCGATGCCATGAACTCGTGACGAGCGAGCGGGTCGAGGCTGGCCAGCGGCTCGTCCAGGATGAGCAACCGGGGCCGCTTGGCCAGCGCGATGGTCAACGCCAGCTGCGCGCGCTGACCGCCGGACAAGGCATGCACCTTGCGGTCCAGCGGCACCCGCAGATCGTTGAGGCGAGCCAGCGCGCGGTCGCTGTCCCAGGTAACGTTCAGATTTCCCGCCAGCGCGAGCATGTCTGCCGCTCGGAGGTGGCCGTACAGCGGCGCATTCTGCGATACGAAGCCGATGCCAACCCTGGCAACGGCCGATCCGGGTCGATGGTCGCCGAGCACAGTCATGTCGCCCGCGGTCGGCCGCAACAGCCCGGCAGCGAGGTTCAGCAGCGTCGTCTTGCCCGCGCCATTCGGCCCCACCAGGGCCACGACGTGACCCTCGGGGATGGCGAGGCCGCAGTCTCGGAGCGCCCAGGTATGCCCGTAGCGCTTAGCCAGCCCGCGGCACTCGATCACGTTCACGCGACTTCGCCTGTTGCCTTGCGGGCCCCGGACAAGCGGCGATCGGCGCGCCGGCCGGCGCCGCGACGCCGACCCGCCGCGTCGCGCCGGTCAAGAAAATCCCGCAGCGTGGCCCCGATCAGCGCCGCGATTCCTTCGCTGTCAAGACCCGATGCGTCAGCGGCCTGCAGCCATCCCAGCAGGCTCTCCTGCAGCGCCGCCTGCTCGGCGATGCCGACTCGCTGCAGCGTGCCGGCGATGAACGTGCCCTGGCCGGGCTTGCCGACCGCCAGGCCCCGGTACTCAAGCTCGCGGTAGGCCTTCAGCACCGTGTTCGGGTTGATCGCGAGCGACTCGACGGCCTCCTTGACGGTCGGCAGCCTGTCGCCCTCAGCCAGGTAACCCACCCGAAGTGCCTGCTCGACCTGATGGACCAGCTGCAGGTAGGTCGGGACTCCTGATGTCCGGTCCAGCCGGAATCCGATCGGCGAGACCGTCGCCCCCGGTTCCGCCGCCGCCCCCGCAGGCGACGGCCTGTTAGACCCTTCATCTATAGTCATAGTTGAAGGGTAGAATCACCGGATCCGTGAAGTCAACGCCAGACCACGGACAGGCGGCTCGGCTATAACCGGCAGTGTCGCAATGGCGTCTTGCGGCTACGCCGGGGTATCGGCACCGGGTGAGTTGAAACTCACGGTGAGCTCAGCAATCAGGTCGCGGCTCCAGCGCAAGGTCATGGTGCCTGTGTCGCGACTGCCGTCCCAGGCGAACCAGAGTTCGTCGACGTCGCCTGAGGAAATAGCACGGCTCACGGTGAGCGTGTCCGAGGGTGGCTGCGAGGCGTACCCGGCACTAATCGCTTCGCGTCCGGTAAAGGGACCAACCGGTACACCGACAAAGCGCATGGTCGCGTCCGGCGTGAACCGTCCGGCGAAGTCGGTCCAGTCGCCTGAGCGGACGCAGTGGTTGAAGGCCGCCACGTGCCTGTCCGCCCGCTCGCTGATCTGGTCGCTGCTCATCTCAGCTCCCTCCGTCCGTGACGAGGTGGCTCCAGCCGTCCGCATCGCAAGCGCCAACCCAACCTGAGAGGTCGTGCGCTCGGGCGGGAAGCGCTACAGACCGGTCATAGACCATCTACCAGCAGGCGACCAGTGCTTCCGCACTCTCCGCCATGGCGGGAGACCATGGGGGCGCCTGGCCGCGGTGCGGCCAGGCGCCTCTTCGCAGAGCTTGGGCTGCCGGCTGGAGGACCGTGGGCGCGCCTAACCCGCTGAGCCGACCGCTGCGACGGCCTGGCGACGCCAGCCGGGCAGCCCGCACGCTCCAGCCGCGACGGCGACCGCTATCAGCACCTGCACTGCGAGCACGACAACAAACGCCGTCCGCACGCCGGTGCCGTCACCGGCCAGCGCCAGGAACAAGCTGCCAAGCGTCGCCACACCGAGCGCCAGCGCGGTCTGCTGAGTGGTGGTCAGCACCCCGCTGCCCGCGCCCGCCGTGGCAGCAGGCACCTGCGAAAGCACGACGCCGAACAGCGGGCTCATCAGCAAGCCCTGACCGAATCCAGCGATCATCAGGCCTGGGGACAGATCGATCACGGCGAGGTGCGGCCAGCCCTGCCATACCGTGACTGCCAGCACGATGAGCCCGAGCGCCTGCAGCAGACCGCCGGCGGTGAGCACCTTCGGTCCGTACCTGGCTAGCAGCCGCGAGGTGGACAGGGACGCGAGCAAGAAAACCACCGCCATCGGCGCGAGGCCGAGTCCCGCCGTCAGCGCGCTGGCGTGCAGGCCGTCCTGCACCAGCAGCGCGTAGCAGAACATGAAAGCCCCGAAGCCCGCGAAGAACGGCAGCGCGAGCAGCAGGCCACGTCGCATGCTCGGGTGGCGCACCAACGACGGCGGCACCAGCGGCGTCCGGCCGTTCCCCTCGATTCGCCGCTCGACGCTCCAGAATACGGTCGCTACCACCGGCGCCAGCAGCAACGCCGCGATGGTCCAAGCCGGCCACCGCAGCGACCGGCCCTCGGTCAGCGGCACAAGCACCGCCAGCGTGGTCAGCCCGAGCAGCGCAGTCCCGGCTCCGTCGATGGGCGCGGGTGCACCGTGCCTGGTGTCGGGCATATACCTGCGCGCGAGCACTAGCCCGGTCAGCCCGATCGGGACGTTCACGAGGAAGATCGGCCGCCAGCCGAGGCCGTCGATGTTGGCGGAGACCAGCAGCCCGCCGAGCACCTGGCCGAGCACCGCGGCCAGCCCGCCGGTCGCGCCGTACCGAGCCAGTGCGCGGGCGCGGCGCTCGCCCGAGGTGGCCGCCTGAATGGTGGCGAGCACCTGCGGCACCATCATCGCCGCCGAAGCGCCTTGCGCGACCCTGGCGATCACGAGCACCGGGGCACTCGGTGCCAGCCCGCACGCCAGCGACGTCACGGTGAACGCTGCCATGCCGGCCAGGAACAGCCGTTGCCGCCCGATGGTGTCGCCGAGTCGCCCGCCGAGAACGAGCAGCAGGGCGTATGCAGTGGCATAGCCGGAGACCACGAGCTCAAGCAGGGGCTGACTGGCGCGCAGATCGTTGTCGATCGTCGGCAGCGCCACGTTCACGATGAAGAAGTCGAGCATCGGCAGCAGCACGCCGACGAGGATGACGAACAGGCCCGTCGTCGTCAGCGTGGGCGCCGCGCCGGGTCTTTCGCCGGCGGCATCGGCCCGTGCCACCGGGCCGCGGGCAGGAACTGACGTGTTGAGTGTGGAAGGCATATCAGCAGCCTGCCCGACAAACAGAGCCAGGTACTAGAGCCCAGTTATACTGGTACTACTACTACCTGGCAACTGCATCCAACTTCGGGCATACTAGTAGTCATGCCTGACGATACGCTCACCAGGACGTGGCCCACCGTATCCGTACCGTCTGACAGTGCCGACGGCGTCAGCGGACGCCGCCGCGAGCTGGCCGGCTTCTTGCGGAGCCGCCGCGAGCGCATCGCGCCTGAGCAGGTGGGCCTGCCGCCTGCTAGCAGGCGGCGAACGCCTGGCCTGCGCCGGGAGGAAGTGGCGACTCTCGCCGGAGTGGGTGTTACCTGGTACACGTGGCTCGAGCAAGGCCGGGACATCAACGCCTCCCCGCAGGTCCTCGATGCGGTAGCCCGCACGCTGCTGCTTGACCCGCACGAGCGCGAGCACCTGTTCCGGCTCGCCGATGCCCCGGACGGCACCGGACAGGCCGACTGCCGGGCCCTGCCACCCACCGCCCAGCTACTGCTCGATCAGCTCGAGCCGTACCCCGCCTGCATCCGGAATGCCCGCTACGACATCCTCGCCTACAACCAGGCCTTCGATGCGCTCATGGGACCGCTCGCGGACCTGCCGTTCGAGGAGCGCAACTCGCTGTGGCGGCTGTTCACGAGCCCGACGTGCCGAGCCGCGACGCTGGACTGGGAGGAGGGCACCCGCCGGATGGTGGCCGAGTACCGCGCCGCCATGGCCGAGCACGTCGCCGAACCAGCCTGGAAGTGCCTGGTGAGCCGGCTGACTGAGGCCTCGCCCGAGTTCGCCGAGCTGTGGCAGCGGCACGAGGTGGCCAGCCCGGAGAACCTCACCAAGCGCTTCTTGCATCCGCAGGTCGGCCTCCTCAAGCTGAACTACACCCATCTGTGGCTAGGGCAGCGGCTCGGCACCAGAATGACGACCTACACGCCGGCCGACGAGCAGACCGACGCCCGGCTGCGCGAGCTGCACGAGCTCCACGAGCGCAGCACCGCGAGCCCGCCGGCCTGAAACGCTCGCCGCACCCCAGCGACACTCCTCAAGTGGCCGCCATGGCCATGGCGACTCATCCCTCAGTCCGCGCCGAAGATCTGATCGAGCTCGGAGTCCAGCACGGCGAGCGCCTCGAGCTCGTCGTATACCCCGAACAACACCGGCCACCGCAGTCCCTCGATGACGCTGACGAGCCGTCGCGCAGCCTGCCCGACGTCCATGCTGGCTGCCGCCTGCGGTCCTGCCGCCTCGGCCAGCCACCGCGCGACGAACGCCGTGAGGCCCGCGTAGGCGTCAGCCGCCAGCGAGCTCGTCGGCTCGTCCACGCAGCCACGGGCGATCAGCGCCGCCCACAGCCGGGCACCCATCCGGCTGTCGGCATCGAGCGGCAGCAGCAGCGTGCAGAGCAGCCGGAACGACGCCCGCAGTGGCACGGGCGTCTTCGCCGAACGAAGCATGTCCTGGATGCGGGCCGCGAACAGGCCGTTGCCGTACTCCAGCGCGAACAGCAGCATCTCGTCCGTCGAGGTGAAGTAGTGCTGTACCGCACCCATCGAGACGCCCGCCGCAGCGGCCACGGCCCGCAGGCTCGCGGCCTGTGCGCCGCGAGACGACACGAGCCGCACTACAGCGGCGGCGATCTGCTGACGGCGCTCGTCGTGGTCAACCTGCCTCGGCAATCCGCCCTCTTTCGCCATGCACTCGCATTGCATAGACTCGTGTTTGCCATGCGAGTGCATTGTAAAACGGCAAGGAGTGCAGCGTGCAGAGCGGAACCGCACACAACGGCGGCGTTCAGCTCGCTTACGAGACGTTCGGGAAGCCAGCCGGCCGACCGCTGCTGCTCGTCAATGGTCTCGATGGGCAGATGATCGGCTGGCCCGAAGGGTTCTGCACCGCGCTCGCCGACGCCGGGTTCCAGGTGGTCCGCTTCGATCTGAGGGACCAGGGTCTGTCGACCCACTTCTCCGGCAAGCGGCGGGCGTACACGGTCACCGAGATGATCGACGACATGATGGCGGTGCTCGACGCCAACGAGTGGCCGTCGGCGAACCTCGCAGGGATCTCCATGGGCGGCGGGCTAGCCCAGTTCGCCGCGCTGCTCCAGCCCGACCGGATCAGGACGCTGACGTTGATCTCCGCGGTCCCGCAGTACGGCAACCCGATCCTGCTCTTCCGCTACATCCGTTTCCCCGGCCCGTTCCGGCTCGCGTTCCGGCGCTACGGCAGCAGCCCGCAAGAGCAGGCGCAGATGCTCGCCGACGTGACCCGGCTGGGGGCCGCGCGGAGCATGCCGCTGGACGAGGACTGGGTCCGTGCGGTGGCGGCGGAGTCCGTGCGCCGCCACTCCCCCGACCCAGCCGCTCGTTCCCGCCAGCTCGCGGCGGGCCGGGGCGCTCGGCTGCCCAGGGGCGGGATCGCCGGGATACGCCAGCCCGTGCTCGCCCTCAACGGCGACGAAGATCCGCTCGTCCGCGCGGCCGCCGGCGCGAAGATCGCCGAGCTAGTGCAGAACGGGCGCTTCGTGCTCGTGCACCGGATGGGACACCTGTTCTCGCCACCGCTGTGGCCTGAGCTCGTCGGCGAGATCGACCGGCACGCCCTCTAACCCCGCAGCGGCCGCCCCTGGCATACTCGCAGCCACACGTCGCTGCGAAGGGGATGTCCATGGGACCGGAAGCTCGCTGGGGTATCACGCTGCCGCTCACCGGTGTTCCCCTCATGGACCAGCGGGACCTGGTGGCGCGCCTGCCCGACCTGGGTTACACCGACGCGTGGTCGGCCGAGCTCAACGGGCTCGACGCGTTCACCCCGCTGGCGTTTGCCTCGGAGTGGGCGCCGACCCTGCGCCTCGGCACCGCCATCGTCGGCATCTACGGCCGGGCTCCGGTCACGCTCGCGGTGCAGGCCGGCACCCTCGCCGCCATCGCGCCGGGCCGGTTCGTCATGGGCATCGGGACGTCCTCCAAGGTGGCTGTCGAGCAGTGGAACGGCATCCCGTTCGAGAAGCCGTACCAGCGCTCCAGAGACATGCTCCGCTTCCTTCGCGAAGCGCTGGCCGGCGCCAAGGTCTCGCACGAGTACGAGACCTTCTCGGTGGACGGCTTCCGGCTTGAGCCGGCACCGAAGGTCCCGCCAGCGCTCGCCCTCGCCGCGCTGCGGCCCGGCATGGTGAAACTGGCTGCCGCCGAGGCCGGCATCGCGATCACCAACTGGCTCGCGCCAGCCGACGTGCCCAAGGTGCGCGCGGTGGCCGGCCCGGACTGCGAGCTCGTGGCGCGGATCTTCGTGCTGCCGACGGAAGACGCCGACACCGCCCGGGCCATCGGCAAGCGCGTCCTAGCCGCCTACCTCACGGTGCCCGTCTACGCGGCTTTCCACGAGTGGCTCGGCCGTGGCGATCAGCTCGCACCGATGCTGGCGGCGTGGAACTCGGGCGATCGCCGCGGCGCCGTGGCGGCCATTCCCGACGCGCTGGTGGACGAGCTGGTGATCCACGGCCCGGCCGAGTACTGCCGGGAACGCGTCGCTCAGTACCACGCCACCGGCCTGAACACCCCGTCGATCGCGATCCTGCCGACACCGGGGATCGACCTGCCCGACGCGATCGCCAAGCTCGCGCCGGCCTGACATGTCGGCGTGCGACCCCACCACCCTCATCAGGGAACGGGGTAACCCGGCGCAGCTGCGCGTGTACGCGCGCGGTCGTATCGTCTTCGACGAGTCGCACCGGTGTCAGCCTGAGTCACTGTTCTTCTTGTTCTCGGCAGGCAAGCCGCTGGTGGCGCTCGGCGTCCACCTGCTCGCCCAGCGCGGAGAGCTCGCGCTGGATGATCCGGTCGCAAAGTTCTGGCCGGAGTTCGGTCGCCATGGCAAGCAGGGCATAACCATCCGTCACGTACTGCGGCACCGCGGCGGCCTGCCGGTCGCCCGCGGCATGCCGCTCGACGCCCTGGTCATGACTGACTGGCCCGCGTCGCTGAGGGCCATCGAGGAGGCAACGCCCGCCTAGGGGTCGTGCCGTTGCCCGCCAGGGTCAGCTGCCGTGGGGTGCGGGGATGCTGGCCGACTGGCGACGTAGTAGCCACACTGCGAGCCCGCGAGTGGGATCACGATCAGCAGCGGGAGGAGAGCCCCGATCTCGAAAGGCACCAGGCTGCTGATTCCTAGTGGCAGCCAGAGCGCCAGCAGGAATACGGCCACGGCCACGGCTGGCCGCGCGTCGATGACGGCCCACGGCAAGCTGATGACGCCCATGGCCTCGAATGCAACGAGGAACGGCGGCGCCCATCC
>JASHOE010000272.1 GCA_030041275.1 Streptosporangiaceae bacterium
GCGGCGGAGTCGCAGCTTGCTGACCTGATTGCGGAGTTCGGGCCGCCCTCGCGCACCAGCCGGGCTCAGAGCGCTGCCTATCCGTTCACCCGGCTCCGCGCTGACGGGGTCTGGGTATTGAACCAGAACGTGCAGATGGATCTCGTCGGCCCGCTTGCCAGCAAGCATGTGACCGGCCGCCTTGAGCCATCGGTGGAATCAGCGCTGCGCGGCGATCCGGCGCTCATCCGCACCGCCGCGCGCGCCGTGGTGCTGAGCAACTTCCCTGAAACTGTGGCGCCAGACGTCCTGGCTGCGGTTGGCCTCGACCCCGACGCGGTCCTAAACCCTTGCAGACGATCTTGGAGATGACCGCCGTGCCGCCGGGCGGCGCCGGCGGAATCCAGCATGGCGGCCTGCCGTCCTGCAGGCATGGGACCGCCAGTGCGCCTTCTGCGGATATGACGGCCAGCTGGCCGGAGCAACCGCCGGGATCGACGCCGCGCACGTGCGCTGGTTCACCTTCGACGGGCCGGACGACCCGGACAACGGCCTGGCCCTGTGCGCCCTGCATCACAAGCTGTTCGACCTCGGAGCTCCCGGCCTCGACCTGAACCTGACGGTGCTGGTATCGGGCGTGTTCACCGCACGCACGTCAGCAGGACGCGCAGTGTACGAACTGCACGGACGGCCGCTTACCCCGCGTCCCGGCACCATCACCCCGTCCGCCGGCCACATCACATGGCACACACGCGAAGTATTCAAAGGCCAGCCGCTCGCGGCGTGAGGCAAGCAGACAACCTGCCCGGCCGTGCGAGGCCAGAGCGCACCAGCCCTCTCCGTAACGCATTCCTTGCCGCCGGCAGGTGGTCAGAGTGCGCTGCCGCAGTGCGCGCGACCATCACGCCGGGTGTGGTTAAGGCCCGTTGTCTCCCCGTGACGTCCAAGGTTTAGGAGAATCCGCCGGGGCGACGTCGAGCGTCGTGCGTACCCTTGCCCCCAAGGCAGAAGGTTGAGAAATAATTTCGAAGAACGGCTTTGACCAGTCGGGATGGCGGGATTCGAACCCGCGGCCTCCTGCTCCCAAAGCAGGCGCGCTAACCAAGCTGCGCTACATCCCGTGCTTGTGACCTGCAGAACTCCGTTCGCCGAGGTGACGACGGACTTTCCATTCTGCCCCAGTAAGGTCCCCAGACCCGATCTTGATCCAGAGGCTGCCGCGAGTGTGCAGCGCGACCGCCAGAACATCCTAGCCGCGCGCTGTGCTTCGGACTCGCACAGTTTGGCCTGGCGGTCGGCCGAAGCGGGCCGATGGACAGGCGCACCAGCCGAATTTCAGCTAACCGTCCGAACTTCCGATTCTGGCCAGGCATCGCCAACCCTGGACACTGGGTCTGTCGCGCGAGCCTTGCCCCGAGCCCAGCCAGCCCCGGCCAGCATCCGACCGACGAGACTGACGAACAGCAGGGATAATCCCGTCACCACGTGATCAGTGGTGGCGTGCATCGGCGCGTTGTCATGACCGATGGCAAGGCTCGTCAGGGCTGCCTGCGCAACGACCACCTGGAGTGCGATGTTGATGAGGCCAACGAAACAGGTGCCGCCCTTGATCAGGCGTGCGCCGACCCGCTTCTCCCCAGCCAGGACCGTGAGCGTCGACCCTGCGGAGACAATTGCAGCGAGTGCCACAACAGGTGTCGTAGTGCCCGCAAGCACACAGAAATCGGCGTGATAGGTCATAGCGGGGATTATCGCACCAGAAGCCGTGGTCTTCGAGACAGCGACCTGCCACCTCAGCGATGCACGCCGATGGCAACGACCAGCAGTTCGAGGACGCAGTTGCCATAGCCGCGGGTGATGGGAACATCGACGGTATGGCACGGTCAGGCACTGACAGCGGCGGGAAGACGGAGCGCAGGCAGGACTCCGCGCCCCGCCGGCGGCAGCAATCCGACCACCCGGCGGATCCGCTATCCAGCTACCAGGCCAAGCGTGACTTCACCCGCACCCGCGAGCCAGCGGGTGAACCGCGGCACCGGTCGGCCAAGGCTGACGAGCCGCTGCGCTTCGTCGTGCAGCGGCATCGGGCCCGGCGCCGGCACTACGATCTGCGTTTCGAGATGGACGGCGTGCTGGCCAGCTGGGCCGTTCCCAACGGTCCGACACTGGACCCGAAAGCCAGACGCCTTGCCGTGCACGTCGAGGACCACCCGATCGAGTACATCGACTTCGAGGGCGTGATCCCGCACGGCGAGTACGGGGGCGGCGACGTCATCGTGTGGGATGCCGGCACCTGGGAACCGTACGAGACGGACGACCCGGTCGCCGCCGTCGCCGACGGCGAGCTGCACGCTGACGTTCATGGCCAGAAACTGAATGGCAAGTTCATCCTGGTCCGGAGCGGCCGCAGTCGCGATGAGGAGAACCAGTGGCTCCTCATCCACAAGAACGACGACTACGCAGTCAGCGGCTGGGATGCCGAGGACTACCCGCGCTCGGTGCTAACCGGGCGCACCAATGATGAGGTCAAGGCGGATCCGGACCGGATGTGGCGTTCGGACCTGCCGGCCGCGGAGGCCTCAGTTGAGCTCCGTCCCCGCCCGGTACTAGGGCCGAGCGACGACGAGCTGGCCGCCCTCGGCGATCTCGGCGAGCAGGGCACGTGGCAGGTGTACGGCCGTGAGCTCAGACTCACCAACCTCGACAAGGAGCTGTTTCCCGGCCGGAAGGGCGAGAAGCCGGTCACCAAACGCGAGCTGATCCGGTACTCGGCCCAGATCGCGCCGGTCGCACTCCCTTATCTGGCCAACCGGGCGCTGAACATGCACCGGTTCCCTGGCGGCGCCAGCCAGCCAGGGTTCTGGAACAAGCAGCTGCCTGACCACGCGCCCGAGTGGCTGCCTCGCTGGCGCGACCCGGCCGCTAAGCCGGGCCACACGACGACGTATCTCGTGATCGACGAGCCCGCCGCCCTCGTCTGGGCAGCGAACTACGGCGCCCTCGAATGGCACGCGTGGACATCGCGCACGAGCAACCCTGAGAGCCCGACCTATGCGCTTATCGACATCGATCCGGGCTCGGCGACGTCGTGGGATGAGGTCCTGGTCCTCGCCCGGCTGCATCGAACTGCGCTCGAGCACCTCCGCGTGCGAGCCCAGCCGAAGGTCACGGGCCGCCGCGGCATCCAGATCTGGATCCCGATCGCCGACGGCCGCACCTACCACGAGACGCGATTCTGGGTCGAGCAGCTATCCAAGACGGTCGGCGCCGTCGTTCCCGACCTGATCAGCTGGAAGTGGGATGTCAGCGAACGGTCCGGCCGTGCCCGCCTCGACTACACCCAGAACGTCAGCAACAAGACCCTCGTCGCCCCCTACAGCCCCCGCGCCGCGCCGGGCGCGCCAGTCTCCGCGCCAATCGACTGGTCCGAGCTGGATGATCCGTCGCTTCGCCCCGACGGGTTCACCATCCGGACCGTTCTTGACCGGATAGCCAAACGTGGTGACTTGTTCCGGAGCGTGCTTGACCACGAGCAGGAGCTACCTCCTATCAAGTAACGGGGTCGACGGGGCCCAGTCACGCACGGCGGCGCGCGGACCGGCTACGCGGCAAGACCCGGTACGCTACCGATGGCGGTTCAGCCGTCGCGCGGGCGTAGCTCAATGGCAGAGCCCCAGCCTTCCAAGCTGGTCATGAGGGTTCGATTCCCTTCGCCCGCTCCAGTCTGAACCCGCAGGTCATGGGCCTGGACGGGAACCGGAACTTGCTTCCGGTAAGCCGCTTACGTTGCTGCCAGATCGAAGACCCGAGAACTTGACTGAGTCGGACATGCAGTCCTTTTGTGCTGCTCAGCCGAGCTTCGCTGCCAGGTCGCCGTAGACAGGCTCCAGCTCGGACCCCGTCACCATCAGCCGTCGTTTGGCTTCGCAAGCTTCGATGCGCCCGGTGCCTTCCCATCGGCTCGCGAACAGGCGCGCGCGGTATGCACCGCCGACCCGAAAATCGCCTTCGACCTCGCCGTACCAGCGCGCCAGTCGTGCGGGATCTGTGAGCGCCGACCAGACCTCCTCGACGCCAGCGTCGAGACGGGCCACCATGCGCACAACGCCCTTGACGTCCACCGCTCGCAGACTGCCCTGCCCTTGATGCTGGCGCCTGCGAGGAAAACGGGGAAGACGAGCAACCGCGCATCCACCCCAGCCAAGTCCCACAGGCAGGCTTCGGCCTCCGTGCGCATCGAGTCGGGCGGCTCCACGTCGCGGATCATGGAGCCCTTAGCTGATCACCCACGCAAAACCAGTTGAGCGCGATGCTGGTGGTCCAGCACTATTCCCGCCATGACCGAGGGAGTGAGGTTTCCTGAGCTGCGCGTGCCGCCGGTGGGCCGCCAGCCAGCGCTGATCCTGCGACCTTGGCGAGCTGCGGACATCCCGGCCCTGACAGCCGAGATGAGCCGCGATTACCTCATGGGTGGTATGTGGTCAGCACCGGGCGAACGCCCGTATAGAACCGTGCTGCGCGGCGGGGCGGAGCGGACTGGGCCAATGGAAGAGCGCGACGCGGCTCGGTGGCTCGCGAGTCAGGACCGTGGCTGGCACGACGGTGACCGGCTGTGCTTCGCCGTACTCGTGACGCACGGAGTCGGCGGCTGTGTCCTGGCGGGGAATGTCGGACTGAAAAACCGCGACGAGACCGGCCGGATCGGCGAGCGCGAAACCGCCGAGATCGGCTACTGGACCGCGGTGGCGGCGCGCGGCCGGGGCGTAGCTCCGGCGGCAGTCAGGGCGGTGACCGACTGGGTCTTTGACGCGTTCACCGGGACAAGTCTGCGGCAGATCATGCTCGTTCATGACGATGACAACCCAGCGTCTTGCCGCGTCGCGGAGAAGGCTGGGTACCCGTTCCTAGAATTCAGTCCCGCGAATCCGCCGCACTGGTTCGAGGACGGGCACATCCACATGCGGCGAGCCGCCGAAGACCACGGGAGCGCCGGGGCGTGGCACTAACGTGCATTGCCGTCGTTACCAAGGGCCTCTCATAGGAGACTGCGACAGTGATCGAGGTACCGGTCGCCGTGCGCAACATGGTTCGCGCTGCAGGTGTCGAAGACTGGCTTAAGCGCCTGCCCGCGCTTGTCTCGAGCCTTGAGGCTGACTGGTCGATCATCGTGGGGCGCCCCTACACGGGCGGGTCCGGGGCCTTTGTAGCCGAAGCGACTCAGGCGGACGGAGCCTCAGCGATTCTCAAGGTGCTGGTGCCAGGCGTGGGGAACGATTCCGCCAACGAGGCGATGGTGCTCCGCATTGTTGGCGGAGACGTATGCCCTGCGCTCTACCGATATGACTCCGACCGGGGTGCCCTGCTCATGGAACGACTGGGGCGGCCAATGTTCGAGCTCGGTCTGCCGCTCTCGCGTCGTCTTGAGATTCTCTGCGACACCGCAGCGCGCATCTGGCGGCCAGCGCCGGACCGCGGGCTGCCCACCGGTGCCCAGAAGGCCCGGTGGCTCGCCGACTTCATTGCGAGATTGTGGGAGGAACTCGATCACCCCTGTTCCGAGAGGGTGGTCGAGCACGCCCTCGTATCGGCCCGACGGCGGGAGCGAGCACACCGCGATGAGCAAGCCGTACTCGTCCACGGCGACGTGCACCAACTGAACGCGCTTCAGAGCGATGGCGGCTTTAAGCTGATCGATCCCAACGGTCTCCTTGCGGAGGCCGAGTACGACCTTGGTGTTCTGATGCGTGGAGACCCGGTCGAGTTGCTCGCTGGTGACCCCTTCGAGCGGGCAGGCTGGCTGGCCGCCCGGACGGGTCTCGATCCCGTGGCCACCTGGGAATGGGGCGTGATCGAGCGGGTGTCGTCGGGACTGCTCTGCACGCAGATTCATCTTCAGCCTCTCGGCAGGGACACGCTCCGGGCCGCGGAGGCCGTCGCTGGTTTGTCGATGTTGTAGGTGCTCGGCAAGAA
>JASHOE010000273.1 GCA_030041275.1 Streptosporangiaceae bacterium
GCGTACCGGGCCCGCACCCTCGGCGAGCTGGCCGGGCTGACCCTCGACCTGGTCGGGCCTGCCGACCAGCCCATCAGGCTGGACGGCAGGCGGCCGGTGGCGGGCATCTTCGGCCGGGACCGGCGCGGCGGCCGCTGGGTGGTGCCGGAGAGCCTGCCGGTGCTGGTGATCTTCGGAGAGGTCGAGCTTGACCTGCGGGAAGCACTGCTGCAGGCCGGCCGGACCGTGGTGTACGCGACGCTGATCGGCGGCACTATCCATCTCATCGTGCCGGACGGGGTGCTGGTCGACACGACGGGCACCGCGCTGCTGACCAGAAAGAAAATCGACCGCCCGGCCCGGCTCACGGGGCGCGGGCCGGTCGGCGCCCGGCCTGCCGCCGACAGCCGGCCGGCCTGGTCGCAGCCTGGCCAGGGCCCTGCGGTGGTCGAACTGCGGACGGCCGGCTTCGGCGGCACGATCCGGGTGACGTCGCCGCGCCGGCCGCGGCGCCTCGGGCTGTGGCGGGGCCTGGCCGACAGATGAGAGCACCCGGTCGCGTCCCTCGACCCGACGGAGCCAGATGACCTGCCCAGCCCGGCTGACGTCGGCCGAGTGGACCATCCATGCCCTGCGCGACCATCTGGTGGCGCACGGCATCGCCGGCCAGGTCGCGACGCCGCGGCAGGACAGCCTGTCCAAGTACCGCCGCATGGTGGCGGGCGACTGGCAGTGCCTGTTCGGCCTCACCTTCGCCCGGCCGTGGACAGTCGAGGACGTGCTCGCGGAGATGGCCCTCCGGTGCGGCGTCAGCGGCGATCCCGCGGTCCAGCAAGGACCCGACTTCATCGATCCGGAGCGCACGATCGACCGGCTGCTCGCCATGGCGAGCCGGATCCGCGAGGTAGCGGCGGCGCGCGGCACGGTGCTGCTGGGGACGGGCCATCCGGCCGGGCTGCTGGCCATCCACGCCGGGCTGTCGAGGGGGCTGCGCGCGGCGGGCTGCCGGGTGCTCACCCCGGCGGCTGGCTGGCGCGGCCGTCCGCTGTTCGATGACGTGCGCCAGGACGGCGAGCTGAGGTACTTCGAGCGGGTCGCGGTGATCAGCGTGTTCGGCGGCCTTGGCCACACTCACGCCGCCGGGCCGATGCAGGCCATGCTCGCCGACCTGCGTCAGTCCGGGCAGCCGATGCCGGATCTGGTGATCGCCGACCACGGCTTCGCGGGTGCCGCCGGCGCGGCGGGCCTGCTGGTCGTGGGGTTCGCCGACTGCAATGACCCAGCGCTGTTCCTCGGCGAGGCCGAGGGCCAGATCGACGTGTCGGTGCCCCTCGACGACAACGTAAGCCCCGACCTGTACGAGCCGGTCACCGAGTTCCTGCTAGCACAGGCCGGCCTGTAGCGACCCGGCGGTACCTGCCTAGATATCGCCCCTGGAGCGGACGATGAGGTCGGCGAGCAGCGCCAGCGTCGCGATGATCAGTCCGCTGAGCAGGATCAGGATGGTGTTTATCGCCAGGTACAGCGGGTGCCTGACCTGGTCGAAGATGCCCTTCGCGACGCCAAGCCCGAGCAGGAACAGCGCTACCGGCATGAGCACCTTGAGCGGGTTGAAGTACATCACCATGCGCAGGACCTGGAGGATGTACAGGTAGGCATCCTTGACGAACTTGAACTTGGACTTGCCAGCCCGCTTGGCGTACTCGATCGGGACGTACTTCACGTCATGCTGGTTGGACAGGAAGGCGATCGTGAGCGTGGTCACGCATGAGAATCCCTGCGGGAGGAGCCGCAGGTAGGGCAGCGCGACCTCACGCCGGAACGCCCGCAGACCGGAGTTCAGGTCGGGGATAGCCGCGTTGGTCAGCGCCTCCGCCAGCTTGCGGATGAACCACTTCGCCGGGACCCGCAAGATCGGGTAGGTGCCCTCTTCCGTAGTCCGGGCGCCGACGACCTGGTCGATGTAGGGGTCCTTGTCGAGCATCTGCACCAGCTCGGGGATGCGCTCGTTCGGGTAGGTCATGTCGGCGTCAGTCCAGACGACGATCTTGCCCTTCGCCTGCCGGGTACCGATCCGCCGGACAGTGCCCGCACCGCCATTGCGCTGAAAGTGCACGACCCGCAGGTGCGGGAACTGCGGGGCCGCCTCGTGCAGGCATGCGAGCGTGCTGTCCGTCGACGCGTCGTCATAGGCAAGGAGTTCGTAGTCGTAGTCGCTCGCGTCCATGGCGGCGCAGATCCTGGCCACCTCGGTCACGACATGACCTTCTTCGTTATGGCACGGCAGCACGATCGAGACGTAGGGCTCCCGCGAGGGCTCAGCAGCCTCGATGACCTCGGCGAACTGTGCTACCGGCGCGGCCGCGATCTCGGGGGCGGCGAGGCCGGAATCCCGGCCAGAAATAATCGTCACGTAGCGAACTCCGACATCCAGGGGTCGTAACTCAGCGTGCGGGGCAGCAGCGGAGCCGATGCCAGCCTATGCGGATGATTTCGGGCGCGCAGCGTCATGGCGCGGACGCTCCCCGGCGTCTCATCCGCCGGACCTCGGGCTGACGCTCAGTGGCCGGGCAGCTCGGGCCAGGTGCGGGCCGCCGGCCCGGTGCAGCACGATGATCCCGTAGCTGCGGAAGACCACCTGGTAACCATGGCGCTGAAGCAGCGCGACGTCGGCGATCTGGTCGGCCAGGGTGGTGAAGCCCAGCTCGTTCCGCCGGATGTCGGCAACTACCCACGGCGCCGCATACGGCGACGCGTAGCCATCGCCATCCCACATCAGCACGGTGTCCCGGCCCGACAGCTCGGAACCGACGAAGTTGGCGGCAGCGACCACCACGCCGCTCGGCACCATCGCGTCGGCGGCCGCAATGGCCTGCTCGCGCGCGGTCATCTGGTAGAAGCTCGGTTGCAGCATCCGGCCGAGGGCGAAGTCGGGAACGCTGTAGAGGCCCGCCGCGGCGATCGCCGCGCAGCAGGCGACGGCTACGAGGCCGGTCCCGATGCGCCCGCCTGGCCGGCGCGCGGCTGACGGGACGACGCTGCCGCCCGAGGCCTCCGAGTCCGGGTTGTCGATCCCGGTGGTATCCGCGCTCTCGGCGCTGGCATCCCTGGCCCCGGCGCCGGCATCCGCGGCGGTGAGCCCGGCCGGCATATCGTCTGCCGCTCCCGTGCCCGCCGTGGCGGCGACGGGAGTCACGGTCGGCCCGGTGCTGGCGACCTCTGCCGGGACTGAGACCGCCGGTCCGGGGACCAGACCTCTGGCCTCCAGATATCGCCAGGCGCGGGTGGCCCACCGGTCGAGCCGGACTGCACCATCCACCGCGGCGAATATGAGAATGGTCACGATGAAAGCGTTGTACTGGAAATGCGTGCCCCACCAATGCGAATACGTCGGATCCGCAAGCATCCGCTCGACGAGCAGCGGCAGCACAGCCAGGGTCAGCGGTGAAAGCAGCGGGAGGAAGCAGAATGCGGCAAACAGCCACTTCCACGTTCTCAACTTCACGCTGGGCGAGACCATGAGCTGGAAGAATTGCCCAGGGTGATGGAATAGATGGTCGAGGACCTGAGGAATGTTATTGCCTAGGTGGTAATACGCCCAGTAATAGTTCGACCGCCCGCCGAACGCCGGGATAAGAACGTCGGTCGCGAACAAGGTGTAGCTGACGCCGACGACCACCAGGATGAGCCCGATGAGCCGCTGTCGGCGAACTGTCGGCGAGAACGAGACCGCCAGGAAGACTCCGATGCCCGCTACCAGGAAGCCCATGTCCTCCTTGACCAGCAGGAGAATGCCGAGCGCGATGAGGAAGGAGCGGAGCCGCCCGGCCTGCAGTCGCTCGAGCGCGATGGCGGTCAGCAGTGGTACGAACGCCACCTCGTGGTAGTCGAAGGCCACCGCCGCCGCCAGCGGCCAGGCCAGCCCGTAACCGATGCAGGCCAGGTATGCCGCCGCCGTTGCTTTCCGGCCGGCGCCGCCCATTGCCCGCCGGGTGAACACCCATAGCCACGGGATGGCGAGCGCGAATAGCACCGCCTGGGCGATCAGCAGCGTCTGCGGTCCGTCCCAGATCCAATACAGCGGCGCCAACGCCATGTCGATGGGCGAGAAGTGATCGCCTAGCACAGAGAAATTAGGACCGAACCCGTCGTGCAGTCCCTTGATAATGGAGATACCGAGATGAAACCGGGAATACGACCGGATGGCCTGGTCAAAAATAACGAGATCGTAATTGCTCTCACGGTATGTGTCGAAGAGAACTAGTGCGTAAACAGAATAGATCCCAGCGATAATGGCGGTGAGCCCGCCGACGCCCATGACATGCGCCCGATCCCAGCCACGCAGCCGGGCTGCGGCTCGCGTTCGGCGGACTGGCAGCGGAGTCGCTATCGCTGATTGGATACCCATATTGGAAGCTTACTGGCAGAATCTCTGGTCAGTTCCTAGAAAAACTTTGCGCATATAAATATCTGGCAAATTCATCGACACACCAAGCCGTCAATCGAGTTACACAACGGGCGACGTCGGCTATATCGAGAGCCACTGCTCGCTCGATGTGATGACGCCACCGGATGCGGTCGCCTCGGCTGCGGGAGGCGCGTTGGTGACGCAGGTAGCATCAGTTCCCATCGTGACAGTCGGGCGTGGCGGGCCACGTACACCTTAGCCGCACTTGTGTGGCTAACCCTGACTTTCGCCCGGTTCCAGGGCGCATAACGATACTGGCGTCGGGTGGCGGTCACCGCACGGCGGTGATCATCAGGTGCCAGCCGATGGCCCGGCCGAGTGGGCGGCGGATGCCCATCGGCACCTTGGTGGTCAGGGGCCCGAAGCCGTAGGTGAACGGGTACTCGGCACGGACCGTAACGGCTGAGAAGTCGCGGAAGAGTCGGCGTACTCCCCGCCGACTGAATGTGTACACGACCGGACAGTGATCGGTCCGGTCGACCGGGGACTCGTACGGCAGTCGGAGAACCCGGTGCACCAGGTTGACCAGCGAGTCGCGGTGGTAAAGCATCACGTAGGCCGTCCCGCCTGGCCGGAGCACCCGGTGGACCTCGTCGATCGACTTCTGGATGTCTGGGGTGTGGTGGAGCACGCCGAAGGAGTAGACGGCGTCGAAGCTCTCGTCGGCGAAGTCGAGCCGCTCGGCGTTGCCCAGCCGGAAGTCGATCGACGCGCCCCGGTGGGCCGCGAACTGGCCCGCTACGGCGAGGGCGTTCTCGGTCAGGTCGACCGCGGTCACCGCGAAGCCCCGCCCCGCCAGCTGGATGCTGTCGACGCCGATCCCGCAGCCCACCTCGAGCAGCCGCTTCCGCTGCCCGTCCAGCGAGGCGAAGAGGGCGGGGAGGTGGTAGTGCGTGTCGTACCGGCGATGCTCGATCTCGTCGAAGTACTCCTCCGACGCGCGCTCGGCGTCGGTGTAGTACTCGTTGTTGATGTGGGCCTGCCAGAAGTCGCGGACCGTGTCGACCGTGCTGCCAGGCTGGGGTTTCATGACGTCATGCTCCTTCGACGGTGACCCGGCGAGCTGGCACCGGCTGTGGGCGGCTGAACGTCTCGAGCCAGGTCTCGACGCCGATCATCTGCCAGAGCAGGAAGTAGTGCCAGCGCAGACGCTGGTGCGGCGAGGCTGAGAGCACGGCCCGGACGAACTCCGGATTGAAGATACCGGACCGCCGTAGCCGCTCGGGCGACAGCAACTCGCGGACCATCGGTCCCAGGTCCTTGTGATACTGCTGCACGGGATCGAACGTGAATCCCCACTTCCGCTTGTGCAAGACCCGGTCCGGCAAGATCCCGGTCAGGGCCTCCTTGAGCAGTCCCTTGGGGCCCTTGCCGAAGCGGAGGTCGTCGGGGATCCGGGCCGCGAAGGCGACCAGTTCGAGGTCCAGGAGCGGGACGCGCGACTCCACGCCGTGCGCCATCGACATCGTGTCTTCGTTGTGCAGCAGGTCACAGATCATCTTCGTCGCGAACTCGGCCCGCAGCGCCTGGCTCTCCAGCGGTCGGTCGTCACCGAAGTAGCCGTCGTAGAAGTCCCGGCTGGACAGCGTGATCCGGTCGGCGAACTCGCGGGTGTACACCCGCCGCAGCAGTGCCGGGTTGAAGTCCCAGGCATTGCGCAACAGCAGGTAGTTGCGGGCTCCGTCGCCGGACGCCGCTAGCCATTCAAGCTTGCGGGTGACGAGGTCGAGCTGCGGCCGGCCCAGCCCTGCGGACCGGCGCGCGGCCCAGTCCAGCACCGGCGCGAGCGCAGCCACCGTGCCACCGACTGCTCCGGCCCGCAGCCGCCGGGAGCGGAGCAGGTAGCTGTAGATGTCGTAGCCGGCGAACAGCTCGTCGCCGCCGAGCCCGGACAGCACCACCGACACGTGCTCGCCGATAAACCGGTGCAGCAGGTACAGCTGCAGCGAGTTCACCTTGGGTTCCTCGGTATGCCGGATGGCCTCGCCAAGGTAGGCCAGGGCGGGCTCGCGGAGGACCACCTCCTGATGCTCCGTGCCGAACATCCGAGCCACGTACTGGGCGTCGTCTGTTTCGTCGGTCGGCTCGTCGAAGCCCAGGCTGAAGGTCTTGATCGGCCCGCTGGTGGTCTGCCTGAGCATGGCCACGATCGAGCTCGAGTCGATTCCGCCGGATAGCGACACGCCGACGGGCACGTCGGAGATCAGCTGCCTGCGGACGGCCTGCCGGTAGTGGAACCGGATCCCCTCTAGCCAGTCGTCTTGTGTCGGCGCTGGGTCGGGAGTCCAGTCGATGGTCGCGTACGGCGACACGCGAGCCTGCCCGGCGGCGAATTCCAGGACGTGACCCGGCGGCAGCTGGCTGATGCCGGCGAAGAACGTCCGGTCGCCGGGCACGTAGCGGACATTCATCGACAGGTGGAGGCTCACCTCGTCGATCTCGGCGCCGACCAGCCCGCTCGCGAGCACGGCCTTGGCCTCTGACCCGAAGGCCAGCAGGCCGTCCCGGATCGCGTAGACCAGCGGCTTAACCCCGAGCGGGTCGCGGGCCAGGAACAGCGTGCCACGGGTGCGATCGAGCAGCGCGAACGCGAAGATCCCGTTCAGCCGGGAGGTGAACGCGATTCCCTCGTCCTCATACAGGTGCGGCAGGACCTCGGTGTCACAGTGGGTTCGCAGCCGGTGGCCGCGGGCCAGGACCAGCTCGCGGAGCTCGGGATAGTTGTAGATCTCGCCGTTGTAGACCACGACGACCGAACCGTCTTCGCCCGCCATCGGCTGCGTCCCGCCCGGCACGTCCTGGATCGCCAGTCGGCGATTGCCGAGGTGGAAGGCCTGGTCGCTGAAGAAGCCCTCGCCGTCCGGGCCGCGGTGAGCGATAGCGTCGGTCATGGCGCGCAGCAGCTCGGAATCGCCAAAGCCCGCCATGCCCGCTATGCCGCACACGCGTTACCGCCTCCCGGCTGCCGGAGCCGACCCGAAGGTCTTCTCGAAGTAGTCGACCATCCAGCCCGTCACGTCGATCTTCTCCGCCAGGAGCCGCTGCCGGGCGGCCTGCCACGTGGCGGCAGGCTCCGCGAGTATCTCCTCGGTGGCCTGCACTGCCTTGTCGTACTGGTCCTCGGTGAAGTGCCGCACGAGTCCGTATCGCCGCTCTTCGTCGTCTGTGTAGCCGCGTCCGGTGGTCGCGATGAACACCGCTGGCACCCCGAGCACCGCCGCCTCCGAGGACATCGTGGCAGACTCGCCCACCACGAGGCTGGCGTGCGCGATGAGGTGGTGGATCTTGTCAACCGGGCCCGACGCTGCGAGGTCGGCGAGGTCGGGGGTCAGTGTGGCCTCCGAGGAAATCAGGACGCGCCCCTGGCGCTGCAGCACCTCGACCAGATGGCGCTTCTGCGCGGCGGTCAGGCCACGCTCGCGGCGGTCGTGCACGGCCTGCCAGGATACGAACCGGACGATGGAGTAGGGCTCATCCTCGCTCAGCCCGAACTCGGCGAGTACGGCCGGATCCGGCCGGAATCGGCTGGGGTGCAGGTAGGCCAGTTCGTGGTAGCCCGCGTACTGCAGGTGCCGACCGGGAACACGGCCCTGATAACAGTCAGGCGTGCACACGCTGTAAGCGAGCGGGTACACGATGCGGTTAGTCTGCACGGCGAACTCGGTGTCGTAGAACACCACAGCCGGCACCCGGCGAACCCGCATGGCGCCCGCCAGGGCGATCGACGGTCCCATGATGCCGGTCATCACATCCGGTCGGAACGAGCGCATGACCCGCATCAGCCGGGGCGTGCGCTGGGCCATCTCGACCGCGAGACCCGCGCCGCCACTCCGCTGCGTCGAGATCTGCACGGAGGGCAGGCCGAAGGCATCCAGCAGTTCGACGGACCTGTCCTTGTCCCTGGCGGTGATGCAGACCTGGTGCCCGCGGCCCTCCATCTCCGCGTAGAAGTTGCGGAAGAAATGAACGTGGGCGGGATGCAGGATGTCGATCAGAACGCGCATCCGGTCACGCGACCGTCGGCTGGTCGGCGGGATTCGTCGTGACCGAGGGGTCGGCGGGCCGCCGAGCCACCGCCAAGACGCCAGCGCCCCACCGCGGGCGCGAGAACTGCCCGAACCAGGAGAGCCCGAGGAGCAGCGGGAATACCACCGCGTACGCCATCTTGCGCCGCTGGTCCGCGCCGGTAATCACGTAGGAGATGTTGTTGGTGAGGGTCTCCAGCGGCCCGTAGGTGTACTGGTAATCGGACACCTCGAAGCCCGCTTCCCGCAGCCTGGCCACTAGCTGGTCGGCTCGGTATCCGGGCCGGACATGGCCGGGGACGTCGAAGTTCACCCGGCGGCGCAGCAGGAGCCAGCGCCGTTCGTACCCAGGCACGTGCGCCACGAGCCGACCGCCGGGGCGCAGCGCGCGCAGCAGTGTGCGCATGGCCGCGATGTCGTCTTCCACGTGCTCGAAGTTGTCAACGCTCACCACCAGGTCGAACACGTTCTCGAAGTCAAGCTTCGTGACGTCGCCCTGCTCGAAGTGGCAATTCGCGATGCCCGCCCGGCGCGCGATCTCGTTGGCCCGGTCGACCAGCTCGGGCTCGAGCTCAACGCCGGTGACCTTGGCTTCCGGATGCTGCTTGGCCAGCTCGAGGCTGAACACTCCGGCGCCGCAGCCGGCGTCAAGGATCGTCTGATACGAACCGCGGGTGACCGGCAGCACCCGGCGCAGCCGGATCCGCAGCCCGTTGGCGGGCGCGCCCAGCAGGTTCGCGTACATCCGCTCGAACCGGCTGCGGCTCGGGTCCAGTGACAGCTCGCGGCCGGGGAATCCCCTCACGCTAGGCCTCCGCAGTTCTCTAGATAGCTGGCCAGAGCCAACGACATCCACCCCTGGCACCAGCGCAGCTCCCGGATTCGGGTCCGGTAGCCCCGCCGTCGCTGATAGTAAAACCACCCGCTGGCCGGATCCCACATGTTCGCCAGCGTCCACGACAGTACCCTGGCGGCGGTCGCGGCTCCGGTGCCTGCGTGACGCTGCTGCAGCGAGAACGTGATGATCCCCTGGGCGCACCCGTGGATGTCGACCGGGTAGCGCCGATCGCTCATAAACCGGGCTGCGCCGCTCGGCTCGAACAGCCGCTGCTCATAGAACTCGATACCGCGGCGGTAGGCCGAGTCGAACTCCGAACTGCCCGCCGACAGTCCGTATTGCTGGATGGCGTCCAGGATGAAGCCGGTGTGGTAGTTGTCGTGCGTGATACGGCTGGCCGAGGGCGGATCCGCATAAAACCAGGCGCCTTCGGAGGTCTGCTTGGATGCCACGTATCGGACCAGTCGGCCGCCTTGGGTGATGAGCTCGCTGTCGCCGGTCAGCGCACCGAGCCGCGCGGCCAGGCCGCCTGACAAAGCGGAGACGTCCATGACGATCCAGTTGATGCTCGGATCGGGGACGTAGCTGAGGCACCACCGGCTCTCGTCCTCGAACAAGGTCTTCGGCGCCCCGAGCAGGAAGCCGACGGCAAGTCGGGCGGCGTCCAGATACCGGGAGTCCTGCAGCGTTTCGCACGCATCGAGCAGAGCCTGGCCGACGAACGACGTGACGACGCGATTCGGAAAGTACCGCGGGGCAAAAAACCCCTGATCTTGCCATGGGTACGGGTAGCCCCAGCACAGCCCGTCGAAACCTGGCGCCGGGTGGGCGATCAGCCAGTCGAGCAGCTCGCGGGCCTCGGCGGCGTCCTCGGCTGAGCCCGTCATCCGGTACCGGGCGAGCAGCGCCCGGGCGAACAGCGACAGCCCTTTGGCGTTTCTTGCCTTGTGCACGCCGAGGACGGGCCGGATATGCACCGGGCTGCGGGTGACCACCTGGGTGGCGACGAGACGACGCAGTCTCGACTCGCCAGCCAAGCGCGCTAGCAAGGGCGAATTGAGCGCGTCGTGTTTGGAGTAACCCGCGTAGTGATCTGATTGAGCGGTTTCCAGAACCCGGTTGAGCACGGCCGGAATGGCCCCCGCGGCAGGGGCGGCCGTGGCCGCACTCTGGTCGTGTGTCATGGCTGCTTTAACCTCGGATCCCTGGTGCTCGCTCGAAGCCTCAAAGCTCCAGGAGCGGGCTCGGCCCGCACGGGTGTCGAAGTACCGGGTAGAGATTAGCAGCAGGTGGGACCCGAACTTGCGTTCTGCCCGGTTTGCTCACCGTATCGCCGCCTCGGCGGCCGATTTGACTTCGCGGCTCTGGTAGCGTGGCGCACCGGAAATCGAGCCGCAACGACCGCCGTCAGCGGTCTGGGCGTGTGACCGAAGGCAGGTTGAGGTCGACATGAAGCAGGTGTTCCGCCGGGTGATCGATCGGCGCGGGCGCGTCTTGGTCGCCGACCTCCCCGCTCCACATGTGGGCCCGGACCAGGTGCTGGTGCAGAGCCATTACTCGCTCATCAGCTCGGGTACGGAGATGGGCACGCTGTCCAAGACACCGGCCGAGCTGGTCCGCCAGACCGTCTCCGATCCGTGGATGCGCAACGTAGTCAAGCAGACCATTCTGGCCACCGGCCCGAGCCAGACCGCCCGCCGGGTGTGGCACGAGATGATCACTCCCCGGGAGATCGGCTATAGCGGTGCTGGCACGGTGCTAGCGCTCGGCGACCGGGTTGAAGGACTCGAGATCGGCCAGACTGTGGCCTACGCAGCGAGTGGCCACGCTGAGCTGGCTGCTCCGCACATCAACCACGTCGTCCCCGTTCCCGATAGCGTTGATCTTCGGCACGCAGCCTTCGTTACTGTCGGCGGGATCGCGATGCAGTCACTGCGCCGCGCCGACGTGCAATTCGGCGAGACGGTGGCTATCTATGGTCTCGGCCTGGTCGGCCAGCTGTGTGCCGCCATCGCCAAAGCCGCTGGCTGTGTGGTGGTCGGGATCGACGTCAACCCGAAGGCCAACGAGCTTGCTGCAGCCGCGGGGGCTGCCCTGGTGGTTAACCCGGCCGAGTCAGGCTGGAAGCGGCGGATCAGCGATTTCACGGGCAAGAACGGGGTCGACGCCACCATCATCTGCGCCAGCTCGGACTCGGCGGAGATCATCAACTCGGCGATGGAGATCACCAGGCGGCAGGGCCGTGTCGTCATCGTGGGCTACGTCAAGCTCGACATCCATCCCAAGAGCTTCCTGTACAACGAGATCGACCTGAGATACTCCCGCGCCTACGGACCGGGCAGCTATCACGCGGGATACGAGAAGGGCCGGCTGGACTACCCGTTCGGTTATGTGCGCTGGACCGAGAAGCGCAACCTGGAGGAGTTCATCCGGCTTGTCGCCATCGGTGCAGTCAACCCCGAGCCACTGATCGCTGGTGTCTATCCGGTGGAGCGGGCACAGGAGCCGTTCGACGCCATCCGGCAGCACACCCTGCCTGGTGTGGCCGCGCTGATCTCCTATGGACCCGATCCGGATCGCAGCCAGACGATGCGCTCGAGTTCGCGGCCTCGGGTCGAGGGCAAGGTGGGCATCTCGCTGATCGGGTTCGGCAACCACGTGCTCGGGATGCACCTGCCCAACCTCAAGGCCATGCGCGAGGTGGAGTTGCGCGGCATCGCGTCGGCGACCGGGCGGAACGCGTCGGCGGAAGCGAAAGGCCTCGGCGTCTCCATCATCACCACGGATGTGGACGAGCTGCTGGCCGACGAGGGCACTGACGCAGTCATGATCTGCTCCAACCAGCCTGAGCACTACGGGCACTTGCGGGCGGCGGTCGCGGCGGGCAAGGCGGTGTTCATCGAGAAGCCGATGGTCACGCAGCTGGACGACTTTGCCGAACTGCTGCGCCTGATGGACGCGCAGCCGACGCTGGTCACCCTCGGGCTCAACCGCCGCTACTCGCCCCTGGTGGACGAGCTGCGGGCGGCCCTGCAGTCCCCACCCGACTACGTCGAGTACATGATCGCCAATCCGCCACTCCCGGCCGACCACTGGAGCCTGGACCCGGTGGACGGCGGCGGCCGCCTGATCAGCGAGGGCGAGCACTTCATCGATCTGTGCAACCTGCTCATCGGTCGCCGACCGGTGTCGGTTACCGCCCGCGCGCTGGGCAAGCTGCCCGACGACCTGCGGACGCTGTGCAACTTCTCAGTCACGCTGCATTATGACGGGGCAGCGGCGACAGTCACCTTCAACGAGTCCGGCGTGCCGGGCTTCCCACGGGAGCGCATCTCGGCGTTTGCCAAGGGGCAAGTCGCGATCCTGGACGACTTCGGCAAGCTCACCACCTACGGGCCGGGCGGCAAGCCCCGCACCAAGGGCAGCGGGTTGCACAAGTCCATGGGCCACGCTGAGGAGCTTCAGCAGTTCGTGAGCGCCCTGAAGGGTGAGCCTAACCATCTGCTGTCCTGGGAGGGATCTGCGCTCGCCACGTTGTGCGTATTCGCGGCACAGGAAAGCATCAGGCTCGGCGCCGAGATCGACCTCGATCAGTTCCACCGGTCGCTGCTAGCCGAGCCTCAGCCAGTGGAGGGGGATGTCGCGCCGGACCCATCCCTCGACGACGCAGGCGCCTCCGCCAGCATCGGCTGAACTCGGAGGCCCCGAGGCCCCGAGGCCCCGAGGCCCCGGGGCAACGGGGCAACGGGGCGAGGCAGGACTGGCTCCAGTCCAGCTGGGTTGCCGCTGGAGGGCTTCGTCTAGCGGCCAGCGACCTCAGGTGGCGGTAGCGCCGGGGCCTGCGGACCGTCGCGCCGCGCGGATCTTCCTGAGCCGACGCCGGCCCACGAGCGCCGACGCGACCGCTCCGGCGATGGCGTCGCACACGACCGAGATCGCCCTGCTCACCAGCGCCACAGTCAGTGCGACTGCAGCCGCGGTCTGCGTATGCAGCACGGCGATCATGACTACTTCCCGGACACCAGCCCCGGCAGGGGCGAACACTGCCAGGAACCCAACGACCCACGAGAGCGCGTACGCGCCTACCGACACGAGCAGCGTGCCCTGCCGGTCGCCGCCCAGATGCCGGATGAGCACGTAGATCATGAGTCCGTTGGTTGCCCAGCCGACCATGGCCCACGCGATGGTCCGCATGAGGCCTCGGTAACTCACGCTCGCCTGGCCGTCGGGCTGGCGAGCCAGCCTCAGCACGAGGCGCAGCAGCCGGTTCAGGACTGGCGGCGACAGCACTGCGACGCCGATCGGGATCAGGAGCAGAATCCAGAAGTACTGGGCGACTGATCCGGCGTTTGCGAACGGCAAGGTGATCGCGGCGACTACGGCTCCCGAGCAGGTCATCACGGCATAGCAGAGGATCACCGAGAGGGCGGACCGGCTGCGGGGGATGCCACGGTCTGCCCCGAGTTCCGCCTGGGCGAGCACCGGCCAGATGCTACCCGGAACGTACTTTGACAGCCCGCCTATGAAGTAGATTCGCCAGGCCTCGGGAACCGAGAGGCGTGAGCCGAGGTCGGCGAGCATCTCGCGCCAGACCATGAAGTTGGAGACGAGCCCGAAGAGGCCGAGGATGAAGGCGAGCAGTACCACTGGCGCGGACAGCCGCTGGACCTCGTGCCACAGCGTGCC
>JASHOE010000274.1 GCA_030041275.1 Streptosporangiaceae bacterium
GAGATCGGCATCAGCACCCGGTAGCTCGGGCCGGCGGTCAGCCGGACGGCGTGCGGCACGATGATGCCCACGAATCCGATCAGGCCACTGACCGAGACCGCGGCCGCGACTCCCAGGGTCGCCGCGATGACGATCGTGAGCCGCAGCCTGGCTACGTTCACGCCGAGGCTGGTCGCCTCCACCTCGCCAACCCTGAGCACATCGAGCAGCCGCCGGTGTGCAAGCAGGGCGATGGCGGCCACCGCGACGTACGGCAGGATCAGCCAGACGTCTGACCAGGTTGCCGCCGACAAGCCGCCGAGGATCCACGCGTACACGTACGCGAGCGTCTGGGTGTGCTGTTGCTGCAGGTAGGTCTGGAACGCCGTCAGCAGCGCGGCCACGGCTATGCCGGCCAGCAGGATGGAACTCGTGCCGCTCCGCATGGCGGGCGACTCGCCGCTGCGGCCAGCGCTGGCGCCCAGTAGATAGGTGAGCGCGACGGCAACGACGGCACCGGCAAACGCGGCCGGCGGGGTCAGCGCCAGGTTGCCGCCGAATACCACGACGATGGTCGCGCCGAGCCCGGCCCCGGCGGCGACGCCGAGCAGGTACGGGTCGGCGAGCGGGTTCCGGAAGATGCCCTGGTAGGCAGCGCCGCCGCCGGCCAGCATGGAGCCGACGAGAACTCCGAGCACGACGCGGGGCAGCCGGATCTGCCAGACAATCGCGCTGTTCAGTGCTGAGACGGCGAGGTGGGGGTGCCAGGGGAGCTTGGTCGCGATCGCCTCGAGCACCTGCAGCGGCGACAGCTCGGCCGGTCCCACCGCTGTGCCGATGATGACGGCGATCACCAGCACGACGCTCGCTACCGCGACGGCCCTGCCCGGTTTGATCCGGCGGATGGCGACCGGGCTCTCCGTCTCGCCGGGGTGTTGCGCCTGATCGTCAGGTATCCCGGCCGGCCGCAGACCGGCCGGGATACCTGGCATCGACTCGGCCGCGGCAGCCGACGGGCCGGTCACCGGGCGGGCGGCGGCCAGCGGGCCGGTCACCGCGCGAGCAGCCCGCGCGGCCCAGCCACCTCGCGGCCTCGTCGTGGTCACGTGGAGTGGGACTTAACCGCGGCTTCGACGGTTCGCAGCAGTTCCACGACACGCGGGCCCCAGCGCGAGGCGACATCCGCGTTCAGGGCGATGACGTGGTTGTCCTTGACCGCAGTGAGCGCCGACCAGCCAGGCCGTGCGGCGACCGTCGCCGCGTCCTGGCCGCCGTTGCTGCCGGTGTCCGACAGCAGGATGTAATCCGGATTGGCCTTCAGGATGAACTCGGGCGACAGCTCCGGGTAGCCGCCCGAGGCCGCGGCGCCGGTCGCGGCGTCCGCGATGCTCTTCATGCCGAGCATGGACAGCAGGCTGCCGATGAAGGTCGAGCTGGTCACCGAGTAGTACGGATTGGCGCCGAGCTCGTAGTAATACGTCACCGGCGCCTTGCGCTTGGGCGCGGACGCCACGATCTGGCCGAGGTCGGATTGGATTTTCTGGTCCTCGGCCTGCGCCTGCGCGGCGTGACCGGTCGCAGCGCCGAGCTCGTTGATCTCGGCATAGACCCCTGACATATTCACCGCGGCAGGAAGGTCGAGTACCGGGATGGACAGCGCGGCGAGCTTGGCCGTGATGCCGTCGAGGTTGTTAGAAATGATCACCAGGTCGGGCTTATACGCGGCGATCGCCTCGGCGTTCGGCTCGAAGCCGGACAGTTTGGTCATCGGCGCGCCAGGCGGGTAGTCGGAGTCGTCGTCGACAGCCTTGACCTGCTTGCCCGCGCCGATTGCGTACAGCATCTCGGTTGCCGTCGGGGCCAGCGACACGATGGCATCCGGCCGCGAGTCGAGGTGAACCTTGCCAGCGACGGTGGTGACGGTGATCGGGTATCCGGTGGCTGAGCCATTGGAGCCGTCCTGGCTCGCTGGGGGACTGCTGCACGCCGCGCAGGCGGCTGCGAGAGCTGCGGCGGCCACCACGGCCGACCGTGTACGGGTGAGTGCCCGCATAATCATCCTCCGGTGTAAGGGAGGACGAAGTGCGTTTCGCTGCGACGCCGACCGGGCATCGAACGAGCCGCCCTTCCTCCGAGGACAGGTCGTCGGCACAGGCCAGGCGTCCGGGCTCGTCCTCCGCCGGAGGCATTACCGTTGCGGGACAGCGCCGGGATCGCACCGGCTTCGCTGCGCACTGCACCACCCAGGACAGACCCTGGGCTGCCGGCAGCTTATCGCAGTGAGTCGGCTCGTAAGCACAAACGGTGAGCACACCGTGCACGGCGTCCCAGCGTGTCGCTGGCCAAGCGCTGTGCGGTTCCGGGGGGGTCGTCCCCACCCGAGCGGACGGGCAAACGCTGCGGTACTTCCAACGGTGGTCCCGCTTGGGCAAAGACAGCTTCGGGCTATGGGCTCGCGGGTCACCCGGGTACACAGACGCTATTGGCCCCTCCATCCCATACCTGGAGGGGCCTGGGCACGATTCTCGCGCCACTAGCCCGATGTGGCCCGGAGCGACACGCCGGCCGGAACGGATGAGCGGCGGCCGGCGAGTACGAGGGCGTTCCGGCCTTCAATCTGTTCACGTATCGCACTCGGGCTGTAACGCATTGTGCAATGCTTTCGATAGTCAGTCAGGGGCGGGCGGCGCGGGACCCCCCGAGCTCACGCCGCCCGTCAGTCGTGTCAGGCCGTGGCGCACTGGGCCAGCGCGGCCGCTCCCGGTAGCGTTTGGTTATGAGCGAGACAGCAACTCCGGCTGGCCAGTCGGCGAACGTACCGTTCGGGCGGGCGCTCACCGCGATGGTCACTCCCATGCACTCCGACGGAACCGTCGACTACGACGGCGCCGCGCGGCTCGCCGATTACCTGGTCACAGACATGCGCAACGACGGCCTGGTGATCAGTGGCACGACTGGCGAGTCGCCGACCACATCTGACGAGGAGAAGGCCAGGCTGCTTGCCGCAGTGCTGGAGGCGGTCGGTGACCGCGCCACCATCGTGGCGGGCGTCGGCACTAACGACACGGCACATACCTGCGAGCTGGCCCGGCAGGCCGAGGCGACAGGCGCGCATGCCCTCCTGGTGGTCACGCCGTACTACAACAAGCCGCCACAGAGCGGGCTGCAGGCGCACTTCACCAAGGCGGCCGACGCCACTGGGCTGCCCGTCATGCTCTATGACATTCCAGGCCGGACCGGGACACCGATCGCCACCGAAACGCTCGTCAGGCTCGGCGAGCACCCGCGAATCGTGGCCGTGAAGGACGCCAAGGGAGACCTGCTTGCCGGGTCTTGGGTGATGGCGCGCACGGACCTCGCCTTTTACAGCGGCGACGACCCGGTCAACCTGCCGTGGCTCTCAGTGGGCGCAGTTGGCTATGTCAGCGTCCACGCGCATGTCATCGGCGACCGGCTGCACGAGATGATCGACGCCTACCTCGCGGGCCGGGTCGGTGACGCGCTGGCGATCCACCGGGCGGCGCTGCCGGTGTATACCGGCATGACGCGCACCCAGGGCGTGATCACCACGAAGGCCGCCCTGACGATGCTCGGGCTGCCGGGAGGTTCCGTTCGGCCTCCGCTGCCGGACGCCACACCGGCCGAGATCGAGCAGCTCCGGGCGGACCTGACGGCGGGCGGGGTCAAGCTTCCGTGAGTCACCCGCACCCCGAGTTGGGCCCGCCAGCCCCACTTGAGCCTGGCGCCTTGCGCATGGTCGCCCTCGGCGGCCTCGGCGAGATCGGCCGGAACATGACCGTCTTTGAATACGACGGCCACCTGCTGATAGTGGACTGCGGCGTCCTGTTCCCCGATCAGGAACAGCCGGGCGTGGACCTGATCCTGCCCGACTTCTCCAGCCTCGACGGCAGGCTGGAGCAGGTCGACGCGCTCGTGCTCACACACGCTCACGAGGACCACATCGGCGCTGTGCCCTACCTGCTGCGGCAGCGGGGCGACATCCCCGTCATCGGGTCACGTCTCACGCTCGCGCTGGTCCGCAGCAAACTCACCGAACACCGGATCACCCCGGTCGACGTCGAGGTTGAGGCCAACGCGCGCTCGTCGTTCGGTCCGTGGCAGCTGGAGTTCTTCGCGGTCAACCATTCGATCCCGGACGCGCTCGCGGTTGCCATCCGGACACCGGCCGGCCTGATCCTGCATACCGGCGACTTCAAGATGGACCAGCTGCCGCTGGACGGTCGGCTCACTGACCTTGGCGGCTTCGCCCGCCTTGGCGCGGAGGGCGTCGACCTGCTGCTGGCTGACTCCACCAATGCCGAGGTGCCGGGCGTGGTCACGTCCGAGCGCGACATCGGCCCGGTGCTCTCGGACGTGTTTGCGGCGGCCGCGCAGCGGATCATCGTGTCCTGCTTTGCCAGCCATGTGCACCGGGTGCAGCAGGTGATGGATGCCGCGGCCGAGCACGGCCGCAAGGTCGCGCTCGTCGGCCGGTCGATGGTGCGGAACATGGGAGTGGCGCGCGACCTCGGGTACCTCAAGGTCCCCTCGGTCCACGGCGGTCTGCTCGTAGACCTGAAAGAGGCCGAGGAGCTGCCACCAGACCAGATCGTGCTGATCTCGACTGGCTCGCAAGGCGAGCCCATGTCGGCGCTGTCAAGGATGGCGGGCCGGGACCACCCGATCCGGATCGCCGAAGGCGACACCGTGATCCTGGCGTCCTCGCTGGTGCCAGGGAACGAGTCTGCCGTGTCGCGGATCATCAACGACCTGACCCGACTCGGTGCGCGCGTGGTGCACAAGGGGAACGCGCTCGTGCACGTATCCGGTCACGCCGCCGCGGGCGAGCTGCTGTATGTGCTGAACCTGGTCCGGCCGAGCAACTTCGTACCGGTGCACGGCGAGTGGCGGCACCTCAAGGCGCACGCCGACCTGGCCGCGCTGACCGGCGTACCAGAGTCGAACATCGTGATCGCTGAGGACGGGGTCACAGTCGACCTGGCCAACGGTCAGATCTCGGTGTCCGGGAAGGTTCCGTGCGGTTATGTCTACGTGGACGGTCTGTCGGTTGGGGAGATCACCGAGAGCTCGCTGAAGGACCGCCGGATTCTGGGTGACGAGGGCTTTATCTCCGTGGTCGTGGTGGTGGACTCGACCAGCGGCAAGCTGGTGGCGGGTCCCGAGATCCACGCGCGTGGCGCCGGCATCGACGATGTGGGGCTGGCCGAGGTCGGGCCGCTCGTCGAGGAGGCGCTGGCCGGCGCGGCCAGAGAGGGCGTCAACGAGAGCCATCAGCTGCGGCAACTGGTGCGGCGGACCGTCGGCCGGTGGGTGAGCGACAACTACCGTAGGCGGCCGATGATCATTCCGGTGGTCGTCGAGACCTGACGCGGAAAGGGATTGCGGGCGTCAAGCCCTATCTCCTGGCTTGAGGGTCCGGCGTACGGCGATGTCGGGTGGTGCCGATGTTCGGAAACATGCCCTCTTTTCGCTGGTCACGGCCCTATCCTGAGCGCCAGTGCCCAGGAGCGAGGGACGAGGCAGATTTCGCGTGCCAGAAAGTCATCCGGAAGATCCGCATTCCCGTCGGCCGGGCCGCCACGGAGCGGCGCACGGGCGTCACGGGGCTGATCGCGACCACGATTCCGGCGGCCCGGATATGCCCGGCGACCGGAGGGAATCACGCCTGGGCGGGTCCCCGCCGCGGGGATCAGACCCCAGGCAACCGGGCACGAGGGCATCGGACTCCAGACACCCGGACGCCAGGGAATCGGAGCCGCGCCCATCGGAATCGCGCTGGTTTGAACCAGAGAGTTCGGACCGCCGGAGATCAGACCGGCCCGAGTCGGACCGGCCGCCGTCGGACCAGCCGCAGTCGGCGGAGCGGTGGTCCAGGTCATCGCGATACCCAGAGCCTGGTATCGGGCAGGAGCCCGGCCGCCGGGTACCGGATGGTCGCGATCGGAGTGACCGCAGGCCGGACGATCGAGATCCTGGCGGGCGGCGGCCTGACGATCGAGATCCTGGCGGGCGGCGGCCCGACGATCGAGATCCTGGCGGGCGGCGGCAGTCGCGATCCGGCGACGGTGGTTACCCCGCGCCGGATCGCGGCAGCAGAAGTTACGCCGAAGCCGAGGGGCGGAGTCATCAGGAGCCAGACAGGCACGGCCGTCGTGGTTATGCCGAGACCGGCGACCGTGACCGCCGCAGTCCCGCCCAGGACGACGATCGCGGCCGTCGTGCTTATGCCGAGGCCGACGACCGCCGTCGTGCTTATGCCGAGGCGGACGACCGCGGCCGTCGTGGTTATGCCGAGGCCGACGACCGCGGCCGTCGTGGTTATGCCGAGGCCGACGACCGCGACCGCCGCAGTGGCGCGCGGGCCGACGACCGCGGTGGCCCATCCGCCGAACGCGGCAGCCACGGACCCGGTCACCGCTCCGGCGGCGGCTATGAGGCGCGCTTTGCCGACGCGGACGGCGCACAGCCGGGCTACCCCGAGCGGCGGTCTCGCGAGGCTGACCGCGGCGAGCCGCCTAGCGTGCCCCGGACGCAACGGGCGGACCACAGCCGCCGGGCGCACGCAAGGCGGAACACACGCAGCCGGGTGCTGCTGATTATCGGCGCCGCGGTGGGCGTGATCGCGCTCGGCAGCTGGCAGCTGGTCGCCGCGCGGGCCGGCAGCGACCACTCCAGCGGATCAGGGTCCCCGCTCGCGGGGGCTAAGTCGCCCAAGGCCGCGCCGTCCGGTGCGCACCCTTCCGCCGGTCCGTCGCCGAACGCCGCCGGCAGCGCTACCGTCACGATCAACTGGGTGGGGGACATGACATTCGGCTCGCCGGGCGCGTGGCCGCCCGCCGGCACCGGCTCGCTGCTCACCGCTGTCACCGGCGATCTGCACAGCGACCTCACCATGGGCAACCTGGAGTCCGCGCTGGGTGACCTGCCCATGACCAAATGCGCCCCCGGCGAGACTGACTGCTACGAATTCGAGGCGCCCGACAGCACCGCGGAGATGCTCAAGCAGGACGGTTTCTCGGCCGTGAACGTCGCGAACAACCACACTCTGGACGCCGGCACCGCCGGCGAGGCCAACACGAACTCGGTGCTGCAGCAGGCCGGGCTCTTGTATGCGGGCCGACCGGGCCAGATCACGTACCTCACTAGGAACGGCATCACGATCGCGCTGCTCGGCTTCGCGCCGTGGTCGTACGACGCGGACGCGCTCGACATCCCCGCGGCCGAGGCGCTGGTCCGGCAGGCGAAACAACACGCCCAGGTGGTCATCGTCATGGAGCATCTCGGCGCCGAGGGTGACAGTGCCCAGCACGTCACCGACGCTGAGGAGTACTACCTCGGCCAGGATCGGGGCAACTCGATCGCGTTCACGCACGGCGTCATCGACGCCGGAGCGGACCTCGTGGTCGGCTCCGGTCCGCACGTGCTGCGCGGGTTCCAGTGGTACCACGGCCACCTGATCGCCTACAGCCTCGGCAACTTCTGCGGCTACAACACGCTCGGCCTGGACTCGATCACATCGGTCAGCGCGATCCTGCACGTCACCCTGGGCGCGCAGGGCCAGTTCGTGTCGGGCAGCATCACGCCCCTCAAGCTGGTCGAGCCGGGGACCCCGGAACCCGATCCCACCGGCGCGGCTATCGGCGTGATCAACTCGCTATCCCAGGATGATTTTGGGGGGAACGGGGCCGCCGTGATCTCAGGCTCCGGCACGATCAACGCCCCGTCGTCGGGCTGACGGCAAACCCGGGCAGTTCGCCGCCGACACCATCACTTCGGTCCGGGTCTCGCCACTCGGCCCGGCCGCCGGCTTGTGGCGGCTAACGCGCGCAGACACGGTACTGTAAGCCGGAACCATGACAAGGAGTCGCCATGACCTACCAGCCGTATCCCACCGGCGGTAGTAGCAACGTCGTTCAGCAGCAGCAGCAGGGGCAGCGTCCACAGAGCGTGCGGATCGCAGTGATCCTCATGTACGTCGGGGCCGGGCTATCCACCCTCGGACTCATTGTGACCCTGGCGTTCAGCAGCCGCATCAAGTCCGCCATCGAGACAGCACTGCGGAACGCCAAGACGACACCGAAGCTGACTGCGACCCAGATCCACAACGGGGCGAATGAGTTCCTCATCCTCGCCGTGGTACTTGCACTCATCGGGATCGGGCTCTGGCTCTGGATGGCCTGGGCCAACGGCCGTGGTAAAGGCTGGGCCAGGATCTTGTCGTCGGTGTTCTTCGGCCTAGACACGATCTCGCTCATCCTCAGCGGCGCTCGGACGTCGACCACGCTGATCTTCGCCGGTCTGGGCTGGCTGGCCGGCCTCGGTGCGATTGTCTACCTCTGGCGGCGCGATACCTCCCAGTACATCGCGCAGTCGCAGGGGCGGTAGCCGCCGCACTCCATCGGCTGAGGGCCTGATCGGTCCCCGGCGCGACACGCCGCCGTCGGTCCGGGCTGTCGTGGCGCCCGATCGTTACGGTGGGGATCATGGCGACGCGTGCGTCCAAGGGCTCAACGCGCCCTCGTGGGGGCACGGGTAGCCGGGCTGGATCCTCGACTCGCGGCCGGTCCGGCTCGTCGAGCCGCGGCCGCTCGGGATACCGCGCCTCGACGGCACGCCGCGGCAGCCGCCGGTCGGGCCGCCGTTACGCCCGGCCCGCGCCCTCGACCAATCCGTTCGCGATCCTCACGGGCTGGGCTATCGCGCTGATCGTGGCGGCGTGGATGGTGCTCGCGCACACTGTGGGTGCGGCCAGCCGGACCCTCGGACGGCACGCGCGTGAGCTGGACCCGCTGCACCGGCGTGATGGCGTAGGGCTCGCTGCGCTGTGCGCGGCGATCGCGTGCGCCGTGGCGGTCTGGTGGGATGCGGCTGGGCCGCTCCGGCCAGTAGCGCTCGCTATCCGCGGCCTGTTCGGATCTGGCACCTGGGCCGTGCCGATTCTGCTTGCCCTCCTCGCGTGGCGGTTTCTTCGTCATCCCGACCGAAACGCGGACACTGCCCGGATGGTGATCGGCTGGATAGCGCTGCTCGTCGGCGCCCTGGGCCTCATTCACGTGGCGTCGGGGACACCGGGTCTGGCGGCGGGCATGCCCGCGATCCGGTCGGCTGGCGGCCTGATTGGGTACGGAATCTCCGCTCCGCTAGTAGCGGTCGTCACTCGGTGGGCTGCCGTCCCGGTCCTGGTCTTGATCGCGGGCTTCGGGCTGCTGGTGATCACCGGCACGCCGCTGCACCGGGTCCCTGATCGACTGGCCGAGGGACGCCGCCTGCTACTGCACCGCGGCGTGGACGACGCCATGGCGCCCGAGGCCGGCCAGGCGGGGGGCACCAGCCATCCGCGCGCGAAGCTGACGCGGCGAAAGGCGGAGGCGCTCGAAGTCGGGGCGCGGGACCGGGCGTACGACACGCCGCTGATCGACACGCTGCTCGGCCGCCGCGGCCAGCGGACGGTCGATCACGGCGACGCCGACGCGGGGGTCAGCGCGGCCGACGCGGCCGACGCGGCGACGCAGGCGCGCGGCACACCGAGCGGGCTCGGCGGCGCCGAGGACGGCTGGCGCGCGGTGTCCGCCCTGGTAGGCGGCGATCCGGAGCCGGTCGCCGACTCGGCGGCGAAGAAGCCGGAGCAGCTCACGCTGACCGCGGTTACCGACGGCAGCTACACCCTGCCGCCGATCGCGCTGCTCAAGCCAGGCAGCGTGGCGCGGCCCCGGACCAGGGCCAACGACACCGTGGTCGAGGCGCTGACCGGCGTCCTCGAGCAGTTCGAGGTCGACGCTCAGGTCACCGGGTTCACCCGCGGCCCGACAGTGACCAGGTACGAGATCGAGCTGGCGCCTGCGGTCAAAGTGGAGCGCGTCACCCAGCTGTCCAGGAACATCGCCTACGCCGTCAAGAGCGCGGACGTCCGGATCCTGTCCCCGATCCCTGGCAAGTCAGCCATCGGGATCGAGATTCCCAATGCCGACCGGGAAATCGTGAGCCTCGGCGACGTGCTCCGGTCGCCGGTGGCGAGTTCCGACCACCACCCGATGGTGGTCGGCCTCGGCAAGGACGTCGAGGGCACGAATGTCATCGCCAACCTCGCGAAGATGCCCCACATGCTCATAGCCGGAGCGACGGGGGCGGGGAAAAGTACGTGTATTAACGGATTGATAACATCTATCCTGCTTCGGGCGACGCCGGACGAGGTGCGCATGGTGCTCATCGACCCGAAGCGGGTCGAGCTGGCCGCCTACGCCGGAATCCCGCATCTGATCACGCAGATCATCACCAATCCGAAGCGTGCCTCAGATGCCCTGCAGTGGGTTGTCGGTGAGATGGACCGCCGCTACGACGACCTGGCCGCGACCGGGTTCCGGCACCTTGACGACTTCAACAAGGCGGTTCGGGCTGGGCGGGTAACTGCTCCGCCAGGCTCGGAGCGCGTGTTCGTCCCGTATCCGTATCTGCTGGTGATCGTCGACGAGCTTGCTGACCTCATGATCATCGCGCCGCGCGACGTCGAGGATGCGGTCGTGCGAATCACGCAGCTCGCCAGGGCGGCGGGCATCCACCTGGTGCTGGCGACACAGCGGCCTAGCGTCGACGTGGTCACGGGCCTGATCAAGGCGAACGTCCCGTCCCGGCTCGCGTTCGCCACCTCGAGCCTGACCGATAGCCGGGTCATCCTAGACCAGCCGGGCGCGGAGAAGCTGGTAGGCCAAGGCGACGCGCTGTTCTTGCCGATGGGTACTAGTAAGCCCATCCGCTTGCAGAATGCCTTCGTCACCGAGCGGGAGATCCGGGAGGTTGTAGCGCACTGCAAGAAGCAGGCGCCGCCCGTCTACCGCGAGGACGTCGTCGCCGCCGAGAGCAGGCAGCGTGAGATCGACGCGGACATCGGAGACGATCTTGAGTTGCTCATGCAGGCGGCCGAGCTGATCGTCTCGACGCAGTTCGGCTCGACGTCGATGCTGCAGCGCAAGCTGAGGGTCGGCTTCGCCAAGGCTGGCCGGCTCATGGATCTGCTGGAGAGCCGCGGCGTGGTGGGCCCGAGCGAGGGCTCGAAAGCGCGGGACGTGCTCATCCGGCCGGACGACCTGCCCGGCCTCCTCGCCTCGCTGCGCGGCGAGGACTGAGACGCGGCCGACTGTGTGAGGCGGTGGGCCGCCGGGCTTCCCTGTCTGGAGGCTCGGAACGCAACCCGCTGCCTGCCAGGCGGTGAGGCAAGAGTCAGCCTCAATATTGGCCCAGCGAACTCCGTAGAGTATCTGGCTGTCTACACTGGGTGACCGTCTCAAGCTCAAGCCAGTGGATTCGGGGGAAGCCAACATCCGGGTGTGCGGACCGTTCAGGCCGCCGCCCTGAAGGCGGGACACGAGCATGATTCAAGACGGGACCACGCTGACCGTTGGTGATGCCCTGGCCGCAGCGCGCCGCCAGGCCGGTCTCACCATTACGCAGGTGAGCCAGCGGACATGCATCAGGGAGACCATTGTCCGGGGCATCGAGAGGGGCGACTACTCGGCTTGCGGTGGTGACTTCTATGCCAGAGGGCACGTCCGCAGCATCGCCCGCGCGGTCGGGCTGGATCCGGACGAGATGGTGCGGGAGTACGACGCCAGCCAGGCTCCGCCGCCGCCGATCACGGCCGCCGACGTGTTCCAGCCGTTCACGCCGGTCAAGCTCAAGGAGCGGCGCCGGCCGAACTGGACCCTGGTGCTGCTAGCGGGGCTGGTCGTCGTGGCGGGCATCGTGGGCTTCCGCTACTTCTCGCGCAGCACGCCAGCCAGCCACACGGCATCCCATCACTCGACGCACACGACAACACCGCCGACGGCCAAGGTCTCTCAGGCCGCGGCCTCGCCCAGCGTCCCGCCAGCGACGCAGGCTCAGGTGGTGATCATTGCCAAGCCGGGACAGGTGACCTGGGTCCAGGCCACGGCTGTCAACGGAAAGGTGCTGTTCCAGGGGGACATCGGCGGGACCGCGCCTGCTCGGGAGACCGTGACCGCCGTCAACGCCATGACGGTCCAGTTCGGTAACCCCGGCGGGGCTGAGCTCTACCTGAACGGCAAGCTGCAGCCCCTCGCGGCGGGCCATCCGCTGACGCTGACCTGCACCAGGGTGGGCTGCTACTAACCCGGTCCGCCGCGGCAGCGCGGCCGCGGATGCGCTCGCACCGGCCTGGTTACCGTAGTCTGCCGATGTGTCGTCCAGCCAGCCAAGCCCAGGATCCGTCGCCCGCCGGGTCAGGATGGTGACGCTGGGCTGCGCTCGTAACGAGGTCGATTCCGAGGAGCTCGCCGCCCGGCTGGCAGAAGCCGGCTGGGAACTCACGGGCGATGCCGAGGACGCCCCGGTGGTCCTGGTCAATACGTGTGGTTTCATCCAGGCGGCCAAAGAAGAATCCATCGACGTACTGCTGGACGCGGCGGCGGGCGGCGCCACGGTTGTGGCGGCCGGTTGCCTGGCGGAACGGTACGGCGCCGGGCTCGCCGAGGCTATGCCGGAGGCCCAGGTCCTGGGGTTCGACGACTACGAGGACATCGCCGCCCGGCTCGACGCGGTGGCGGCGGGCGTGCGCTGGGCCGCCCACGAGCCGCGGGATCGGCGTCGCCTTCTGCCGCTGGCGCCAGCGGACCGGCCGGGGACCGCTACCGCGCACGTGCCGGGGCACGGCCAGCAGACTACGCGCGAAAAGCCCGGTCACAGCGGCGCGGCCAGATCCGGCTGGCCCGATTCCGGGCGCGTTCCCGACCTTCCTGCCGGGATTGCCCCGGCATCCGGGCCGCGCGTGTTGCGCCGCAGGCTGGGCGATGGACCGGTGGCCCCGCTCAAGATCGCATCCGGCTGCGACCGCCGCTGTACGTTCTGCGCCATTCCGGCATTCCGCGGCGCGTTCGTGTCCCGGCCGCCCGCTGACCTGGTGGCCGAGGCTGGCTGGCTGGCTGAGCACGGCGCACGAGAGCTGCTGCTGGTCAGCGAGAACTCCACGTCGTATGGGAAGGATCTCGGCGACCTCCGGCTGCTCGAGTCGCTGCTGCCGCAGCTCGCTGGCGTGCCTGGCATCCACCGCGTCCGGGTGAGCTACCTGCAGCCCGCCGAGGTACGGCCCGGCCTGATCGATGTGCTTGCCAGCACACCGGGGGTAGCGAGGTACTTCGATCTGTCCTTCCAGCACGCCAGTGGCACCGTGCTGCGGTCGATGCGCCGGTTCGGGGATGGCGACCGGTTTCTGCAGCTCATCGATCAGATCAGAGCGCTTGCGCCGGAGGCTGGCATCCGGTCCAACTTCATCGTCGGCTTCCCGGGCGAGACCGAGGCAGACGTGGCGGTACTGCAAGACTTCCTCGCGGCTGCCCGCCTCGACGCGATCGGGATCTTCGGCTACTCGGACGAGGACGGGACCGAAGCGGCACGGCTGCCTGGGCAGCTGTCCGAGGACGTAATCGCGGGACGGGTCGAGGAGCTGGCCGGCCTCGCAGACGAGCTGATGGCCGACCGGGCCGCGGCGCGGATCGGCAGCCGGGTCGACTTGATCATTGACGAGGTGCTGCCTGATGGCAGTTATCTCGGCCGCGCGGAGCACCAGGCCCCGGAGGTCGACGGGGCCACCGAGGTGCACAGCGAACGGGCGCTCGCGATCGGTGACCTGGTGGCGGCCGACATCACCGCAAGCGACGGGGTCGATCTGCGGGCCGCGGCTGTAGCGGGCCGATGGCCGAGCGAGACACCCGGGCGGTACGTCGTCGCGGCAGGGGACGCGGTCGAGCGGTGAGCTGGGGGGCAACGGGGAGAGATGGCGACAGCACCGCACCTGCCGCTGGTGACCCGCTGGCGACCGGCCCCGATGCGCTGACCGCGAGCTCGGCGAGCGCGGTATCCCGTGGTCTAGAAGCGACCCGGCTAGCCCCACCCGGACTGGTCAATGTCGCGAACGCCCTGACGGTTGCGCGACTGGCGCTGGTACCGATCTTCATCTGGTTCCTGCTCGAGGGCGGCACCTCCGACCGCGCAATCGCGTTCGTGGCATTCGCGGTGGCATCGGTCACCGACCTGCTCGATGGCGAGCTGGCCAGACGGCGCAGCCTGATCACGGACTTCGGTAAGATCGCCGACCCGATCGCCGACAAGGCGCTGACCGGATCCGCCCTGATCACGCTGTCCTACCTCGGCGAGCTCCCGTGGTGGATCACCGCCATCATCGTGGTCAGGGAACTGGGCGTCACGGCACTGCGCTTCTGGGTAATACGCCACGGCGTCATCGCCGCGAGCCGTGGCGGGAAGCTCAAGACCCTGCTGCAGGTCATCGCCATCAGCCTCTACGTGCTGCCCTGGCATATCGACGTCGTGCGGGCAGTCGTCATGGGAGCCGCCCTGGTCGTGACGGTGATCACCGGAGTCGACTACACGGCCAGGGCCATCCGGCTGCGCCGGGCCGTCCAGTGACCGGTCCGCGATCCGCCGGGCCGGTGGCACCGGTCGGGCAGGCCGACTCCGCGCAGTCGGCTGAGCCAAGCGGCCTCGCCAGGCTGGCGATCGAGCTGCTCGCAGCGAGCGGAGCGACGGTGGCGGTCGCCGAGTCGCTGACCGGCGGCCTGGTGACCGGGGCGCTCACGAGCATCGCGGGGGCGTCGGTGGTGGTCAGGGGCGGCGTCGTCGCGTACGCGACCGAGCTCAAGGCGGAGCTGCTTGGCGTGCCAGCCGAGCTTCTCGCTAGGCATGGCCCGGTCGACCCGGACGTGGCCGTCGCGATGGCTGACGGCGTACGGCGGCTGCTCGGCGCCACCTTCGGGCTCGCGACCACCGGCGTGGCTGGCCCCGGACCCGCCGACGGCAAGCCGCAGGGGACCGTATTCGTCGCCGTCGCCGGCCCGGCCCGAACCTCGTACGAAGGAACGGAGTTCGCTGGTGACCGGCAGGAAGTCCGGGACAGAACGGTTCGGTGGGCTTTGTCGCTGCTGCTGAGCGCTCTTCGGGAAGACGCTAGCTGATTACAGTGTTACGTGTGTGTGAACACGCGTCTGTGCCCTCTCCCGCCCAGTCCGCCGAGGCAGGTACGGTAGAAGGGTCAGAACTTCGGCCTCGGGGAGGGAGCGCGACGATGGTCCTGCTTCGTCACTTGCTCGGTGACGCGCTACGGCGACTGCGTCTTCGCCAGGGTCGCACCCTCCGTGAGGTGTCGGCCACCGCTCGGGTCTCCCTGGGATACCTGTCCGAAGTGGAGCGTGGCCGGAAGGAAGCGTCTTCCGAGCTCCTCGCCTCCATCTGTGACGCGCTCGGTGCGCCGCTGTCCCAGGTCCTCCGCGAGGTCTCAGATGGCTTCGCGCTCGCTGAGCTGCAGAACGAGCCGGTGTTCGGCATCCAGCTCGAGCCCGCCATGGCGGGTGGCCCGGCAGCCACCAACCCCGGCGAGAGTGGCATCGAGCCATCGGCTCCGGTCGGTCCGGCTGCGCCGTCGCGCGCGGCGGTGCGGATTCCCGCCGGCGAGGCACCGCAGCGGCTGGTCATGCCGCAGCGTGCCATGAAGGTCGGCGCCGATCAGCGGATGGCACAGGCCGAGCCGGTGCTGGAGCCCGTCAAGCTGCCGGGGCCGCAGCCGAAGTTCGACAAGCTGGCCCGCGATTTCACCGATATGGTCCCGGTCTAGCCGCCCAGAACCCCTTACCAGTGGCCCGCGCCGTCCGGACGGCGCGGGCCACTCGTAGTTGTCCGTCAGTTAGCCCACTGCGACGTCCACGCCTTAGGGTCGTCGGCGAGCTTTCGCACGCTGGGCGGCAGATTCGCGGTCACGATGTGCTCAAGTGTGACCTCCTCGAGGATGGCGCGCTCGTTGGCGCGAAGCGCGATCCACACCGCCTGGAGGGGCTCGGCCGCGCCGGTGTACCCGAGGTTCTCCGGGCGCTCGCCGCGCACGCCCACAAGCGGCCCGTCGATCGCCCTGATGATGTCTGCCAGCGAGATCTCGCCCGCCGGCCGGGCGAGCCAGAACCCCCCGTCGGGGCCGCGCTGGCTGCGTACCAGGCCAGCGCGGCGAAGCTGGGTGAGGATCGCCTCCAGGAACTTGCTCGGCATCCCCTGCGTCCGGGCAAGGTGATCTGCCGTCACGTGGCCAGGACCGGCAGCGGCCAGCTCGATGGCCGCGCGCAGCGCGTAATCGGAGCGGGCGGACAGGCGCATATGAACCATTATGCAGGGAACGCCGGGCTGCGAGCGGATGCCGCTCCGGCCTAGCGCGCGGTCAGGCCTAGCATTTCGGCGGCGGCCCGAGAACTGCTGTAAGCAGCTCCGTAGCTGGCGACGTAGCGTCCGGCAGCTGGCCGCCAGGCCGGCAGACCCATCTCGAGCACGATGGCGTCCGGCCGGGCCGCGACGATGCGGCTGACGGCCTCGGCGGCGACCGGGTGCCGATGCGCGTCCCTGACGACCACTACCAGGGAACGGCCGTTGGCATCGGCCAGCAGCCGCGCCACCAGGCCAGGCAGCTCCGCCTGGGGCGTGCTCGTGCTGATCTCGCGGTAGCTGTTGTCAGTGACCCAAGGGCGCAGCCCCCAGGGCACCGTCCCGACCGCGAGGTTCGGCGGTGGCTCGAACTGGACGACCAGCGGGTTGTCCAGGGTCAGCGGCAGGCTGCCGTCAACGGACAGGGCGCGCCGCGCGGCGGCGAGCCCGATGAGGTGATGGCCGTCCTTGTCGGCTACTGCCCCTCTGGCTAGGCCATCGGGCTGGTGCCGGTGCTGCTGGCCGTCAGCCCGCGCCGCCATCCAGGCGCGCAGCTCGGCGACCCTGGCCGCAGCGTCCGCGAGCCGATCACCGGGCAGCCGCCCGGACCGCACCGCCTCGATGAGGGCGGTCTTGACGGCAAGGAAGCTGAGCTGATCCTGATCACGCCCGAGGCACAGCAGGTCAGTGCCCGCGATCACGGCCTGCACTGCCGCCTCGGGGATGCCGTACCGATCGCTCACCGCGCGCATCTCCAGGCCGTCGGAGACGATGACGCCGGTGAAGCCGAGCTCACCGCGGAGCAGGTCCGTCAGTGCCCGGCGCGACAGCGACGCCGGCAGCTCGCCAGTGAGCTCGGGAACGCGCAGGTGGCTGGGCATGATCGCCCGCACCCCCGCGGCGATGGCGGCCTCGAACGGGGGCAGGTCTCTCGCTCGCAGTACGCGGAGCGGCACGTCTACGGTGGCAACCACGAGGTGCGAGTCCGCGGTCGTGCTGCCATGACCGGGGAAGTGCTTCGCGCACGCAGCCACACCCGCCGACTGCAGGCCTGCCACCGCCGCCGCGGCGTGCCGCGCCACCAACTCCGGGTCGGAGCCGAACGCTCTGGTCCCGATGACCGGGTTGTCCGCCGCGGTGTTGACGTCCACCGCCGGAGCCAGGTCAAGGTTCACCCCGAGGGCCGCCAGGTCAGACCCCAGCGCGGCGTACACCGACTGCGTCAGTGCCACGTCGTCGATGGCACCGAGGGCTGCGTTCCCCGGATAGTCGCTGCCGGTCTCGTGCGAGATCCGGGTGACGTCGCCGCCCTCCTCGTCGATGGCGATAACCGGCTCGAGGGCGGCACCGCGCAGGCTGGCGGTGAGCGCCGAGAGCTGCTTCCGGTCCTGGACGTTTGGCCCGAACAGCGTGACCCCCGCGAGTCCGCCTCGCAGGGCGGCGTGGATCCATTCGGGGGCCTCGCGGCCCGCAAACGGCGGTATCAGGACCGCATCGGCTAGCCGGCCCAGGACTGGGTCGGTCGTGATCTCTTCGGTCATCCCTTCACCGCGCCTGCGGTCAAACCCCCGACGAGCCGGCGCCGAACAAACAGGAAGAAGATCACCGCGGGGATCGTGTAGATCGTCGACGCGGCCATGATCGGCCCCCAGGCCGCCCCGTGCTGTCCGAAGAAGTACGTCAGGAAAATCGGCAGCGTATAGGCCTGGTGGCTCTGACCGAGAAACGTGAGCGCCACGATGAACTCGTTGTACGCGGTGATGAACGCGAAGATGCTCGTGGCAACCAGGCCCGGAGCGACCAGCGGCAGGAGGATCCGCCAGAAGATCTTCGGACCTGTCGCGCCGTCGATCGCGGCGGCTTCTTCGAGCTCCTTCGGCACCGTGGCGACGAAGTTGCGCAGCATCCAGATCGTCACCGGCAGCGCTTGGGCCGAGTACACCAGGACGAGGCCGGTCAGGCTGCCGAGCAGGTTGAGCTTCTTGAAGTCCAGAAACAGCGCGATGATCAGTGCCTGCGCCGGGATCATCTGGACTATCAGCAGCATGATGAGGAAAGTGGTGCGCAGCCGGAACCGGAACCTGGCGACCGCGACAGCCGCGAGCAGCGCGAGGATCGACGCGATCAAGACGGTGATCAGCGCGACCCCGAAGCTGTTGCGGACGAACAGCCACACGGATCCGATCCCGCCAGTGACCTGACCGCTGCTGACCTGGCGGAAATTGCTAAGGGTCGGATGGCTCGGCAGCAGGTGCGGGGTTAGGGAGTAGATCTCGTGCGCTGGCTTGAACGCTGTGCTGATCATGAGAAAGATCGGGAGCAGCGTCACGACCGCGACCACCAGCCCGAGGCCATTCAGGCTGACCGCCTTCACGCGCTTGGATGCACGGGCGCGCGCGGCGTCCTGTTGTCCGTAGCGCCGCTGCGTCGAGGGCGCGGAAGTCGACGGCCTAGCGGTGGCCAGATTGACCCCCATCATGTCAGGGCCCCCTGCCGGACAGAGGATCTCACGTAGCCGACCGTGACCACGAGCAGGATGAAGGCGAAGATCAGCGCGAGCGCACCACCGAGGCCGTACGTGGGCGGGAACGTGAATGCCTTGTCGTAGATGTACAGCGACAGGTTGTACTCGTTGGAATTCGCCAGCCCAATGATGGTGTAGCTCTGGGTGAAGATGTTGAAGTCCCAGATCACCGACAGCAGCAACAGCACCAGGTAGATGGGCTTCATCAGTGGCACCGTGATCCGCCAGAAGACCCGCCAGGCGCCAGCCCCGTCGACGCGGGCCGCCTCGGTCAATTCTGCTGGGATCGTCTTCAGGCCGGCGAGCACCGTGACGGCGATGAACGGGAACGCCTGCCAGATCACCAGCAGGGCGATCAGCGTGTAAGCGGGCAGCGCCCCTGTGGTTGCCCAGTTATAGGTCGCCCAGTTCGTGCTGCCGACGAGCCAGTGCGGCATCCTGGCGAGCGCCCAGTCGACCACGCCCCCGTCCGGGCTGAACATCCAGAAGAACAAGACGGCGCCCGATACCGGTGGGGTCGCCCAGGCGAGCAGCGCCGCGGTGCTGATGAAGAGCGACATCTTCTTGCCGAGCCGGTTCAGCAGCAGCCCGACGACGGTTCCCACGACAAGGGACAGCGGCACCGCGACAATCGCGAACAACACGCTGTTGCGCAGGGACAGCCAGAACACCGGGTCCCTGAAGGTGGCGGTGAAGTTCGCGAATCCGATCCATTGCGTCGGCAGCGCGCCGGTGACCTGTGGCAGGCCGTAGTTCTGGAAGGAGAAGATCCCCATCTGAACGAGCGGCCAGAGCACCACCAGCGCGATTCCGATCAGCGCCGGAAGGAGCAGCAAGTACGGCGCCAGCTTGTGGCGACGGACGAAGGTGCTGACGCGAACTCGCGTTGGTCCTCGTTGGCCGTGCTGCCGACCCGGCAGCACCGCGGCCTCCGGCCGCATCGTGTCGGCCATCTGTCTCGTCGCTCCCCTCGGCACGCCGGCGGCTGCCTGCGGTTGGTGGGCTGGCCGGCCCGCCCCCCGGGGCGGGCCGGCCAGCACGATCGGTGCTGGATCAGCCGGCTGCTGTTACTCGCTGCCGGTGTTCAGCACGTCTTGCAGGTAGGTGTTCGCCTGGCTGACCGTAGCCTGGAAGTTCGCCCCAGACTCCAGCGCCTTCATCATGTTCGGAATGATGTTGTACTTCGAGGTGTCGGCGGTTCCCCAGTTGGTCGAGTTCAGCGGGGAAATCTGGGTGTATCCAGCCGCCTTGGCGAACCCGGAGAGGAGCTGGCTGCTCGCGTACTTCGGGCTGGTCAGCGACGAGCTGAACTCGGGGAAGAAGCCCTGCGAGTCCGCGAACGTGGTTGCGTTCGGGGTGTCGTTCATGTACGAGATCAGGCTCCAGTCAGCAGCCTTGTACTTGCTGTTGACCCAGACGCCGAGGTCCGAGCCGCCCGCGAAGGCCGGCGCCGGATTCGGCCCGTTCTGACTCGGGATCGGGAACGACGCCCACTGCGCCTTGTTCTTGGTGCTCACCTGGGCGAGTTGGGCCTCGGCCCACGGTCCGTCGATGTACATGTCGAGCTTGCCCAGCGCGAAGTCTTCCTCCGCGCCACCGGGGCCTGCCGTGCCGGGTGCGCCGATCTCCGTCTCACCGATGTAGGTGGGCGACGAGACCTTGTCGGTCAGCAGCAGGTCTGCGTACTCCTTGATGCCAGCCTCGGACTGCGGCGAGGTTAGCTCGGCCACCCACTTGCCGTTCTTCTGCACCGCGACCTGGCCGCCCGCTCCCCAGATGAAGCTGACGATCGCGTCGTCGTAGTCGCTTGGCGCGCCCAGGCCGTAGGTGCCCGGGTACTTGGCCATCAGCGTCTTGGCATCCGTGACCAGCGCCGACCACGTGGTTGGCGGCGCGGTGATGCCCGCCGCCGCGAACTCGGCCTTGTTGTACCAGACGCCGCGGACGCCGCCGAACCACGGGACGGCGTAGTGGCTGCTGCCGATCGTGTCGTTGGCGAGGTTGCCAGCGATGATCTGCGAGCTGTCCGACCACGCATTCACCTCGCTGGTGATGTTGGCAAGCGCGCCCTGCGAGGCCATCTCCGGTGTCTCGGTGTTGCCGAGCTCGGTGATGTCGGGGCCGCCCTTGCCGCTGGTCAGCGCGTTGGTCCAGTCCGTGACGTTGTCCGTCCACGGAATCCAGTCCACGACCACCTTGGTGGTTTTGTACTGCGGGTACTGCTTGTGGAACTGGGCCACCACGCCGTTCATCCAGGTGACCTGGGACGGGACGGAGGCACCCATCCGCCATACGGTCAGCTTGGCCGGTGCGGAGGCCGCCGCCGATGAGCTGCTGCTCGAGCCGCAGCCCGCGACGCCGGCCGCTGCTCCTGCGAGCACCACGGCAGTGCCGATCGTGGCCGCCGATCTGGTGAGTTTCACTGCTCGATCTCCCTTTCCGGCTGTTCTCGCGGGGCGCGTCCGCCGGGGCAGCTTCCCGCCCGATGCGACCGAGCCTCGATGGAATCTGCGCAGAAACTAACAGGAAACTTTCCTGTAAGATAGAGTTCGTTGCCGGATTGAGACACAATCGGCGTGGCGGGGGTGATCCTCCCTGGCCAGCGAAGCCGCCGTACGGTACCCATAGCCAGGGAGGGGTGGGCATGGAACGACGGCCAGGAACGCCAAGCCTGCTGCGCGAGCTCAACGACCGCGCTGCACTGGAGCTGCTGCTCGCCAGCGGCCCGATGACGCGTGCCCAGCTCGGTGCGCATACCGGGCTGTCCAAGGTCACCGCGTCCCAGCTGCTGGCCAGGCTGGAGGAGCGCGGCCTGGTCAAGGTCGCCGGGGAGCAGGCAGGAGGCCGCGGGCCCAACGCCGCTCTGTACGGCGTGGTCCCGTCAACCGCCTATGTGGCCGGGCTGCACGTCGACCACGACGTGGTCAGCGCGGGCGTGGCCGACGTCACCGGCCAGGAGATGGGCGTCGTCTCGGTGGACCCGAACGGCGGGCAGGACCCGGTCGAGCTCGTGCATGGCGCGGTCGCCGCTGCCTGCGGCGTGGCGGGGGTGTCGCCGGAGGCGCTGCGGGCGCTCGTGATCGGCACGCCGGGTGTGCTCGACCCCGGCACCGGCGAGCCGCGGCTGGCGGTCAACCTGCCCGCCTGGCACGAGGGCGTGCTCGACGCGCTGCGCAGCGACCTGGGCAGGCCGGTGACGATCGAGAACGACGTGAACCTGGCGGCGATGGCCGAGCAGGCGACCGGTGCGGCGTCCGGGATCGATGACTTCGTGCTGGTCTGGATAGGGATCGGCGTCGGCCTGGCGATCGTGCTCGGGGGACGGCTGCACCGTGGCGTCGGCGGCGCGGCCGGAGAGATCGGCTACCTGCCTGTGCCGGGAGTGCCGCTGCCACAGGACGTCAGCCACCCGGCGACGGGCGCGTTCCAGTCGCTGATCGGCGCCCAGGCGCTGGTGCCGCTTGCGGCCAGCTACGGGTTCGCCGAGGCAACCCCGGGGGCCGCGGTCCGCGCCGCGAGCGCGGCGGCCTTCGCCGGCGAGGAGCGCGGCAGCGCGTTCCTCACCGAGCTGGCCGGCCGGGTGGCAACCGGCGTGTCCTCGATCTGCGTGGTGCTCGATCCCGGGCTGGTGGTGCTTGGCGGTGAGGTGGGCCTGAGCGGCGGCACCGCGCTAGCTGGCCGGGTCGCGGCCGAGGTGGGCAGGATCAGCCCGGCACGTGCACAGGTGGTCCCGACCAGCGTGACCGGTGACCCGGTGCTGTGCGGTGCGATCCGGGCCGCGGTCGACCAGGCCCGCGAGGAACTGCTCGCCTCGGT
>JASHOE010000275.1 GCA_030041275.1 Streptosporangiaceae bacterium
TCAGCGTTCTGCTGGCGGCCAGACGCAATATCGGAGCCCTGTTGCGGAAAGAAGGCAGGCATGCAGAAACTCTCCGTCGAGGCGCAGGCCCGCGAGCTGCTCGCACAGGCAGCCAACGCCGCGGGCGGCCGCGCCGCGCAGACGGTCATGGGCGGCCATGAGCGGACCCTGCGCCAGACAGTCATCGCCATGATCAAGGACTCCGCCTTGGCGGAGCACGCCAACCCCGGCGAGGCGTCGGTGTACGTGCTCCACGGCCGGGTCCGGCTCGCGGTGGGCAGCGAGTCCTGGGAAGGCCGCGATGGCGACCTTCTCATCATCCCCGACGCGCCGCACAGCCTGGTTGCGCTGCAGGACTCCGCGGTCCTCCTGACCGTGGCGAAGCTGCCGTAACCGCAGGCGACCGTCAGGCTGCGACGGTGGCAGCGAAGTCGGCTGCGGCGATGTTGCCGCCCGACAGCACGACGGCGGTCCGGCCGGCCGCGCCAACGACGCCGGACAGCAGCGCGGCAAGTGGCACCGCCCCGCTCGGTTCGACCACGATCTTGAGCCGCTCGAAGCAGAATCGCATCGCGGCCACGATCGCGTCCTCGTTCACCGTCACCACGTCCTTGAGCAGACGCGAGTTGACCGCGAACGTGAGCTCGCCCGGTTCGCATGCCCGCAGCCCGTCGGCGATCGTGTCCGGCTCGGGAATCTCGACGCGGTGCCCGGCTCGCATCGATCGAGCGGTATCACCCGCGGCAGCCGGCTCCACGCCGATCACCGCCGCGCCCGGCAGCAGGCCCGTGATCGCCGTCGACACCCCGGCCGCGAGGCCGCCGCCGCCTACTGGGAGGAGCACGAGCTCGACATCGGGTGCCTGATCGGCCAGTTCGACGCCGATCGTGCCCTGCCCGGCCATGACGTCGTAGTCGTCGAACGGCTTGATGAGGGTCAGCCCGCGGTCGGTCGCGATCGCCGCGGCGACCTCCTCGCGGCTCTCGGTCGCCGGGTCGTACCGCCGCAGCTCCGCCCCGTAGCCCTCGATCGCGGCGAGCTTGGCCCGCGACCCGTTCGCCGGAACGACCACCACGGCGCTGATGCCGAGCAACTTCGCCGCGAGGGCGACCGCAGCGCCGTGGTTGCCGGACGAGAACGCGACGACGCCAGCGTCCCGCTGCGCCGGGTCGAGCACGGTCAGCCGGTTGTAAGCACCGCGGAACTTGAATGACCCCGTGCGCTGAAACAGCTCGGCCTTCAGCAGCACCTGCCCGCCGCACCGCTGATCCAGGATCGCCGAGGTCAGCACCGGCGTCCGGTGCACGACTCCGACCAGTCGTGCCGCCGCCGCCATCACCCGCTCTAGGGTCAGTTCGTCTGCCACGCTTTCCTAGCCTCCTGCTTGCTGCCTGGCCTTCTACCCTATAAGGACGGAACGCAGGTCACCGGACCCTCAGCCGCCCGTCAGGCCGCGGCCGCAGCAGGGCACTACAGGCCCGGCCCTGGCCCGCCGGGCAGGTGCTAGTGTCCGTCGAAGCGGCCCGGCGGTTGCGCCGGTCATACTCAAGGCGGGCGCCCCATGACGCAGGAATCCGACGACGAAGCCGTGTCGTATCAGGCAGCCGTTCGGCACTCGCCAGTCCTCGCCAGTTCGCGGGCGACCATCGGGCAGCTGGAGCATGTGCTGCAGGTACCCGAGCTCGACATCTTCGACGGGATCGTGATCTCGACCCACCGTGGACTCCGGTTCATTGGGGCGGACCACGTGACCCGCATCACCCGGACTGAGCTGTTCACCGACCTCAGCGAGGCACAGGCAGCTGAGCTTCCCGCGCCGGACGGTCCGCCGGTCTTTCACGTGGACGCACTGCAGGACTCAGGCGACAGCATGCATGACGTGCTCGGCCGGTTCTTCGGCCGGCCGCACTGGACCCGCGACCACGACTGACGCGCGTGCTTCCCGCGCTGAGCCTGACCAGGCCCGCCGGGCTTAGCCTGACTCTTTCGAGCTACTTGCGTTGCTCAACGTTGCTGACGACTTGCACTGAGTAGCCACGGTGGGCCTGGCGGTCGCTTTACTATCGATCGAGTAGCGGTGCGATGACTCTTAGTACAGGAGCGGCGCGCCCATAGGGGGGAGGCACTATGCCACAAGCAGGTGGGCCCGGCTGGCCCGTCACCGGTGAACGGGTCCTGCCGGATTCTTATGAGCTCGACACCCCAGACCTTTTCGGCTCCGACCTGGCGCACTTGTTCGACTACTGCCGGGCGCTGCTAGGACCGGACGCCGAGGCCATCAGGACCGCACGATCGGTCCTGGACTCGGCGCACGAGCCACTCCTTGATCGGGAAGGTCTTCGCGCCTGGTTCTTCGGCCTTGCCCGCAGCCTGGCCGTTGCCTTGCGCCCGTCCGGCGCTGGCACACTCTCCTACCTGCCCCCCGCGATGGTCGCCGTATCGAATCAGCAGGATCTCGGGGGTGTGCTGGGAGCGTTCCGCGCCCTCACCGACCGCGACCGGGAGATGCTCGATCTCGTCTACCGGCACGGCATCCGCCCGGCCGACCTCCCGGCGGTGCTGATCGTGCCTGCCGAGGAGGCGTACCGCCGTCTGCTTCACGCCGAGGAAGAGTTCATCCGGCTCACGGCCGGGCCGGAAGCCGACCTCGCGGTCGACCTTGAGGACATCGCCGCCTTGCCGCTTGCGACGCTGCCGACAATGGAGTTTGGCGACCGCGAGCTGGCAGACCGGCCCGCGCGCCAGCTTGAGGATGCAGCCCGCGGCCGGTAGCCCGGCGCCAGGTCCAGCGATCGGCGGCGCTGACCCCGTCGCGGCGACTCTTCTGGGTCGTGTGTTTCGTCGCGCTAGGCGGCGCGACTGCTGTGCTGGGGTGTCGGAGCCTAGTCACCCCGCTCGCGAGGCGGCGTGGGCACCGGCCCGGCGGCCCGAGAACACGCCGTCGGCGAGCGAGAGGCCGCTGACATAGCTGTTGGAGCAGATCCCGATGGCGGTCCGCCCGGCCGCGTAAAGGCCGGGCACCGGCGTATCGGCTGCGGTCAAGACCTGGCCCGTTTGCTCGTCAACTCGCAGCCCGCCGAGGGTAAGGCCAGGCGCCGGGAACGCGCGCGAGTTCTTGATGGAGATATCGATCGCGTAGAAGGGTCCTACCTGAAGGGGGGTGCAGAGCTCCGGCGCCTTGTGCGCGGGATCCCCGGCGCCGGTTGCGACGCCGTCGTTGTAAGCGCCCACGGTCGCTAGCAGCGCCTCCGCCGGCACGCCGATCAGGTCGGCCAGTTCCCCGAGCGTGCCCGCCTTCTTGTGGCCGGCGCTGAACAGGTATGCAGCCTGGATCTTCTGGAACGGCTGCGTCTGCGACCAGATCTGGCCGCGTGCCTTCCGCCAGATCGCGGCGTCCACGATCAGGAAGCCGCGGCCACCATGCTTGTCGATCATGACCTGCGAGTGGGTGGCACCGTACAGGTCCTCATTGGCGATGCGGTCACCGCCTGAGCCGATCGTCACGCCTTCGAGCAACGCGGACGGGGGCGACAGGAACCGCCACGCCGTCATCCGCTCGAGGTGGTCGGTGCTGCCGCCGGCGGCGACCCCGAGGCTGATCCCGGTGCCGTCATCCCCGACGGTGCCAAGGGGAACGATGCCGGCGAACCCGCCGGCGTACCTGGCCCTCATCTCCCGGTTGAAGACGAACCCGCCCGCCGCTATGACGACGGCTCCGGCTTGCTCCGCCGCCTCGACGGCCGCCGACTGCCAGATCGCCTCCGCGCGCTTGTTGAGCCGCTTGCCGACCGCCGGGACCCAGTTGGCAAGCTTGCCGCCCGCGACGGTCAGCCGGCGGTGCATCGCCATGGCTTGGGCATCGACGTCAACGGTCAGGTACCGGACGCCGCGCACGCCACCGTCGTCGCCCATCAGCGAGTGCACGCGGCTGAGCGGCCGGAAGGCCACGCCCTTGCGCCTCGCCGACTCCATGAGCGCAGCCAGCAAGTCGTGGCCCGAGGACAAGCCCCTGGCGACCTGACGGTGGCCGCGCGGGGCGGGATCGGCGTGCTCGGCGTACGGCCACGCCTTCTCGTTGCCCGAGTAGTACAGGTAGTGAGCGTCGGTCGGATAGGACGTCTTGTACGGGCAGAGCGCGGCCGCAAACTGTGCGCCCTGCGCCTCCAGCCAGTCGAGCATCGCCGGGCTTGCTTCGCAGAACCGGCGCAGCGTGGCGTCGCTCACCACCCCGCGGGTCTCCTGCCTGAGGTAGCGCAGCATGTTCTCCGGTGTGTCGCTCACGCCGGCGGCCTGCTGGTAACGCGTGCCGCCGCCCGCGTACACAACGCCGCCCGACAGGGCGGACGCACCACCGCCGTAGCCGCGATCGAGCGCCAGCACCCGGGCGCCCGCGTCGGCGGCCTCGATTGCTGCGGCGACGCCCGCGATGCCGTAGCCGACCACGATGACGTCGTAGCTGGTCTGCAGGGCCATGCAAGGCTCCTCGCCGCGAGCGGGCCGCATTGTCCGTGCTGCACTGATGCCAGGCTAGGACGAGCCTGCCCCGGAGCAGCCCCGGCCGTCCAGCCGGACCGGCGGCCGTCAGTCATGGGACGTTCCGATCGTGGCTTTGATCGCCATGGCGTCTTGGCTGGGCCTGGTCTTCTACGCCGACCGAGCCGCGCCCACCAGGCGGACCCGTGGCGCCTGTGTGGCCGCCACGGGCGTGGTTAAAGTGGCAGCATGGCCGCCCGCACAGAGGTTCTCGAGGTCGCCGGGCGGACTGTCACGATCTCCAACCCGGACAAGGTCTACTTCCCGCGCACCGGGCACACCAAGCTGGACCTGGTTCGCTATTACCTCAGCGTCGCCGACGGTGCGCTGCGGGGCATCGCCGACCGTCCCATGGTGCTGAAGCGCTTCGTCCACGGCGCCGAGGGCGAGGCCTTCTGGCAGAAGCGCGCCCCGGCGAACAAGCCGGACTGGCTGGACAGCGTCGTGCTGAGCTTCCCGTCGGGCCGCACCGCCGAGGAAGTCGTCGTCACCGACGCCGCGGGCCTCGCGTGGGTTGTCAACCTTGGCTGCATCGATCTGAATCCGCATCCGGTCCGGGCCGACGACCTGGACCATCCGGACGAGCTCCGGGTCGACCTCGACCCCGTTCCCGGCATCGGCTGGTCGCAGATTGTCAACGTCGCGCTGGTCGCCAGGGAGGTACTCGCCGACGTCGGTCTGACCGGCTGGCCGAAGACCACGGGCTCGCGCGGCATCCACGTCTACGCGCGGATCGAGCCGCGCTGGACCTTCACGCAGGTACGCAGCGCCGCGGTCGCGCTCGCCAGGGAGATAGAACGGCGGGTACCAGACGAGGCCACGTCGCGCTGGTGGAAGGAAGAGCGGCACGGAGTCTTCGTCGACTACAACCAGAACGCCAAGGACCGGACCGTGGCGTCGGCCTACTCGGTCCGGCCGCGGCCTGACGCGCGGGTGTCCGCGCCGCTGCGCTGGGACGAGGTACCGGACTGTGACCCAGCCGCCTTCACCATGGACACGATGCCGCAGCGCTATGCGGAGATCGGTGATCCGGCCGCAGGCATCGACGACGACACCGGCTCGCTGGCGGCGCTGCTCGAACTCGCCGCCGCGGACGAGGCCGCCGGACTGCCGGACGCGCCGTGGCCGCCGCACTTCGAAAAACAGGC
>JASHOE010000276.1 GCA_030041275.1 Streptosporangiaceae bacterium
TGCCGTGCAGGCCGTCATCTACCTGGTATTCAACGAGGGCTACGCGGCCACCAGCGGGGATGCGCTGCTGCGGGTCGACCTCTGCGCCGAGGCGATCTGGCTAGGCCGGGTGCTGCACCGGCTGATGCCGGCTGACGCGGAGACCGCAGGGCTGCTCGCGCTCATGCTCCTGACGCACTCGCACGCGACTGCGCGGCAGGACGCCTCTGGACAGCCGGTGCTGCTGGCCGACCAGGACCGCTCCGCGTGGGACCGGACGATGATCAGGGAAGGAACGAGGATCCTCGACCAGGCCGTCGCACGAAGGTCGCCGGGGCCCTACCAGCTGCAAGCTGCGATCGCCGCGCTGCACGCTGCAGCGCCGGCGTTCGAGAAAACAGACTGGGTGCAGATCGCCGCCCTCTACGACGAGCTCGCCAGGCGAGCGCCATCGCCGGTTGTTCAGGTGAACCGGGCGGTCGCTGTCGGCATGGCGGACGGGCCCGGCGCCGGTCTGGCGCTGCTCGCGCCGGTGCTGCAGTCGCGCGAGCTGTCTGGCTACTGGCCGCTGCACGCCGCGCACGCGGACCTCTTGCGCCGGGCAGGCCGGTCTGAGGAGGCCGCCGCCGCTTGGGCGCGCGCGATCGAGTGTACAGACAACGGCCCACAGCGTGACGCGCTCATCCGCCAGGCCGCGCGCGACTCCACCTGACCGGACTCCCGCGTCACGGGGGAGACAAGCGGCAGGCGATCTCCTGCAGTTCCTCGGCAGGGCAAGCCGCCGGTGCAGGACCTGTGCTGCCAGCTTGCAGTCCTGACGAAGATCTCAGCGGCGCGGGTGGTCGCAAAGCGTTCGGTCGCCTGCCCAGCCACCTCGTGGCGGGCCGCAGCGGTAGTTCCGGTGCCCCACACGGATCCGCCCGAGGCGGCGCAGGAGAACCTCGCCCACAGGGCGGCCGCAATGTAACTTTTGCCACCCTTGCGCCGCGGGCTCGCTGGTGGTCGGGAAAAATCTCGCAACGCTGTCGATCGAGGCGCCTGAGCTCCGTAGGAGAGGTGAGTCCGGGCAGACCCGAGGCGCCGCCGGTGCCGCTGCCCGCCCCCCGGAGGTGCGGAGCATGCAGCTCGCCGACACCGCGACCGGCGGCAGCACCAGCACCAGCCAGCGCGGCTGGGCCCTGGCGCTGACGTCGGTCGCCTTCTTCATGACCGCCCTCGACGCGCTCGTCGTTGTCACCGCGCTGCCCGCGATCCACGCTGGCCTCGGCGGCAGCGTCGGAACGCTCGAGTGGACGATCAACGCCTACACCCTTCCGTTCGCGGCCGGCATCATCACAGCGGCTGCCCTCGGCGACCGGCTCGGGCGGCGGCGAATGTACATCGCCGGCCTGGTCATCTTCGCCGTTTCGTCGGCCGCGTGCGCGCTCGCCCAGAACGCCGAGGCTCTGATCGCGGCGCGTGCCGTCCAGGGGCTTGGCGCCGCCCTGGTCACGCCGCTGAGTCTCACGATCCTCGCGTCGGTCTTTCCGCGGGAACGCCGCGGTGCCATCGTCGGGATCTGGGGCGGCATCGGCGGGCTCGCTGTGGCTGCCGGCCCGCTGGTCGGCGGCGCCGTGGTCCAGGGCCTCGACTGGCACTGGATTTTCTGGATCAACGTGCCGATCGGTCTCGCTGCCGCGGCCCTGTCTGCCCTCCGGCTGCCTGAGAGCCGCGGGCCGGCCCGGCACCTCGACATCGGCGGAGCAACCCTCGCGGCGGCGGGCGCAGTGTCGCTCGCCTGGGGCCTGGTCCGAACCGCGGACGTCGGCTGGACCAGCATCGAGGTCATCACCGCGCTGAGCGTCGGCGTGGGGCTGATCGCGGCGTTCATGGCGTGGGAGAGCCGCGTCAGCGTCCCGATGCTGCCCCTTCGGCTGCTGCGCATCCGCGCGTTCACGGCAGCCAACGCGACCGGGTTTCTCAGCATGGCCGCGATCACGTCGGCCGCGTTCCTCATGTCGCAGTTCTTTCAGGCCGGACTCGGCTACTCACCGCTGGCGACCGGCCTCAGATTCCTGCCGTGGACGGCTACGCCCCTTGTGATCGCCCCGATCGCGGGCCGGGTCGCGGACAAGGTCGGTTCACGGCCGCTGATGGTCGCCGGGATGGCGCTGCAGGCTGGCGGGCTCGGCTGGGTCGCGGCGCACATCAGCGCGCACGTCAGCTACGGCGTCCTGGTGCTGCCGCTAGCGATCGCCGGCGTCGGCATCTCGATGACGATCCCGACGACGCCCACCGCAGCCCTCGGCGCCGTGCCGCCGGCCGACCTCGGAACCGCGTCGGGAGTGCAGAACAGTCTTCAGCGCTTCGGCGCGGTCTTCGGGGTCGCGATCGTGACCGCAGTCTTCTCGGCCAGCGGCCACCTGGGCTCGGCAACCGGCGTCACCGCCGGTGTGCAGCCGGCTCTGGCTGCATCAGCCGCGCTCTCGATGGTCGGCGCGCTGACTGGATTCGCTGTGAGTCGGCGGCGCGCCAGGGCCGTAACCGGACAGCAGCCGGCTCCCGCACTCGCGCAAGCGGGCGAGCGGAGCTAGCGGAGGTGAGCGCTCGCGATGTCGGCGCTTGCGATGTCGGCGCTCGCGATGTCGGCGCTGACGGAGGTCGGCTGGTTAGGCCAGCGCTCCGTCGAGCGATGTGGTCAGTACGCCGGCGATCTGCTGCAGTTCCTCGGCCGTGATGACGAACGGAGGCGAGATCTGCAGCGCCGCACCGCGCAGCAGCCGGGTGATGACTCCCTGGCTGCGCGCTGCGGCGACGACTCTGGCACCGAGTCCGGGGTGGGCCTCGCGCGCCGCGGCGGAGATCTCGACCGCAGCGAGCAGGCCGGCTCCGGTGCGCACCTCGCTGACGAGCTCATGATCCGCGAGCGGGGCGAGCGCCGCGGCCAGCACAGACTCGAGTTCCCGCACTCTGCTCACCAGTTGCTCGCGCTCGAGGATGTCGAGGTTCGCCATGCCGACCGCACACGCAGCAGGGTGCGCCGTGTAGGTGTAGCCGTGCCGGAACATCTCGGTCGAGCCGGCCCGCCAGAACGGGTCGGCGACCCGCGGCCCGACGACCACCGCGCCGAGCGGAAGATAACCGGAGGTCAGGCCCTTTGCGACGGTCATCATGTCGGGCTGAAGCCCGTACCGGACACTGCCGAACCACTCACCGGTCCGGCCAAAGCCGGTAATGACCTCGTCGGCAACGAACAGCACGTCATTGTCGCGGCAGATCTGCTGAACCTCGGCGAGGTATCCCTCGGGCGGGAAATACACGCCGCCCGCGCCGACGACCGGCTCGCAGAAGAACGCGCCGACCCGGTCCGCGCCCGCTTGTTCGATCACCTTGGCCAGGGCTCCTGCGTCGTCCCACGGCACGTGTTCCACGAGGGTGACGAGCGGCCCGAACGGATCGGTGAACGCAGGAATGCCGCCGAGCGAGGTGCCGTACGCGTTCATCCCGTGATAAGCGTGCGAGCGAGCGATAATGATCTGCTTGCCGGGCCGTCCCACGGCACCCCAGTACGCGCGGGCCAGTTTCGCCGCGCTGTCGATCGCGTCCGACCCGCCGCCTGGGGTGAAGAAGACCTTCGCGTCTGCCATGGGGACCAGGTCCGACACGCGTCGCGCGAGCGCCTCCGCGGGCTCGGTGGAGAAGACCTCATACGCCTGGAAGCAGGCGAGCTCGCGCATCTGGGCTGCGGCAGCCTCGGCGAGTTCGGTGCGGCCGTAACCAACGTTGACGTACCACAGGCTGGCGATGGCGTCCAGGTAAGACCGCCCAGACGCGTCATACACGGTCGAACCCTCGCCACGCACCATGGTCACGGTGCTGCCGGGCACCGTCGCCATCGTGGCGAACGGATGCCACAGTGCGGTCTCGCGTCCTGACATTCGAGAAGTCCCTTCGGCCGGTGCTCCGCACTCAATCTATCGGTGCCGTGCCGAGGCCGCCCGCCGGGCGTAGGGCCCGCAAACCGCGCTGCAGACCGCTGGAGGCCTGGCGGCAGCCAGCGAGTTGCATCCGCTGCATCCGGCTACGCGACCTTGACCCGCCACAGGTCTTGAGTCGGGACACGGCATCTTGCGTCACCCGCGCTGCGGCACGCCCGGCTGGCCGACCGACACGCGGTCCGGCAGCGCGGCAACTCAGAACTGGGACTTGAGCTGCTCGATTTCGGCTGACTTGGCGCGCAGCTGCGCGTACGCGGGCCGCTCGCGGATCCGGGCGAGCGCCCAGCGCACGGCGTCGGCTCGGTTTCCGGCTATACCGGCCGTAATCAGCGTGTCGAGAGTCTCCAGGTCCACTGGTCCGAGGCGGGCCATGACAGGGGTCAGGTCTGCGCCGGCCAGGGCGCGCGCCTCCAGTGACCGGCCGGGCCGCGCCATGAAGAAACGCGGGCCGGATGACTCGTCGCCGATCCGGATCTCGAAACGGCTAACCTCCGGCAGCTTGTCCCGCATCTCTTCGCGGAGTTCGTCGAGCTGCTTGCGGAACGCCCCTTCGAACTTGCGCGCCACGCGCTCATGTTCCTTCTCGTCGCTGCCCGCGGCGACGACCACCCGGATCACGAGCTGACCCGGCTCGACGACGGGGTCGTCGCCGTACTGCAGAAGCCTGACCTGCTCGATCGTTCCCGCGGGGAAGCGGCCCCTGATGTTCTCGTCGATGAGCTGGCGGACGTGCTCGAGTGCTTCCTGATCCATGCCGAACCCTTCGATTACCCTTGTATTCAGAGTAACTTGCGTAACTGGAGTAAGTCCAGGGGTTTCACGCGCGAGATACGGGCTCTGGCACTTCCGCTGCGAGCCGACGGTAGAGCGCCGCCGTGTCCGGATGTGGCTCGCCTCCGGGAGCTATGTCTTCGATCGCTTCGAGGCAGCGCCGCCACGCTTCGGTCACGCCCGCGCGATTGCCGGCCGCGTGCTCGGCCCGCATGACCGCGCGCCAGAGCTGCTCGGCCGACCCTTCGGCTAGCAGACCCGCTCTCGCTGCTCGTCCGCTCGCCCGCGGCGATCCGACAGCGAGTTCGTGCTCCGAGAGCCGCTCCGCGGCATCGACGACGTCGGCGCGCGCGCTTTCAATGAGCGGGATGTCGATCCACCAGAAGTAGCTGCCGGCGAACGGCTCACCGCGGACCAGCGCCAGCGCCGTGCGCAGATCGTCGGTGCGGCCGGAGTTCGTGAGCTCGCGAAACTGCGACCAGTCCAACGACGCCTCCGAGTGCAGCACGTACTGGCCGCTGCCCGCGTGGATGATGTACTCCGCTCCATCGCTAGCCAGGCCGAGCCGGCGCCGTGTCCTCGCGATGATCTGCCGGAGCGCGTCAGTGGGCTTGGGATGGTCCGGATCGGCACCCAGCATCGCGCACAGCGCAGAGTTGGTCAGGCCTGCCGGAGCGGCCAGGGCCAGGGCAAGCACGAGCTCCGCTTGTTTCGGCTGCAACGGCCCGGCTGGCCCGCTGATCAGAAGCGGCCCGAGGACGCTGACCATGAGACCGAGCTCGCCCCGCTCACCGCTCGACGCACGCGGTCGACTCCGAAGATCGGGGGCGACAACGCCGAGCGGGTGGCGGGCCCCGGCCGGCTCGCCGCTGGCTGGTGCGGCGACTGGCAGCCGCTCACCGTCTGCATCCTCGCCGTCTGCATCCTCGCCGTCCGCATCCTCGCCGTCCGCCGGATCGGCCTGCGACGCGTGGGCAACGGCAGCATCCGGTCGATCCACTGCGAGCTCCGAAATCCACGGCCGCGTCGCGTAGTTGCTGTACGGCTCGTCGTCCTGACCCACGTCGCGCAGGTCCGCCGCAGTGCTGAACAGAGTGCCGATCGCGGCGTAGTCCGCCATCGACAGGGGGCGGGGGCGCACGGTGATCTGCAGCGGCACGACGTTGGCGACCACGGCGCCAGAAACCTGCGGGTCTGGAGCAACCTGCAGCGCCGTCGGGGCCATCCGGCCGTCGGCAGTCTCCGGGTCGCCGGCGAACAACACCGCCACCCCGCCTGGCCCGTCAACGGCGAGGTCAAGCAGCAGGGCGAGCTGATCCGGCGATGGCGCGACGCGGCTGACGAGAACAGTGAGACTCCAGTCCTCGTCATCCGGCTCAGCCAGTCGTAGCTTCCGAACGTCGGCTCCGGCGCGAGAGCTGATGAGGTCCGCCGTGCGCGCCAAGCGCGCGGCCACAATCGACAGCGCCTCGTCCATACCCGTGCAGTGCCGTGCGCGATCCAGCGGCGCCAGCTCGTCACAGCCCACCAGGAGCAGGTCGTACCAGCCGCTCCACTGGCCGGCCGCCAGCTCCGTCGCCAGCGTGGACACGACCTGGTCGACGAGCGCGGACGGGCCATCACAGCCGGTTACCTGCAGCGACTCCAGGTCGAGAAGCAGGCACCCGTCACCGGTCCAGCCGGCGGTGACCAGGCCGGGCAGCAGGTGACAGGCGTCCGGGTCCGTCGGCGGTGCGACGACCGCGGGCAGGGCTAGCCGCCAGCACATCGCCTGTCGGCCGGGGCTCACCTCATACGGAGCCGGCGGCGCGTGGGTCGCGGGTACGGCGAGCAGGATTTCGAGTGCGTCGGGAGTGACATACACACCGATGATGTCGGGCAGCTCGCCGCTGCCCGAGCGGACGCCAGCCTCAAGCACGGCCAGCGCATCACGCAGCGTCTGCAGTGGCTTGCCTGACGCGGCCGCACGCAGACGCCGCTCCGCCGCGAGCACCTCCGGCCTGGCAGGCAGCGCGATCCGGCGCCCGGGCCGCCGCTGCTGACGTTGCCTCAGTCGCAACCGGGTCAGGCCCGTCAGAATCGCGCCTGCCAGTGCACCGGTCGCAAACGCCGCCGCTTGCGGAACCTCGCCCGCGCGACCGTGGGGCGTGGCCGCGGTCCTCGCCTGCTCCGCGGCCGCGGCCCCAGCAGACGAGCCGGCGCCGGCCGCGAGCGGTGGCTCAGCGAGGGAAGCCGCGATGCGTGCCACCGCGTGCCTGCGCTGGTAGTACACGTC
>JASHOE010000277.1 GCA_030041275.1 Streptosporangiaceae bacterium
CAAGGGCGTTCGCGGCTGCCCGGGCCGCGGCCCGCACCTGCGTGACCATGACCCACAGGTCGGCGAGCCGGTGCTTGATGGCCTGGAAGCCGCCGACAGGACGCGCGAACTGGTGGCGCTCCTTGACATAGGTCACCGTCATCTCCAGACAGCGTTCGGCGATGCCCAGCTGCTCAGATGCCAACACGCCGGCGCCCGCGAGCAACGCCGCGGCCACGGCTCGGTCCGCCGCCTCGCCCGAGGCAACCTGCCGCGCGGCGGCCCCGTCCAGGGTCAAGTCGCACAGTTGCCGGGTCTGGTCAAGCGACACAACCGGGTCCTTGCCGACTCCCTCGCCAGCCTCCACCACATACAGCCCGTACGGAACGCCGTCTGCGGGAACCAGGAACACATCGGCCGGCAGCGCGTCGGCCACATCGCGCACCGTTCCGGTCAGGCGGTAGGTGCCTCGTATGTCGCCAGGCTGGGGAGCGTCCAGCCGCACCGTCGCCGCCGGCCGATCACCGGGTCCGGTCGCGAACGGAACCGCTAGCGCGGCCGTCACCTCGCCGCTGCCCAGCCGCGAGAGCAGATCGGTGTCCCCCACCGCGATCAGCGCGGTCGTGGCCACGACCGCGCTACCGAGGAATGGCACAGCCGCCGTGGCCCGGCCGACTTCCTCCGCCACCACTGCCGCCTCCCGGTAGCCAACCCCGGCGCCACCGAGGGCCTCTGGAATGAGCAGTCCGGCTACACCGATCTCGGCGGCGAGGGTGTGCCAGAGCGCCGTGTCGTAAGTCTGCGACGTCTCGGTCCTGGCCAGCACGTCCGGCCAGGCAGCCCGCTCGGCCAGCACGCTGCGAACCGCAGCGCGCAGCTCGGTTTCTGTCTCGCCATACAGCAGGTCCAGCGCCCTCGACCGCGCGTTCGGCTCGCGCTGCGCCGCGAGGTTCACCGGGGCAGGTCCTTCCACGGTCCAGAATCCACCCTGGCCTCCCTGGGTAGACCGAGCACCCGCTCGGCGATGACGTTCCGCAAGATCTCCGAGGTGCCGCCCTCGATCGAGTTCCCCTTGGCCCGCAGAAATCGGAAGCCAGGGTTGCGGCCAAAGAAGTTAGCGCCCGCTGGCCTGCGCAGGGTCCAGTCGTCGTAGCGCAGCCCGTCGGCTCCGGCCAGCTCGACCTCAAACTCGGAGATCTCCTGGTTCAGCCGGGCGAACACCAGCTTCGCCGCCGACCCCTCGGGCCCTGGCTCTCCCGCGGCCAGCTGCTGACGAAGCCGGATTCCGGCCAGCCTCGCTACCTCCGCGTCCGCCCACAACCGCAGCAGCCGGTCGTGCAGGCCTGGCGTCCGAAGCTCGGGGTGTGCGCGCCAGGTGCGGGCCACGGCCGCGATCATGCCGCCTTCGCGCGGCATCGCGCCGCCGCCGATCGACACCCGCTCGTTCATCAGCGTGGCCATCGACACGGTCCAGCCCTGACCGATCTCGCCAATCCGGTCGGTGTCGGGAATCGTCGCGTCGGTGAGAAAGACCTCGTTGAACTCTGCCTCGCCGGTGATCTGCCGCAGCGGCCTGACCTCGACGCCAGGCTGCTGCATGTCCAGAGAGAAATAGGTCAGGCCCTCGTGCTTGGGCACGTCCGGGTTCGAGCGCGCGACGAGCAGCGCCCGCCTGGCCATGTGGGCGGACGAGGTCCACACTTTCTGCCCGTTCACCGTCCAGACGTCGCCGTCGCGTGCCGCCCTGGTCGCAAGCCCAGCCAGGTCCGACCCGGCGCCCGGCTCGCTGAACAGCTGGCACCAGATCTCCTCGCCCGTCCACAGCGGTCGTAGCCAGCGCTCTTTTTGCTCCGCCGTCCCGTGCGCCAGGATGGTCGGCGCAGCCATGCCGAGCCCGATTCCGTTCCGCTCCGGATGATTGCTGGGACTGCCAGCGTCAGCGAAGGCGCGATCCACGACGCTTTGCAGGGAACGGGGCAGCTGCTGGCCCCCGAGACCCCGCGGGTAATGCACCCAGGCCAGGCCCGCGTCGAACCGGGCCCGCAGGAACTCGAGCGGCTCGGTCGACCGCGGATCGTGGGTGGCCAGGAACTCCGTGGCCTGCGCGCGTAGTGCATCCGGGCCCAGAGCGGCCCCGTTCCCTGGCTCACTCATCGGTCTCCTCCGGTCAGCCGAGGGCCGACACCACGCTCGGCTCGCGTTGGCATCCCGTTGTCCATCAAGACAGCGGACCGCCGGCCACGTAGATCACCTGTCCGGAGACAAAGCCAGCACCGTCGCTGACCAGGAAGGAGATCACGTGCGCGACGTCTTCCGGCTGGCCGACCCGGCGGACTGGAATGTTCTGCGCGGCGGCCTTCTGGAAATCCTCGAAGCCGATGCCGATCCGGGCTGCCGTCGCTGCGGTCATGTCCGTGGCGATAAATCCAGGCGCCACCGCGTTGGCCGTGATGCCGAACTGGCCGAGCTCGATGGCGAGCGTCTTCGTGAAGCCCTGCATGCCGGCCTTCGCGGCGGAGTAGTTCACCTGGCCGCGGTTGCCCAGCGCAGAGCTGGACGACAAGTTGACGATCCGGCCGAACCGCTGGTCCACCATGTACTTCTGGCACGCCTTGCTCATGAGGAACGCGCCGCGCAGGTGGACGCCCAGCACCGTGTCCCAGTCGTCAACCGTCATCTTGAACAGCATGTTGTCCCTGATGACCCCAGCGTTGTTGACCAGCACGGCGATCGGGCCGAGCGCCTCGGCGACCTTGTCGACGGCGGCCTGCACCTGGTCTGGGTCGCTGACGTCCGCGCCGACCGCGAACGCCTGGCCACCGGCTTCGGTGATCGCGTCGACCGTTGCGGCGCAGTCACCGTCCTTGAGGTCAAGCACCGCGACGGCGTGCCCGTCGGCCGCGAGCCGCCTCGCGGTGCCCGCGCCGATGCCCCGCGCGGCGCCGGTGACCACCGCTACCCGCTGTGACGCCTCAGTCATCCTTACTCCTCCTCGAGCTGATTGCTGCTTGACGGTCGATCGACCAGGCCGGCGCGGGGCCGGCTACCGGTACTTCTTGAGTTCGCGGTATGCGAGCGAGCGCTTGTGCACCTCATCGGGGCCATCGGCCAGCCGCAGCGTCCGCGCGTGCGCCCACAGCGCGGCCAGCGGGAAGTCCTGGCTAACCCCCCCGGCGCCGTGCGCCTGGATCGCCTTGTCGAGGATCCACTCGGTCGCCTGCGGCACCAGGATCTTGATCGACTGAATCTCGGTGTGAGCGCCCTTGTTTCCGACGGTGTCCATGAGCCAGGCGGTCTTCAGCACGAGCAGCCTGGCTGACTCGATCCGAACGCGTGCCTCGGCAATCCAGTCCTGGATGACGCCCTGCTCGGCGAGCGGCTTACCCCAGGCGACCCGTGACGTTACCCGGCGGCAGGTCAGCTCGAGGGCGCGCTCGGCCACGCCGATCTGGCGCATGCAGTGATGAATCCGACCAGGGCCGAGCCTCGCCTGCGCGATCGCGAAGCCCTCCCCCTCACCGGAGATCACGTTGCTGACCGGCACCCTGACGCCGCTGAAGACCACTTCGGCGTGCCCGCCATGCGTCCCGTCGGTGTAGCCGAAGACGTGCATGCCGCGCTTCATGGTGACGCCTGGCGTGTCGGCAGGCACCAGGATCTGCGACTGCTGGCGATGCCGATCGGCGTCGGGGTTGGTCTTGCCCATCACGATGAGGATCTTGCAGCGCGGGTCCATGGCGCCGGACGACCACCACTTGCGGCCGTTGATGACATACACGTCGCCGTCGCGGACGATGCTGGTGGAGATGTTGGTGGCGTCAGACGACGCCACGTCTGGCTCCGTCATGCAGAAGGCGGACCGGATCTCGCCATTCAGCAGCGGCCGCAGCCACCGGTCCTTCTGCTGCTCGGTGCCGAACTCCGCGAGCACCTCCATGTTGCCGGTGTCTGGTGCGGCGCAGTTCAGCGCCTCGGGTGCGAGGAACGAGCGGCCGGTCAGCTCCGCCAGCGGCGCGTACTGCAGGTTGGACAGGCCCGCGCCCTCCGGGTGACCGGCCAGGAACAGGTTCCACAGGCCCACCTTGCGCGCAGCCGCCTTGAGTTCGTCCATCACCGGCGGGCGTTCCCACGGCCGGCCCTGACTGGCCATCTCGGCCGCCTGTTCGGTGAAGACCGGTTCGGCGGGCAGGATCTGCTCGTCCAGGAAGGCCTGCAGCTGGCCACGGAGATCCTCGGTGCGCGCGTCGAATGCGAAATCCATCTGATTACCTCCCGCGGCCCCATGCGAGGGACCTCCCGCAGACCCTGCCGAGACCGGACAAGACTACCTACCGGCCGGTATGGCACCACGGTACGGTGCCCTCATGGCACAGGTCGAGACGATGCGCGGTCCGGTGGATGCCGACTCCCTGGGCGTCACGCTCATGCACGAGCACGTCTTTATCTTCAACGAGGAGATCCGGCAGAACTACCCGGCGGAGTATCCGGGCGGCTGGGACGAGGATGCCCAGGTCGATGACGCGATTGCGAAGCTCAGCGCGGTGGCCGAGCGCGGCTGCCGGACGATCGTGGACCCCACCGTGATAGGGCTGGGCCGCGACATCGGCCGGCTTCGGCGGGTCGCGGACGGAACCAAACTCAACATCGTCGTCGCGACCGGCCTCTATACCTACAATGACGTGCCGTTCTACTTTATGTACCGGCTGCCAGGCGCGGGTCGGGCGGACCCCATGACGGACCTGTTCGTCCGCGACATCACGACCGGGATCGCCGACTCCGGGGTCAAGGCGGCGTTCCTCAAGTGCGCCGTGGATGAGCCGGGCCTGACCCCCGGCGTCGAGCGGGTGCTGCGGGCGGTATGCCGCGCGCATGCGGATACCGGGGCCCCCATCACGGTGCACACGCACCCACGGTCCGGCACCGGACGCGAGGTCGTGCGGGTGCTCCGCGAGGAAGGCGCCGACCTGAGCAAGGTTGTCCTTGGTCACAGCGGCGACAGCACGGACCTGGACTACCTGACCGAACTCGCTGACGCCGGCTGCCTGCTCGGCATGGACAGGTTCGGGATCAACGTCATCACGCCACTCGAGGACCGGGTCAGCACCGTCGCGTCGATGTGCGACCGCGGCTATGCGGGCAGCATGGTGCTGTCACACGACGCGGCCTGTTACATCGACTGGTTCCCGCCCGACACGGTGCCAAGGTTCGCGCCCGCCTGGCAGTATCGGCATCTGTTCGACGACGTGCTGCCAGCGCTACGCGCACGTGGCGTCACCGACGAGCAGATCGAGACAATGCTGGTGGCAAATCCGCGCCGGTACTTCGGCGGTTGAGCACTTCGAGCGAGTCACCGGGTGGTCACCGGTCCCCCACCGTTGGTCTTCCGAGCGACATCGCGGGCTCCCGGCCAACACCGCGGGCTCCCGGCCAACACCGCGGGCTCCCGGCCAACACCGCGGGCTCCCGGCCAACACCGCGGGCTCCCGGCCAACACCGCGGGCTCCCGGCCAACACCGCGGGCTCCCGGCCAACACCGCGGGCTCCCGGCCAACACCGCGGGCGTTCCGAGCGACATCGTGGAGGTTGCGACCAACATTGTGGAGGTTGCGACCATATCTGCGCGTGTTATATAGGGATTTGCTCCTACCAAAGTTCCACAGAGTGGCCGTTCAAGATCATTTACGCGGCAGGTCGAGCGCCTGGGCTGCCATTGCGAGGGCGTCGAGGTGTCCGTCGACCGAGCCGAGTCCGGCGTTCATCGTGTTGATCGACACATGCGAGGCGCCGACCGCCCGCCAGCGGCCGATGTGGTCGACGAGCGTCTCGGCGCCGCGCCAGCTCACCCGGCCCTCCATGCCGATCGTCGCCGGGTCGCGGCCTGCTTGCTCGGCCGCGGTCGCGACGACCTGCCTGGCCTCTTCGAGCCGGGAGTCGGGCGGCATCTGCGGGAACCACCCGTCGGCGAGCTGACCGATCCTCGTGTAAGCGCGTTGGGATTGACCGCCGATCCAGACCGGGATCGGCCGCTGCACCGGCAGCGGCGCGAGGCCAGCGCCTCTCACCGTCTCGTACCCGCCGTCGAACGTCACCGTTCGCTCGGTCCACAGCCGCCGCATCAGCTCCACCTGCTCGGTCAGCCGACGGCCACGGTCCGTGAAGCTCTTGCCGAGAGCCTCGTACTCAACGGCGTTCCAGCCGAGACCGACGCCGAGCCGGAACCGGCCACCGGTGAGCAGGTCAACCTCTGCGGCCTGCTTGGCCACCAGGGCCGTCTGCCGCTGCGGCAGGATGATGATCCCCGTCACGAGCTCCAGCGAGGTGATCGCGGCCAGGTAGCCGTAGAGGACGAACGGCTCGTGGAAGGTCGTGTCGACGTCGTACGGCCCGGTCCACGGCGCGTGCACCGCGGGATCCGCGCCGAGCACGTGATCGTACGCGAGCACGTGGGCGAAGCCCTGCTCCTCGACTCGCTGAGCGTAAGCCCGGACGGCGCCGACGTCGGCGCCGATCTCCGTCTGCGGGAACACAACGCCTATCTGCATGACACTGAGTCTGTCTCGCCGCTGCCGCTAGCGCTGCAGCGGGCGTCCCATCCCAGCGCTCGCAATCACCAAGCCGGACATGCTCATTGCAGCCAGCTAGCGCACAAGCCAGACGAGGCCTGGGGTCAGAGTGCCACGCGGTCGACTCTGATCACGGTGATGAGATCGCCTTCAGAATCCGATCGCACGCATCCCGGCCTGGTCTGCCATATAACGGCGCGCAGAGGCGCGCGCTGCTGGAGACCACTCGATCGTCCACGGTCGTCCGAGCAGCTCTGCCATTACCTCGTCGTGAGAGACCGCGCCTGGCCGGCCCGCGGCGACCCACTCCCGGTGGGCCGCCAGAGTGGTCTGGATCTCGGCCTCTTCTACGACCTCAGCCGGAGCGAGCCGCTCGACTGCTGCAGCCGACGCAAATCTGGCAGCGGCACAATAGCCGCGTCCTGGCCGCGAAGATGTATCACCTGGTACGGCTCGCCAGGATCGGACATGCTGCTGTACGGCGCGGTCATGATGCCACGATACCGACGCTGACCGTCAAAACGCGGCGGAGCACAGGCAGGCCGCAGCGCGCCTTGCCGTGTGTAGCCAGCGCCCGCTAGCGCAGCAGCAAGCGGGCGATCCGGCGTCCGGCGAGTGTGAGGCCAGCCGTCCCCATCACGGCCAGATACAGCACGTGCCAGAGCAGGCTGGGTCCAACGAACCCGAGCGACAGGCCGCGCAGCAACGCGGTGCCCTGATACAGCGGCGTGCAGTCGACCACGATCTGGATCGGCCTCGGGTACACGCCGAGCGGGTAGAACGTCGCGGAGAACAGGAACATCGGCAGCGTGGTGAGCGTGACGTACTCGAAGTCCTGCCAGCTGCGGATGAAAGTCGTGGCCGCCATCCCGGCGCCGGCAAAGGCGAAGCCGATGAGCAGCGCCACCGGAATCGCGAACACCGCCCAGACCGAGTGCACCAGCCCCATCGCCAGCATGATCACCATGAATGCGCAGGCGTACAGTCCGCCGCGGATCAGCGCCCAGCCGATCTCCCCGAGCGCAACCTCGCCCGCTCGCACCGGCGTCGCGAGCACCGAGTCGTAGAGCTTGGCGTACTTGAGCCGGAAGAAGATGTTGAAGGTCGAGTCGAAGATCGCTCCGTTCATGGCGGAGGTTGCGAGCAGCGCGGGCGCCACAAAGCTCGTGAAGGACACGGGCTGGCCGTTGACGCTGACCGAGCCCACCAGCTTGCCGATACCCACGCCGATCGACAGCAGGTAGAAGAGCGGCTCGAAGAACCCGGATGCGAGAACGAGCCAGCTGTGCCGGTAGGCCCGAGCGTGCCGCTCGATGAGGTGTGCGCTGCCTCGCCCACCGAGCCGACGGAGGAGGAGCGCGGGCGCGGGCACGATGCGCAGCGGGATCGCGTGCTCAGACATAGAGCCGCCGTCGGTACGTGACCTGGCCCGCGGCCAGGCTCAGCGCTAGCAGGGCCACCAGGTAGCACGCGTGGCCGAGGGCACCCAGCAGGTCGGGCGCGCCGGCGTTCAGCGCGCGGCACAACGCCACGCCGTGCCACAGCGGCGTCGCGTACGCCACCGGGCGTATCCAGGCGGGCAACTGGCTCACCGGAAAGAAGGTGCCAGAGAACAGGAAGAGCGGGATCATGCCGAACCGGAAGATCACGTTGAACGCCTGGTCGTTCTTCTTCCGCGTCACGGCGAAGGCGTCAAGCGGGGCCGCGAACGCCAGGCCGGTGAGGACCGCCACCGGCACCCCGGCCAGCATCCACGGCGACCGGATCACACCGAATGCGCCCATGATCGCCAGGAAGATCACCATGTTCATGATCAGCCGCATGCTGGTGAACATCAGGTGCCCGCGGAAGATGTCGGTCGGGCGCAGCGGCGTGGCGGCTGCTGCCTGATACGTCTGCTGCCACTTCACCGCCGAGTACACCGGGTACAGCGACTCCCCCACCGCCGTCTGCATAGCGCTCGCGGCCATCAGGCCCGGCGCCAGGAAGGCCAGGTAGCTCAGTCCGCCGAGGCGCGCCGTGCCATGGTGGTCGACCAGGGACCCGAGGCCCACCCCCATCGCGCCCAGGAAGAGCACCGGGTTCAGCACGCTGGAGTAAATGGACCCGCGCCAGGTCCGTCGGTAATTGACAAGCCACCACCGGAACGCCCGCACGGCCATTTCCCACGGCCCGGCTACCCAGCCGACTTCGCGTGCGCCGGCCACCCCGCCAGCCCCGACGGCAGCCGTCACCCGTCCTCCAGCCGCCTGCCGGTCAACCGCAAGAACACGTCCTCCAGGGTGCTGCGACGCACCAGCGAAGCCACCGGCTCCAGGCCCAGCTCGCGGACCTGCGTCAGCGCGGCGTCGCCGTCGGCTACGTACATAAGAACGCGGTCCGCCAGTGTCTCGATCCGGTCGGCCTTGGCGCGGGCGAGGACCTCGGCCGCCTGGTCGTGGTCGGCCACGGCGAAGCGCAGCTCGAGCACCTCACGGGTCGAGTAGGTGTCAATCAGCTGCCGCGGGGAACCCGCCGCGGCGATCTTTCCGCCATCCATCACCACCAGCCGATCGCAGAGCTGCTCGGCCTCGTCCATGTAGTGCGTGGTCAGGATCAGCGTGACGCCCTCCTGCTTGAGCCGGAAGAGCCGGTCCCAGACCACATGGCGCGCCTGCGGATCCAGCCCGGTAGTCGGCTCGTCCAGCAGCAGGATGTCAGGCTCGTTGATCAGTGACCGGGCGATCGTGAGCCGGCGCTTCATGCCGCCAGACAAGGGCTCTACCTGGTCATTAGCGCGCTCTGACAGCTGGACGAAGTCCAGCAGCCTCGCCGTGCGGTCAACGATGACGGCCCTGGACAGACCGAAGTAGCGGCCGTAGATGAGCAGGTTCTCGCGGACTGTCAGCTCAACGTCGAGAGTGTCCTCTTGCGGTACCACGCCGAGCCGGGCGCGGATGGCTGGACCAGCAGAAATCGGGTTCATGCCGAGGATGGCCAGATCTCCGCCGCTGGGCGGGGAAACGCACCCGATCATGCGCATCGTGGACGACTTGCCGGCCCCATTCGGGCCGAGGAAACCGAAGGCCTCACCGCGCCTCAGCTCGAAGTCGATGCCGTCAACTGCGGTGAAGCTGCCGAACCGCTTGGTCAGGCCGACCGCCGTTACGAGGACGTCAGGATCAGGCACGTCCGCGACCTTACCTAACGGCTCCGTCAGTTCCGAGCTAATAACTGGCCTGTAGCGGGTAAGTTGCCTTCATCCCTGGGCACGCCATGAACGGCGAGACGGTACTCTCATGGGCAAGATCGGGCGGAATCGGTCAGGAGGCAGGTCTCCAAGGTGAGCAGCATCGGCGAGCTCTACACACGCTTCCGCCAACTCATCCACGAGGGCGCCAAGTTCCTGGTCATCGGCGCCATCGGCGCGGTCGTCACGTTCGGCGCGGCGAACGCGCTGCACTCGATCGGCCCTTACAAAGCCATCACTGTCGCCACGATCCTGGCGACGGTCGTCACCTACATCGGCAACCGGTACTGGAGCTTCAGGCACCGCCAGGGCAAGGGAACGACCCGCGATTCGATCTTGTTCCTGGTCCTCAACGGGGTCGGCCTGATCATCTACTACGCCTGCATCGGCGTCATCGACCTGGCGGGCCTGCGCCACGACATCTTGTGGTACAACATCGCCCTGGTCGTTGGCACCGGACTTGGCACGCTGTTCAGGTTCTGGTCCTACCGGAGGTGGATCTGGCTGGCCAGCCCCGGGGTGCCTGGTCAGCCTGGCGATGACCTGACCGAAAGCATGGCGGCGATGGTCGGCGCTGCGCCGGTGCACGGCTCGGGTGCAGAAGCAGACCTGGCCTCGGCCAACGGCTCGTCAGCGAACGGAGCGTCGGCCAACGGCTCGTCAGCGAGCGGCGCGTCGGCCAGCGGCGGCATCCACAGTCATGCCCGGCCTGGCCGCGCCTCGTTCCGGCACCCCGGCGACCGGCCGTCAGGCGCCGACGGCCACAGTCCCACGTCGCACCGTCGAACTTCCTAGCTCGGACTGCGTGCCTCGACTAGCCAAGGCACGCGCCAGCGTGCGCGAGCAGCTCGGACAGCGGTTCCTTCAGGTATGCGCTGGCGCTGGCCTCGCTGATCGCCCCCACCGATACGAGCCGGCCCATGACGTGCTGCTCTCGGGCAAGACCAGCGGCGGGGTGATCGATCGGGTCGTCGGAGCTCGGGTCCTGGACCATACCGGCCAGCAGTGCTGCCTGCGGCCAGGACAGCCCGTCAGGCTGCACGCCGAAGTAGCCGCAACTGGCGTCCTGCAGACCGTAAAAGCCGTGCCCGAAATAGGCAACGTCGCTGTACAGCCGCAGGATCTCGGCACCGCTGTAGCTGTACTTCAGCTTCACCGCGAGGGCTACCTGCTCCGCCTTGGCCGTTAGGCCTGACTGGTCTGGCGTGTAGAGCATCTTCGCGAGCTGCTGGTAGAGGGTCGCACCACCCTCGTCGCCCTTCCCAAACACGGCGCCGTAGATCACCCGGCCGACCGCCACAGGGTCGATCCCCGGCTCGGACGCGAACCGATGATCCTCGGTCGCCTCGAGCGCGGCGGCGAATCTCGCCGGCGCGGCGAGGCCGGGATAGGGCGCGCCTTGCCGCTCATCGATCTGCTGAGCGAGCTGCCGGGCATTGCCCACCGAAGGCGTCACGAGCAGCAGGATTGCGAAGCCCAACGCGCAGGCAACCACGAACGCTACGCCGCCGAAGAGGATCTTCCGGACGGCGCCGACGAGCCGCCGTCGCCGCCGAGGCGGCGACCAGTCAGGCATAGCCCCCGGCGTGAGCTGCCGCGCAGAACGCTGCATACGTTACTGTCCACCCCGATTAATCGCCCACCGTCCTAGCGCTTACGGTACCGTCCCGGCCGAACGCCAGAACGCGCCGCGACCGATGAAACCGGGCAGATGGAGGCGTTGGCTAACCAGGCCTGCGGGCGTTCCCTTACCTGGTCGCAAGCCCACCGATCAGCAGCTCGGTGAACAAGTCGCCGACCTGAGCTGGCGACAGTGGCCCGTCCGGCCGGTACCACGAGCCGAGCTGATTCACGACGCTCAGGAAGTAATGCACGACGATGTCGGCCGATATGTCGTCGCGGAACGTCCCGGTCGCGACGCCCTCCTCGACGAGCGCCTTGAACTTGTCGTGGTAGCGCCGCCGCTCCGCGCGGACCTGTGCTTGCTTGTCGTCGGGCAACATATGCAGCGAACGAAAGAAAACGATCATGTCGTCAAGGTTGTCCAGGCTGGTGTGCACCACGTCGGCCGCCGCCGCCCGCAGGCGCTGCTCCGCAGTGCCCGGCCCGGCGGCGATCTCATCCAGATGCGACAGCTGCATCGAGAGCACCTGGTGGTAGACCTCGTAGAGAAGGTCGTCCTTGGATCCGTAGTAGTGGTACATCGCACCCTTGGTGACCCCGGCCGCGTCGACGATATCCTGCACCGACGTGCCCTCGAATCCGTGCCGCGCGAACAGCCGGGTGGCCACGTGCAGCAGCCGCTCTTTCACCGGCGTTCGGTTGCCCGTGCGCCCCGTGGACTCCCTGGACCTCAGTGCCATGCGCCACGCTCCGCTCGTCTCCGGCCGGGGGTCATACCGTCCGGTCGGTCTTAAGTTAGGCAAGCTAACGCTGCCCGGTCAACCCGGACATTCGCTCGTCATCGCCGCTGTCCGCCGCGGCAAGCTGGCTCAGTCTCGTGGCGACGTCCTTGATCTGGTAGCCAACCCGGTGCCGGCGGGGCCCGGTGCCGCCCTGCTGCCACGGGTGTGGACCGCCGAGCGGCCGGTACTCGAGGCCGGCCGCATCCAGGCGACCCAGGTGCGCGGCGATCCGCGGCAGCAGGCCAGGCCGCTCCGGGCTCCCCTCCGACAGCGGCGATCTGCGGCCGGACCAGGCCACGTCTGCAGCCGCGCAGGCCCGCGGGAAGATCATGTACTCCAGCGCGCGGCCGTCAGGGATGTACTCCGACCAGACCTGGAACTGGGTGCCGATCAGCCGGTCGCGCACGGCCGGCGGCCAGTCGGCTGGCACCGGCTCGAACGCCGCCACATCGGCCAGCCGTATCGGGCCGCCGATAGCGAGCGGCTCGGCCTCGCCGCTGTCCTGGGCGTAGTCGAAATAGGTCGGCAGCACGGGCGCGGCGACGACATCGTGACCGGCCTCTGCCGCGGCGCGCGCGACCCCCATGCCGCGCCACGCCATGATCACCGTGTCCGGTCGCAGCATCGCGCGACCGTGATCAGCGAAACCCTCGTCCCAGACAACTGCCCTGACGCCAAAGTCTTCGGCGAGCATGTCGGCCACATCTTTGAGGAACGCGGCGTGCAGGTCCTCCGCCGTCGCCAGGCCGCGGTCCCGACGGACTGCCTCGATCCTGACGTCCTGCCGCCACCGGTCGAGCACGCACTCGTCGCCGCCGATGTGGACGTACCACGCCCCGGTCGCGGCGATTACCTCGCCCAGCACGTCGCGGAGCACGGCCATGGTCGCGGGCAGCGGCGCGACGAGGTTGTTGAAGATGCCCCAGTCCGGGCTCACCTGGTAGCCGCCGTCTGGTGCGCTGCCGGAGCCCAGCTCGGGCAGCGCCGCCAGCAACGCGGTGCTGTGGCCGGGCAGGTCGATCTCCGGCACCAGCGCCATGCCACGCTGGCCGGCGTAGCCGGCGATCTCGGCGAGGTCGTCGAGTGAGTAGTAGCCGCCGTGCGGAATGTCGTCGTACACCCGTGGCTGCTCGGCGTTCAGGCTGATCCGGCTGCGCGGCCGGTGCGAGCCGATCTCGTGCAGAGCCGGGCGCAAGCGACTCTCGATTCGCCAGCCCTGATCGTCGGTGAGGTGCAGGTGCAGTCGGTTCAGCTTCAGGGCGGCGAACGCGTCGATCAGCGCGAGCACTTCGCGCTTAGGCACGAAGTGCCGGGCAACGTCGAGGTGCGCGCCGCGCCACGCCAGCGCCGTGCCGTCCTCGATATCCGCACAGGGGAGCTCCCAGTTCGCAGCCTCCGGCAATGGCGCCACCCGCCACGCCTCGTCGGGCAGCAGCTGGCGCATCGTCTGAACCGCGTAGGCGGCCCCCGACTCGTCGCCTGCGGTGACCGTGACACCGTTCGGGTCGATGGTCAGCCGGTACGCCTCCGGCCGCATCGCGCGGTCCAGGGCGACGCTGCAGCGCGGAGCGTCCTGGGTAGCGTCGAACGGCGACGGCTGCGGCCACGGCAGGCCGGTCAGCAGATGGCGGACTGTCACGGCGGCCGCCTGCGCCGCGGCATCGGCCGGCTGGACTTCCGGGCAGGTGCTCATGATGAGGCTGCCGCGGCCGCGCTTGACTGAGATGGGCTGCGGCACCAGGCCAGCCAGGCGGTCCGTCATCTGTGAGGCTCCGATCTCCGCAGGCCCAGTGGTCCGGCACGCAGGTTAACAGCGCGTCCTTGGCCGCCCTCGCGCCAGGTCTTGGCGGCGTCGTCTGATTCGCGGTCCTGCGATAGGCTTCGTGACGCGTCCGGCGTAGCCCGGACCAAGATCGGGACGTGGCCCAGCTTGGTAGGGCACTTGACTGGGGGTCAAGGGGTCGCGGGTTCAAATCCCGCCGTCCCGACTGGTAGCCAGCGTTTTTCAAATACTCGTCTGGTTAGACTTGGGGACCAAGATCCCCGGTACTCTTCGCTGGCGCTTCATGACGGCCGGTCAAGTGCGCCAGAGCCTGTCGTGCCGAACGCGGCTGTGATGGCTGACCGGCACCGCGCTAAGTCCGCAACTGTTCCGTGCTTGGCTGCTGCCGATCAGCCACATGTCGGCACCCGCTGTCCTGTGCGCTCACACCGCAAGCCCCGGCGCTCTCAGCACCCTCTAAGCTCGCTCGCACGATGCCGATGAGCGGATGCTGGGGCAGGCGCCGTCCGGCCATCACGCGATGACGTTCAGGCCACTCCTTTGGCATGGGCCGGAAGCGTTGCTCCCAAGACCGGCAGGCTCCTTCAACGCCGCGATCAAGGAGACGAGCTGACGGGTCAAAGGTCGGGCTCGGCTTCCCGGCCAGCGCGGACGAGCCGTAAGACCACGAGGAGGCTGACGTGTTCACGATCGACGCGCTGACACGGCCGCCGCACTTCAACGTCGACCTCATGGTGATCTAGCCGCGCGCAGGTCGCGCGGTTTAAGGTGCACGGCCAGCTGCCAATTACCACGGCCATATTTCATAGCGTGAATCCGCGAGCGGACATAGCATGATCCCGCGCGATGCGTCCTAGCGTGGCCACCGGTAGGAGGGGACCGATGACTGCCGACATTGCTACCACTGCCACGCCGGGCGAGCGCTGGGCGGGCCTGCCACAGCTGCCTGTGCTCAGCCCCGAGTATCAGGAGAACCCGCACCACTTTCATCAGGTGGCGCGGGAGCAAAGCCCGATCGCAGTGCTCCCGTTCGGCCTCGCCGCACTGACTTACGACGCGGTGCAGACGGTGCTGCGCGACCGGCGGTTCCACGAGCCGGAAGCGCTGGGCCTCGCGGCGCGGGGTGTCACCTCCGGCCCGCTGTGGGATGAGGCGGCGCAGAGCCTGCTGAGCCTCAACGGCGAGGAGCACCGCCGACTCCGCAAGCTCGTGTTCCGAGCCTTCACCCCGGCCGGCGCCGCGCGGCTGCGCGACACGATGACCGACGTGATCACCGAGCTGATCGACGCAGTCAGCGCCAGCGGGCAGTGCGATATTGTCACCGACATAGCGCGCCCCTACCCGATCCCGGTCGTTTGCGAACTGCTCGGCACGCCCCGCCAGGACTGGCAGCTGTTTTCCACCTGGGCCGACGACATCTTCAATATGTTCAACTTCGACGCTGCTGACGCCGCGCCCGAAATCTTGCGTGCCCTGGACGAACAGCGCACCTACCTCGACACGCTCGTCGACAGCCGAGGGCACGCGCTCGGCGACGACCTCATCTCCAGCTTGATCCGCGCCGAGGAAGACGGCGACAAGCTGACCCACGACGAGCTGCTCATGATTGCCTCGACCGTGCTGAGCGCCGGAACCGACACCACCCGCAACCAGCTCGCCGCCGCCGTGCAGGTGTTCTGCGACCATCCCGACCAGTGGGCCCTGCTCGCCGCGCACCCGGAACTGGCGCCGCGGGCCGTCGAGGAAGTCATGCGCCACACTCCCGTGGTCCGCGGTGCCTATCGACTCGCCGTCGAGGAGACCGAGCTAGCCGGCGTGACGATTCCGGCCGGCACCTTCGTGGTCGCCAGCACCGTCGCCGCCAACCGCGACCCCTTGGTGTACGACGATCCCGACCGCTTCGACATCACCCGCGAGGGCCCCGAGCCGATGCTCACCTTCGGCGGCGGCTTTCACTACTGCCTCGGCGTGCACCTCGCCAAGGCCGAACTGGCCACCGCCCTCACCATCCTTGCCACGCGGATGCCCAACATCCGGCGCACCGGACCCGCACCCTGGAAGTCGCTCATAGGCATCACCGGGCCGATCACACTGCCCGTCCAGTTCGACCCCGGACACTGACAGACAGAGACTGCCCGCTCAGTCGGTCCGCGTGCGCTGCCGGAGCATCTTCCCCTGCTCTCCTTGATCGGACATCCTTCCGGGGACAAACCCCCTGATGATGGATGTCCGCCAAAGCGGGTCAGGCTCAAGGCTGACGGCCTGAGGCCCGGCTATCCGATCAGGTCCGGCGGCCATGCCGCTCCTGGCTTTGCCTCGCGGAAAGATCCGGAAGCAGTTGGGGACCACACGTCCCAAGCGCCGGCGCACGACGGCAGCATGCGTGCACGTCCTGCGCGGTGCATAGCGTGTTTGACGTGCAGGAGCGCTTGACCCCGCTTTCCTGGGGGTCAAGGGGTCGCGGGTTCAAATGCCGCCGTCCCGACGTAGAAGAGGTTTTTCGAATATAAATACCCTCAGGCTAGCCTTAAGGGGAGCCAATCTCTCCTCCCAAGATGCCCCTCCGGCGTTCTCGTAACAGCAGCCAACTGGCTTCAACCAGGGCGTTTGCCAGCTCCGCGATGCCCTGAAAAGCGGCCAGTCAAGGAGTCACAGATCATCCGCTGCGGCCTGGGATTGCCCTACCAGCCGCCAGAAGAACTGTGCCGGCTCGTCCTCGAGCACGAAATCGAACGACTCGGCAGACGGTGGCCGGCATTCTCGCGCCCCGGCCAGGAGGAACAACGCTCAGCGTGGCCCCTGCTGGTGTGGCTAAGCGGCCGACCCCACCCGGCCGCAACCGGATTGGGCCAGCCGCCAAAACCCGACGAGCGTTCTGAGATACCGCTCGAGTTCGCCCCCGACCCAGCTACCGGCCAGTGGCGCGCGATCCGGTGGGCGACATGAACGAGTCGCTGATGCCGGACAGGCCCTACCCTGCGGCGCGCATCCTCACAGTCAACGGCCGGAACCTGGCAGTCGAGGACCCGGGCCCGGAATCTGGTTTCCCGGTGATACTCCACAACGGCGGGGGCTCGCGTCACCTTCCTCCTCCCGCGGTTGCCGAGGCCCGCGATCACGGGTTCCGTCTGATCGGCTACGACCGGCCTGGCTGCGGCGGGTCTAGCGCGATGCCAGGCCGCGTCATCGCTGACTGCGTCGTCGACGTTCACGCGACCATGACCGAATTGAATATCACCAGGGCAGCAGCCTGGGGTTCCTTGGGCGGCGGGCCCTACGCGCTGGCCACCGCAGCCGGGCTGCCCGCCGCGGTCAGCGCGGTCTGCTTGTTCGCCTCGGTTGGCCGGTACGGCATGCCCGATCTGGACTTCGCCGAGGGCCTAGGCGGCGACAAGCTCCGCGCGGAAGTCCGCATGCTGTTCGCCGACCCCGAGCAGGCTCGCGCCGAGTTCCGTGCGCAGTCGGCGGTTACGCTCGCACAGCGGGGATCACCCGATTGGTGGCTGGACCACCGGGGCGACCGGGCGGAGCAGGATGCTGCGCACAGCCGGGACTGGGCGGAGTATCTCGCTACCTGTCACCGCGACGCCCTGCGCGCCGACACCAGCGGGGAGTTCGACGATGACGGATCGTGGGAGGACCACGTCCCCTTCTACAGTCGGCGGGGATTCGACCTGGCTGACATCCAGGCTCCCGTCAGCCTGTGGCACGGCCTGCAGGATTTCGTTCCCGTCGCCCACGCCCACTGGCTAGCTGACCGCATCCCGAACGTGACCACCCATTTCCCGCCCGACGAGGACCACACCAACATCGAAGAGAACAACAGGTCGGCGGCCTTCGCATGGCTGACCGCCGTACAACGAATGTCCAACCAATAACCGCCGTTAATCGGGGTTCGTTACCCGAGAGGGCCGTGGTAGGCCAGTGCTGTCGCCAGGGCGGCCATTCCGAGCGACAAGTAGGCCAGCGGCCACGCGATCTGGAAGTCGCGCGCCCGCAGGTGGGCGGACAGCGCGATGACGAAGTATGCAACCAGGCCGCAGGCCGCGGCAGTGCCGAGCCCGGGAATTGCGAGGCCTGCGAGCAGTCCTGCCGCGGCTGAGGCAAGAAGTATTCCGAAGGGGACCATCAGCGACGTCGGGATGCCCAGTCGCTGCGCTGTCTCGGCGACGAACGGAGCGCCTGCGAAATTCAGGTAGACCGCATAGCCGCAGGCAGATGCGGCCAGGCAGGTGCACAGCACGTATGCAGCGAACATCGGAGCCGACCTCCTTCGCGTAACGGGTGCTTTTAGAGAATTGCCGCCCCGCGGACGGGATGACCCTGCGGACGAGCCAGGTGGCCAGGTCACCTTGTGCCAGGCGGGAGCGTCACTGATATGACGGAGAAGCTCGCCGGAAGGTGACCGAATGCAAGATCAAGAGTGGCTGGCCGAGCGCTTTGAGGAGCATCGCTCGCGGCTGGCAGCGCTCGCATTCCGCATGCTCGGCTCGCTAGCCGAGGCCGAAGACGCCGTCCAGGAAACCTGGCTGCGTCTTAGCCGCGCCGAGTCTGGCGATATCGACAATCTCGGCGGGTGGCTGACCACCGTCGCAGGGCGAGTCTGCCTCGACGTCCTGCGGACACGGGCGTCACGAAAGGAGGAGCCGCTCGACTCCGGCCGCCCCGTATCGCCCACCGGACCACGAGCCGGCAACCCCGAAGACGAGGCGGTCATGGCCGACGCGGTAGGAATAGCACTGCTCGTCATCTTGGACCGGTTGACCCCAGCAGAGCGCATCGGATTCGTGCTGCACGACATGTTCGGGGTCCCGTTCACCGAGATCGCGCCGGTGATCGACCGCACTCCCGCGGCAGCG
>JASHOE010000278.1 GCA_030041275.1 Streptosporangiaceae bacterium
TCAGCGTGATGATCGACCGCGCTCTGGCCGGACTGACGGTCGTCCGGCTCAAGGGCGGCGACCCGTTCGTTTTCGCGCACGGCGCGCAGGAGGTCGAGGCGTGCGCCGCAGCGGGCATCCCGGTCGAGGTCGTGCCGGGAGTGACCAGCGCAACCGCCGCGCCCGCACTAGCCGGCGTACCGCTGACGAACAGCGACGGCGCGGCCGGCTTCACCGTCGTGTCGGGTCATCTGCACCCCGACGACCCGACGTGCCGCATCGACTGGTCCGCGCTCGCCCGCAGCGGAACCAACCTGGTCATCCTCATGGGCATGCGCCAGTTGCCGGCCATCGTCGACCGGCTGATCAATGACGGCGTGGCCGCTGACGCTCCCGCCGCCTGTGTGGCCAACGCCAGCCTCAGCGACCAGCGTGTCGTCTGGACTACCCTCGGCGAGCTGCCCGCCGGCGTCAAGGCAGCCGAACTGAGCAACCCCGCAACTGTGATCATCGAGACTGCCCGGACCTCGGGCTGTACCTCGGCGCCAGACGCGCCAATGCTCGAAGTCCCAGCTCGCTAGCGCTAGCAAACCTAGGCGCTGCGGCACTTGACCGGGCGTCAAGAAGCGCCAGCGAGGAGTGTCGGAGATCTTGGTCCCCAGACCGAACCAGACGAGTATTCGAAAAACGCCTACTACCAGTCGGGACGGCTGGATTTGAACCCGCGACCCCTTGACCCCCAGAACAGTGCGTTAAGCGTTTTAGCCGGTCAGGGGCGTTCAGCCTGCCCGACACCACGTGACACCACCTGCAGGTTGTTCACTCGCGGGCAGAGCGTGTGGTCCCCAGCTGGTCCCCCAGCGGCGCGGCATACCGGGGCCGCCCATTTACTCACCCAGCGGTTTGCGCTGGCCCGGCGGCATTAAATGGTCCGTCACGCAGATCTGGCAGGCCGCGTGGGCCGACGGCTCTCGACGTCTCTGTGATTGCGTCAGACGATAAGGGCGCCGCAAGTGCCGTCGGCGTGCGCGAGGAGGTCGCTGTGCTCGCCGTGCAGGTACCGCGGGAGCGGAGGGAATTCTTGGCGATCAACAGGGGAGCGATGAGCTCAAGCGAATTGCCAGCGAGCGGCTCTTCCGCAGACGAGATCTGGCTCACCGCGACGTGGCCGTTCGTCCGCGAGCACCTTCCCAAACCACCAGCCAGAGTTGTGGAGCTAGGTTGCGGGGAAGCAGGCGGACACCTCGCGGCCCTTCTTAGCACCGGCTTTGACGCCGTGGGTGTGGATCCCGAGGCGCCGGAGCGACCGGGGTATCGACGGCTTGCTTTCGAGGACTACGTGCCAGATGCTGCGCTGGATGCCGTGATCGCCAGCCTTTCGCTGCACCACGTCGCGGATCTCGGCACTGTTCTTGACCACGTTTACGACGTGCTTGCTCCCGGAGCCACCGTCGTCGTCATCGAGTGGATCTCGGAGTGCTTGGATGAGGCAACAGCACGGTGGTGCCTCCATCACCAGGTTCGCGATTCGAACGATTCCGGCGCTTGGCTTGCCGGCCTTTGCAGGGAGTGGACTGAGTCCCGGGATTCCTGGGATGTCTTCTTCCAGGGTTGGCTGGATCGACATGGTCTCCACAACGCCAGTACTATCCGGCAAGCACTTGATGCCCGCTTTATCACCACCCATGACAGCAGCGGGCCCTTCTATTTCCCAGACCTGCTGGACGCCGATGCGTCGGCCGAGCAGGCTGCGATCGACGCAGGCGCCATCAAGGCCGGATGTCTGCGCTACGCGGGACTGCGCGCCGCGCGCTGACAGCACGGCTGCAGGGTAGTGCGGGCGGCGAGTGCTTCCACGCCGAGTGCCGGTCAGCTAGCTTCCCCTGCGGCCGGAGTGCCGGGCGGCATCGGGACATCAGGCCGAGCGGAAAGAGCACCGCGCCCACAACCTGGTCGAGACGTGTGCACCGGGCAGCAGTTCCACCCGGATAACCTGTCCGGCGATTACGCCGGACAGCGTCCTCCCATGATGACGAGGGCGAGCCTGCCGCCGGCCTGACCGTCCATATGCCTGCGGTTCGCCGCGTTCAGTGTGCCTGTCCGATGCGCGCCGGGCCGACATCGAGTCCTTCGCCAGGGAACTGGAAGTCAGCGGCCGCGCTCGAGCAAGGGTGACGCGGCGGCTGTGGACGGTCGCCGCGTTCTACCGGTACGCCGTCGCGGCAGGTGCCTGGATTGCTCACCGGCGGCCCATGTCCGCCGACCGCGGCTGGATTGCGCGTGGCTCGCGACGGGACTGGACCGCAACGGGTTCGCCGCGCGGCTGGTCGCCAACGCGCGTGGCACGGCGGCCGAGCACGCCCTGGTCTGCCGGACTGAACGGGCCGCCGGTGTCGGAGGCAGGCGGCGCCGACACCGAGGCGTTCGGCACTGAACGGGTCACCGGACCACCCGATCACACGCGAGGGGCGGCCAGGTCGTCACCATCCGGCTGCACCGCATCACCTCCGCCAGGTCGCACGACCAGAACGGCATTGCCGTCAGCAGTTCGGCCTCCTCGCGCGCCGAGCCGCCTGACTATTGGCTGGAACGGTGACGTGGAGTTCGCCAGAGACGTGCCGACCCACGTCGGTGGCCTGCCGCTGTCTGCCGTCGCTAATGGTCACTGCAACCCGGCTGTCATCTTGGCGTCGGGGGTCGGTGTTCATCCGAGCATCGGCGAAAGCCCTGCGACCTACGCTAGGCCAGATCGAGACGCATCACGACGCGGCGCGCGGTCGGGTGGCTGACTTCGCGCAAACCGGCTGCTGCGAACGTGCCACGGGAACCGACGTTCATCTCGCCCCAGGACACAATCTGCCCCTGCCTGTGGACCATCGGATACCCCTCGATGGCCTTCGCGCCCTGTGCACGCGCGTACTCAACGGCTGCCATCGCCAGCGGCCGGGTAAGGCCCTGTCCGCGGTAACCAGGCCGGATCGCGAAGCAGACGATCGCCCAGACATCCAGATCGTACGGGTCCTCGGTCCGCCCGGCCCATGGCACCGACGACCCGCGCAGCCGCCGATAGTTGGCCCTGGGCTCGACCGCGACCCAGCCAACTGGCTCGCCGTCTAGGTAGGCGACCATGCCGCTGCTACGGTCGGCCTCCGGGTGACCGCAGTCGGTCTCGTCGCGCAACCGGTGCGCCCGCTCCTCCACCCGCATCCGATACCAGTCGTGGTCGCCCAGCTTGATCCGCTGGCACTGACACTTGGCCGCGCCACCCCGGCCGAACACTGCCTGCAGATCGTCCCAGCCCGCCTCGTTGGCGGGCACCACAGACACATTGCTTGCCGGCACATGTCGTGCTTAGCACACTCAACCGACATTCCGCCGAGCTGCAGGGGCTCGCGACCGATGCAGCGGGACAGTGGGGTGCTGTCGCCGAGGAAGGAGAACCCCGTCGTCTGGAAGCTTCGCGGCTATCTAAGGCGGACACTGCCGGATTTCCACTGGCCTTCCAGCGGTACGAGAAGCGGTGCGCATTCGCCGAGCGCAGCCAGGTCGAGTCGCGGCGGCTGGCCAGGGCAATGTTCGTGCGGCGTCGTTCCGTGGCCAGGCTCCGGTACCAGGTTGTGCGCCATTACCCGGCCAGCCTCGCCCTGCGCGACAGCACCGCCAGCTAGCGCCGGCCATTCTGGGCGGCAACCCCGTCCTACCTGCCGAGCACGGGTCACGCTCGGCTGCTTAGTGGTCGGAGATGGTGGCCTGTGCGGGGAGTGTGATCGTCAGGCAGGCGAGGCGCGCGGGCTCGGCGATCACGTCGATCTCGATGATCTTGAGGTCGCGGATGTCGAGGGTGATCGCGACGCGGAGCCGGCCGTGGGGAGCGATGATGAGGCCGGGATTGCCGTCGATCAGCGCCTTCCGGGCGAAGCGTTGCGCAGTGCGGGCGTAGAGCATAATCCCTTGGGCGACCGGGTCAGACCCCAGCAGTTCGGCCGGTTCGCTGGGAGGAATTGCCCAGCGGTCGGCCCTGCGGACGACGCCGGGGTCGAGGAGCGCAAGGATCGCCTGCATGTCGCCCGCGCGGACGGCGGCGAGGAAGGTATCGACGAGAC
>JASHOE010000279.1 GCA_030041275.1 Streptosporangiaceae bacterium
CGGTCGTGATCGATGGGCTTGGCGAAGGCGCGCGAACCGCAGGCGATAGCGCACCGGACGGCGCCGCCGCCGAGAGTGCGTGGCACGTGACTGCCGCCGACGCGACCGACCCGGCCGGGACGGCGACGGCTGGGAGCGACGCGAACCTGCCAGCCGGAGGATCCGCTGACGGGCAGCGGGACCAGCCCGTCGCGGTCAGTCCGGATGGGGCGCCCGCCAAGGCCGGACACAAAGGCCGGTCGGCTAGCGCAGGCGAGCGCGGTGCCCGGCCGGGGGGCGCGCTCGGCAGGGGCGCGAGAAGGCAGGGCCATGGCGGTTGACCTGCGGACCAGGCTCGGTCACGTTGAGCTCCCCAACCCGATCATGACCGCGTCCGGGTGCGCCGGGGCCGGCCGCGAGCTCGCCCAGTTCATGGACGTGTCCAAGGTCGGCGCCATCGTGACCAAGTCGGTCATGCTCGCGCCGAGGTCCGGACGCCCTACTCCCCGGATGGCGGAGACCCCGAGCGGGATGCTCAACTCCATCGGCCTGCAGGGGCCTGGCATCGACGCCTTCCTGCAGCGCGATCTGCCCTGGCTGCTGTCCCGTGGTGCCCGCGCGGTGGTGTCCATCGCCGGTGGCACGGTTGGCGAGTACGCGGAGCTTGCGGGTCGGCTGTCGGACGCGGCCGGCGTGACCGCAATTGAGGTCAACATCTCGTGCCCGAACGTCGAGCACCGAGGCCAGGTGTTCGCGTGCGACGCGGGCGATGCTGCTGCCGTCATCGAGGCGGTGCGCAGCCAGGCCAGGTACGACCTTCCCGTATTCGCCAAGCTGTCGCCCGACGTTACGGACATCGTCGCGATAGCAAAGGCGTGCGTGTCGGCAGGCGCTGACGGGCTGTCGATGATCAACACGCTGCTGGGTATGGTCATCGACACCGACACCATGCGGCCACAGCTGGCCGGGCTGACCGGCGGTCTGTCCGGCCCGGCGATCCGGCCGATCGCCGTGCGGTGCATCTGGCAGGTCCACGAGGCACTGCCCGGCGTGCCGATCGTCGGCATGGGCGGCGTGCGGACCGGGCTGGACGCGCTGGAGCTTATTCTGGCGGGCGCAGCGATGGTGAGCGTGGGCACCGCGATCTTCCACGATCCGGCTGCGTGCGCGCGGATCCTGCGCGAACTCGAGGAGGAGCTGACCGCCCGTGGTGTTGAGCGGCTGACGGACGTCGTGGGGCTCGCCCATCAGCCCAGGGCGGCCCTGACCGGACGTCTCGCGAACGCCAGCGTCAGAAGTAGGAGGATCTGATGGTCGGCCGAGCACCGATCGCCGTTGCCCTGGACGCGCCGGATCTGGAAACCGCCGCCCGCTGGGCCGGGCTCGTCACGCCGCACGTCAGCGCCCTGAAGATCGGCCTGGAGCTGTACTTGCGGTACGGGCCCAGCGTGGTCGCATCCGTCCGCGGGGCCAGCGAAGCGGAGATCTTCCTGGATCTGAAGCTGCACGACATCCCCGCGACCGTCGCGGGCGCGGCTCGCGCCGTCGCCCGGCTGCGGCCGGCTCTGCTTACGGTTCACGCCGGTGCGGGCGCCGCCGCCATCAGGGCCGCTGCGGAGGCCATCCCGGCCACCAGGATCGTCGCGGTGACGGTGCTGACCTCGCTAGGCGAGGCAGACCTCGCTCGGCTGGGCATGGCCGGGCCGGTCAGCAGCGCCGTCCGGCGCCTGGCGGCGGTGGCGATAGAGGCTGGTGCCCGCGGGCTGGTTTGCTCGCCGCAGGAGGTCGAGGCGGTCCGGGCCGAGGTGGGCGACGGCATCGTGCTGATCACGCCAGGGGTGCGGCCAGCCGGCACGGACGCGAACGACCAGGCGAGGGTCGCGACGCCGGAAGAGGCACTGCGGTCGGGCGCTGACCTCCTCGTCATCGGCCGCCCGATCACGGCCGCGGCTGATCCCGGCGCGGCCGCCGCTGCCATTGCCGCGTCCCTGCGCCGGGCCGAAGCGGTCGACTCCCGCCAGTAGCCGTCGTTGGCCGGTGCAGCGGGCCTGCATGTCACGGGCTGCCCGACGCACCGCTGAACCGTCCCGGTTGCGGCCCGCTGCGCTGCGCCGGCCGAATATGCGGCTACCAGACGGCGAGCTTCGCCACGCGCCCTGCGCCGGGTGGGTGGGTAAGAGCGCAGCTAGCGCGGTGCGATGTGTCGCAGAATGGGCGTCAAACCTTGCCCACGCTGGGCAAACGCCATTACGCTCAGTGCACGGAACTGCACTTGGCGTCATATTGGATAATTTGTGCCAGCCCAAACGGGAGTTCGCATTGCCGACGCGGGCCGAAGTCGCTAGTTTCCCCTCGCGGAGCGTCTTTTTCGATACGAAACCCGAGGTGACCTCGCGTGGCTCTTCCTCCACTTACCCCCGAGCAGCGGGCGGCGGCGCTTGAGAAGGCAGCCCAGGCTCGCAAGGATCGTGCAGAAGTCAAAGCCAAGCTGAAGCATGGCTCGACCACCCTGCCCCAGGTGCTCAAGGAGGGGCAGACCGACGACGTAGTGGGCAAGATGAAGGTGTCGGCGCTGCTGGAGTCCATGCCTGGCGTTGGCAAGGTGCGCGCCAAGCAGATCATGGAGCGGCTGGGCATTGCCGAGTCCCGGCGGGTCCGCGGCCTCGGCGCCAACCAGCGCAGCGCTCTGGAGACTGAGTTCGGCGGCGATATCTGACCGACCCTGACAGCGCACGAAGGGGGGCCGCGGCAGGCATGCTGGCAGGCAAGCAGCAGCGGCGGCTCCACCGCGGCACCCCTGGCCCTGCGCTGCTGACCGTGCTATCCGGCCCGTCTGCGGTGGGCAAGAGCACGGTGGTGTCGAGGCTGCGGGATGAATGCCCGCAGATCTGGCAGTCCGTCTCTGTGACGACCCGGCCGCCGCGGTCGGGTGAGCGTGATGGTCGCGAATACTATTTCGTTTCCGAGCCGGAATTCGACGAAATGGCGGGCCGGGGCGATCTGCTGGAGTCGGCGCGGTACGTCGGCTACCTGTACGGCACGCCGCGCGCTCCAGTCGAGGAGCACCTCGCCCGTGGGATTCCTGCGTTGCTGGAAATCGACGTCGCAGGTGCCAGGCAAGTCCGCGCCGCGGTGCCGGATGCCCTGCTCGTGTTTCTCGCCCCGCCATCATGGGCCGAGCTGGAGCGCAGGCTGCAAGGCCGGAATACCGAGACCGCGCAGACCATCGCCCGGCGGCTGGAGGTGGCCAGGGCCGAGCTTGACGCCGAGCATGAGTTCGACATCACGCTCGTCAACACGTCTGTCGGGGACGTCTGCAGGCAGCTGGTAGCATTGATTTCTGCCCAGGGCGCAGATGCGGAGAATGGCACCGCCCGGCAGGGAACTTTGGGTAATTCGGAGCTGGAAGGCACAAGGTGGCAGCGACTCCGGCCGTAGAAGGCATCATCAACCCGCCGATCGACGACCTACTTGACGTCGTCGAGAGCAAGTACGCCCTGGTCATTATGGCGTCGAAGCGGGCCAGGCAGATCAACGCCTACTATGCGCAGCTCGGCGAGGGCCTGCTCGAGTACGTCGGCCCGCTCGTCGAGACCAGAGTCCAGGAGAAGCCGCTGTCGATCGCGCTGCGCGAGATCAGCGACCGCCTGCTCAGCGCCGAGGCGCCTGAGCAGGCCTGATCAGCGCACCGGCGCGTGCGGTGCGCGTCGTCCTCGGCGTCAGCGCCGGGATTGCCGCCTACAAGGCATGTGAGCTGCTGCGCCTGCTTACCGAGTCCGGGCACCAGGTCACGGTGGTGCCGACGCCCGCCGCCCTGAATTTCGTGGGCGCGGCGACGTGGGCCGCACTGTCAGGCCAGCCGGTCCAGGTCACCGCGTGGGAATCGGTACACCAGGTACCGCATGTCCGGCTTGGCCAGGAGGCGGACCTGGTGATCGTCGCGCCAGCCACCGCTGACGTGCTGGCCAGAGCCGCGCTCGGCATGTCCGACGACCTGCTGACGGCGGTGCTGTTGACCGCCCGCTGCCCTGTTGTCTACGCCCCGGCCATGCACACCGAGATGTGGGAGCACGCGGCGACTCGCGCCAATGTGGCCACCCTGCGCTCACGCGGTTGCATCGTCCTTGATCCCGCCTCGGGTCGGCTCACCGGCGCCGACACGGGGCCCGGCCGGCTGCCGGAGCCGACGGAGCTGTTCGCCGCCGCCCAGCGCGTGCTGGCCCGCGGCGCGGGTGCGGGCACGGCCGACCTGGCAGGCAGGACCTTCGTTGTATCCGCCGGCGGTACCAGGGAGGAGCTCGACCCGGTTCGATACCTCGGCAACTGGTCCTCGGGAAAGCAGGGCTATGCGCTGGCGCGGACGGCGGCCAGCCGTGGCGCCTCGGTCACCCTTGTCGCGGCCAACGTCGACCTGCCCGACCCGGCCGGCGTCCAGGTGATCAGGGTTATCTCGGCGGCCGAACTGCGCGACGCGGTACTTGCTGCGGCCCCGGCTGCGGACGCGATCGTGATGGCGGCGGCGGTCGCGGACTTCCGGCCCGCCAAGCGGAGCGCCGTGAAAATCAAGAAGACCGGAGCTAAGCCGGACCCCATCGTGCTGGCGGAGAACCCCGACATCGTTCGCGACCTGGTTGCCGCCCGCCGACGAGCTGGTCAGCTGGTCGTGGCGTTCGGCGCGGAGACCGGAGACGTGCTCGCCAACGGGCGTGAGAAACTGGCCCGCAAGGGTTGCGACCTGCTGGTCGTGAACCAGGTGGGGAACGGGCTTGCCTTCGGAACGGCCGACAACGAGGCCGCGGTGCTGAGTGCGGATGGCACCGAGGTCAAGCTGGCCCGGGCACCGAAGGACGAGATCGCCGACGAGATTTGGGACATTATCGCCGCCAGGCTGCCTGCGCTCGGCGAATAGCCGGACCCGGCGGCGCACAGCGGCGTAGACCAGTACAATTCGGCGGGGCCGGAGCCAAGCACCGGCACCCGCCAGTGGTCCGTGGAAAGATCCGTGGAAAGAAAGGTGTCTAGTGGCACGTCGTCTCTTCACCTCCGAATCCGTCACTGAGGGCCATCCCGACAAGATGGCGGATCAGATCAGCGACGCCATCCTGGACGCCATGCTCAAGGACGACGACCATAGCCGCGTTGCCGTTGAGACGCTCATCACCACTGGTCAGGTCCACGTGGCGGGTGAGGTGACCACCGACACCTACGTGGACATCCCCGGCATCATCCGGGAGAAGATTCTCGAGATCGGCTACGACTCGTCGGCGAAGGGCTTCGACGGTGCCACCTGCGGCGTGCAGGTCTCCATCGGCTCGCAGTCACCGGACATCGCCCAGGGCGTGGGCGAGGCCGTGGAGCTGCGCGAAGGCGAGGGGTCCGACGAACTGGACCGGCAGGGCGCCGGCGACCAGGGCCTGATGTTTGGCTACGCGTGCCGCGACACACCCGAGTTGATGCCGTTGCCGATCACCCTGGCGCACCGGCTCGCCCGCCGGCTGGCCGAGGTGCGGCGCAATGGCGATGTGCCCTACATTCGCCCGGACGGCAAGACACAGGTCACCATCGAGTATGCGGGTGACCAGGCGGTCCGGCTCGACACTGTCGTGGTGTCCACGCAGCATGCGCCGGCCATCGATCTGGTCGGCCTGCTGACCCCCGACATCCGCGAGCACGTCGTGGAGCCGGTGCTTGCCGGGCTGGAGATCGACACGGCCGGCTACCGACTGCTGGTCAACCCCACCGGCAGGTTTGAGGTCGGCGGCCCGATGGGCGACGCGGGCTTGACCGGCCGGAAGATCATCATCGACACCTATGGCGGCATGGCCAGGCATGGCGGCGGTGCCTTCTCCGGCAAAGATCCCTCCAAGGTGGACCGCAGCGCGGCCTACGCGATGCGCTGGGTTGCCAAGAACGTCGTCGCCGCTGGCCTCGCAGACCGGTGTGAGGCGCAGGTCGCCTACGCCATCGGTAAGGCCAAGCCGGTGGGCCTGTTCGTCGAGTGCTTCGGCACGGAGCGGGTTCCGGTCGAGCGGATCCAGGACGCCGTGCTCAACGTGTTCGATCTGCGCCCGGCCGCCATCATCCGCGACCTGGACCTGCTGCGGCCGATCTACGCCCAGACGGCCGCCTACGGTCACTTCGGCCGCGAGGAGCCGGATTTCGGGTGGGAGCGAACCGACCGCGCGGAGGGTCTGCGGTCGGCTGCCGGTCTGTAACTGTCCTTCCGGCCACTGCTGGCGCCGGGGCCGCGGCCGGTTCTCATTGCCGCCTATCTGCGGGCGCCAATGAGAACCGTCACGACCATTGGGACGGCCCTTATGCCATTCGAAGGAAGCTTTGCTTCCCGGCGGCGGCCGCGCCGCGCGCTGTGCGCGTATCCGCTGGTAGCGACCGGTCAGCCGAGCCACGCGAGGGCACGCGCACTATAGGTCAGTTTGGTGTTATCCAGACATTCTTCTGGCATTGCCCTAGCATCGTGTCCGATATCGATGCCGATCTGATCGTGGCCGGGTGGTGGATGTCATCCTCTAAACGGACCGGCGCGTCGGGCGAGGCGGTCGCTGCCGAGCCCCAGATCGCGCCGACCAGTGCCACCGGCGCGGACTCCGAGGATGGCGAGCTGGCTGACCCGTGGTTCACGCCGGGTCCCAAGTCGGCCGCCAGCACGACGGCCGAGGACGATGTGGCGGCCGCCCCGTTCGCAGCCGACGACGTCGCGGCGCAGGACGATGCCACGGGCTGGTTTCTGCCAGCTGGCCGAGCTGGTCTGCTGCCTGACTCGATGACTGAGTCGTGGGATGAGGCTGCGCCAGCAGGCTCCGATCACGTCACCCGCCAGGACGCCGCCAGCGCTCCACCGTGGGGGGCGGAGTCGGCCAACTCGACAGCCGGCGTTCCGCCGCCGTGGGAGAACGGCCCGTGGCCCGGGCCGGGCGAGTCGCGGGCCCAGGCCAGTGCGTCGGTGGCCAGCGCTCCGCCGGAGGCGATCGGCAGCACTACGGCGTGGTTGCGCCGCCGACCGGCACAGGTCGGACTGGCAGCAGCCGCCGGTCTGGTCGTACTCATCGTGATCATCGTGGTGATCACGGCGGGGAATTCCGGAGGCAGCTGCGGGACCTACCCTCCTGCGGTGCGGCACGCCTACACCAGCGCGATGTCCGACCTTCGTAGTCACGCACCGGCGTCGGTGCTGGCGGCTGCCCTGGGGCAGGCGGCCAGCCAGGCGAATGCGGCGGCCGCCGCGACCAGTCAGATCAACGTGCGCACCGCGCTGTCCGCGATGGCCAGCGACCTGGACCTTGCGCACGCCGACGTCACAGCGCACCGGGCGCTGGCCGCTGCGCTGATCCAGCGCCTGACAGCGGACGGGACTGCGCTGCCAGCCTCCTGCTCGAGCTGAGCTGAACCGGCCCTGCCCAGATTCCGGCCCGCTCCTCGCGTCCGTGCGTTCTGATAGGACAGAACAGTGCCGGTTCAGGCGACCCGCGGGCGTGGCGAGGCTGGCCGGGCTGCGCGGCAGCCAGCAGCTGAGCTTCCGGTCGCCCGGGTCGCTGTCGACATCTCACTACCGCACCTGGACCGCCCGTTTGACTACCTGGTGCCGGCTCGGCTAGCCGCGTCCGCGGTGCCAGGCGCGCAGGTCAGGGTCCGGTTCGCCGGGCAGCTCAGCAGTGGCTTCGTGCTCGAGCGCCTAGCCGCGTCGAACCATGAGGGCAGGCTGGGCTACCTCGAGCGGGTCATTGCCCCAGAGCCGATCCTGACGCCAGAGATCGCGCGGCTCGCCCGGCTGGTCGCGGACCGGTACGGTGGCACGCTGGCTGACGTGCTGCGGCTAGCGATCCCGCCGCGGCACGCAGCGGCCAGCCGCGCCGGGAGTGGCGCCGACGTCGGCGCCGTTCTGGCGGCGGGCGGCTTCGCAGGCCCCCGATCCGACGCTGCCGACATAAGGCACAACCTGGCCACCGCCGCATCCCGCGACCTGTGGGCCCGGTATCCGGACGGAGCTGCCTACCTCGCCGCGCTGGCGGACGGCCGGAGCCCGCGTGCCGTTTGGTCGGCCCTGCCGGGTCCGACGTGGCCGGCCGAGATCGCCGACGCGGTCGAGGCCGTGGCTCGGTCTGGTCGGGGCGCGGTCGTGGTCGTGCCCGATGCGCGCGACCTCCAGCAGGTCGACACGGCGCTCGGGAGCCGACTTGGGCCAGGCCGGCACGTCGTGCTGGCCGCGAGCCTCGGCCCGGCCGAACGCTACCGGCGCTGGATCGCGCTCGCCCGGGGCGAGGTGAGCGTGGTGGCGGGCACCCGATCCGCCATGTTCGCACCGGTGCCAAACCTCGGTCTTGTCGTGCTCTGGGACGAGGGAGATGATCTGCACGCCGAGCCGCGCGCCCCCTACCCGCACGCCAGGGAGGTGCTCACGATCCGGGCCTACCTGGCTCACAGCGGCGCGCTGATCGGCGGGTTCGCCCGAACCGCGGAGGCTGCCCTGCTCGTCGGTAGCGGCTGGGCGCGGTCACTGGCGGCTGACCGGACCGTGGTGCGGCGGCTCGCCCCGGTCGTGCGGCCCACGGGCTCCGAGACCGAGCAAGCGCGGGACGAAGCAGCCCGGTCCGCGCGACTGCCAAGTCTCGCGCTGCGCACCGCACAAGCCGCCATCGCGAGCGGGCCGGTACTGATTCAAGTCCCGCGCCGGGGCTATCTGGCGGCCGTCGCCTGCGAGCGGTGTCACGCCGTAGCGAGGTGTGATTGTGGCGGCCCCGCCCAGTTGCCGGCCCCCGGCGCGCCGCTGCGCTGCGGCTGGTGCGGATCCGCGATCAGCCGCGGCTGCCGTAGCTGCGGGCATCAGGGCTTGCGCGCGGTTGTGACCGGCGCCCGCCGAACGGCTGAGGAGCTCGGGCGTGCCTTCGGCGCCGTGCCCGTCCGAACCTCCGGCGGCAGCACTGTGCTCGACCGGGTTGGTCCCGAGCCGGCCATCGTCGTTGCGACGCCGGGCGCCGAACCGCTCGCCGAGGGTCAGTACAGCGCGGCCATCCTGCTCGACAGCTGGGCCATGCTCGGCCTCGCGAGCCTGCGGGCGGCCGAGGAGGCGGTGCGACGGTGGATGAACGCGGCCGCGCTCGTCCGCGGGGCGGAGCACGGCGGCACTGTGGTGGTGGTGGCAGACGGAGGTCAGCCAGCCGTGCAGGCGCTGGTCAGATGGGACCCGGCCCAGTATGCCGAGCGTGAGCTAGCGGAGCGGGAGGAATTGAGGTTCCCGCCCGCGGCCAGAATGGCGGCCGTCACCGGCGGAGCGGAGGCGGTAGCCGCACTGCTCGCAGCTACTGAGCTGCCTGCCACGGCAGAGCTGCTCGGACCGCTGCCCGCCACAGACCACCGCGCTGACCCTGAGCCTGCCCGGGTCCGATATCTCGTGCGCGTCGCCAGGTCGCAGGGGGCCGAGCTGGCCCTGGCACTGCGGGCGGGGCAGGCGACGCGGAGCGCCGCGAAGGAGCCCGGCAGCGTGCGCGTTCAGCTCGACCCGGCGGCACTGGTCTGACTACGGTCCGCGGCTGCCTTAGGGTACATGGGTGACCAACTCACCGGGCGGCCAGCGCGCGCGGTCCTCGGCTGACGCCGACGCGTCGGCTGAGCGTCGCGAGCGGCGCCTTCGGATGCCGCCGGTGCGGCTCGCGCCGCGCGAGGAGCTAGCGGCGGCGGCGCGGGTGGTTCCCCTGCTCCGGGCGGCGCGGGAGCTGCGCACGTGGATCACGGCCCATCCGGACGTAGCGGCCAAGAACCGGCTCGAGGAAGCCGACGGGCTCGCGGCCGCGGAAGCCCTGGAGCTCACCGCTGACGAGCTCGATGCGGCCTGGCAGGTAGTGGCCGCCAGCGCGGCGGGCGCTGACGAAGATGCGCCCAAACCGCATGCAGTGCCGCTCGCCAGAGCGAGCGCCGAGGCGGTGCTGCGTGAGTGGGACGCGGCGCTAGCGGCGCTGCTCGCGGGTGATGAACTGGACGGGCTGGCTACGGCGCTGTACACGGTAGGCGCCCCGGTCAGGATCGACGCCTTGTTCGACGCCTACTCGGCGGCTGCCGGACCTGCGACCCGGGCCACGTCAGGGCGGACGCAGCCGAGCGCAGACGAGGCGGCAGCGCTCTCCCACGCACTGGAAACACTGGCCGATCTGGGCGTCGTAGAGCTCGGTACCGAGGACACTACCGGCGGCCTTACCGTGGCGCTGTCCCCGCTGGGCGTGTGGGGAGTGCACCGCCGTCTGCTCGACCAGGGCTGGCACGTGCCGGTACTCGGCGCGGCAGACCGTGACGGCGCCGTCGGGCTGCTGACGACGCTAGCGAGCTGCGACGCCGAGGACGGCGAGGCCAGGATCGGCGAATGGCTGGTGGGTCGATCAGCGGAGCAGGCCGCCGTCGAACTCATCGCCGCTGCTGGCGACGGCACGCCGGGCCTGCGCGGCGCCGCATTCGCCGTGCTCGACCGGATCGGCGCGCCTGCCGCCGCCGAGGTTCGCGCTGCGCTTGCCGAGCCGCTGCTACGCGCGCACGCGGCGGTGTGGCTGCACGAGCATGGTGAGGAAGCTGAGCTAGGCCCGGCCGACCGGGCCTGGCTGCTGGTGGACCTGGGAGCTGGCCTGCTCGAGGAGGCAGACCCGCGGGACGTGGTCGCTGAACTGCTGCCGGACGTGGCCCCCGACGCCCAGGCGGAAATCGTGGCGGGCCTGTGGCAGGTCGGCCATCCTGCCGTGATCGACTTGCTGACCACGCTCAGCGAGCATCATCCCGACGCTGGCGTGGCGAGAGCAGCGCGAAAGGCGGCCTTCAAGGCACGGTCCGCGGGCGCGCGGCACGGATCGCCAGATTCGTAGACTTGATCAGTCGCCCCGTGACCCGTGACCGCTGCTGGCCGGGGGACGGCCCCCGGAGCCCCCACAGGGGCCGGCCGCGACGTCGCTCATGCAGGAGGAAGTTGTGAGCATCAGGCCCATCCGCCTGTTCGGCGATCCCGTGCTGCGCACCCCGGCGGAGCCCGTCACCAGCTTTGACGCTGAGCTGCGCAAGCTGGTGAAAGACCTCACCGAAACGATGATGGACGCGCCGGGAGTCGGGCTTGCCGCCCCGCAGATAGGCGTGGGCTTGCGGGTCTTCACGTACTTCGTCGATGACGTCGTCGGCCACCTCATCAACCCGACTCTGGAGCTCTCAGCGGAGATCGAGGTGGACGACGAAGGCTGTCTCTCCTTCCCCGGTCTGTCCTATCCAACGCAGAGATCACTAGGCACGGTGGCGACCGGCTTCACCATGCACGGCGAGCCCGTCACGCTGGCCGGGACTGGGCAGCTGGCCCGATGCATCCAGCATGAGACAGATCACCTCGACGGCGTCCTGTTCATTGACCGGCTCGATCCGGCCCAGCGCAAGCTCGCGATGAAAGAGATCAGGGCATCTGTGTGGTGGGGTGAGCCCGCCCCCGTGGTCAAGGTCTCGCCGCACGCCACCAGGGGCAAGGCCTTTTAGCGCATGCGCCTGGCCTTCGCGGGCACGCCCGCCGCAGCCCTGCCCACGCTGGACGCGCTGCTGAAGTCGCGGCACGAGGTGGCGGCCGTGATCAGCAGACCGGACGCCAGGGCAGGCCGCGGTCAGCGGCTCGCGGCAAGCCCGGTCACCCGCCGGGCAGCCGAGGCGGGTATCCAGGTGCTGCAGCCAGAGCGGCCCGGCGACCCGGAATTCCTGGCACGGCTGCGAGAAATAGCCCCGGACTGCTGCCCGGTGGTCGCGTACGGCGCACTGCTCCCGCAGTCGGCGCTGGACATCCCGGCGCACGGCTGGGTGAACCTGCACTTCTCGATCCTGCCGGCCTGGCGAGGCGCGGCTCCGGTCCAGCACGCGATCCTGCACGGCGACGACCTGACCGGCGCCACCACCTTCCGGATCGTGAGGGAGCTGGACGCCGGACCGGTGTTTGGCGTGCTGACCGAGCCCATCCGGCCATCGGACACCGCGGGAGACCTGCTTGACCGCCTCGCCGGCGCCGGTGCCGATCTCATGGTCGCCACCCTTGACGGGATCCAGTCCGGCGAGTTGCAGGCGCGGGACCAGCCGCCGCACGGTGTGAGCATGGCACCGAAGGTCACTACGGCCGATGCCAGAGTCGAGTGGGCGGCGCCGGCCATGGCGATCGACAGGCTCGTCAGGGCGTGCACGCCGGAGCCTGGAGCGTGGACCGAGCTCGACGACGTGCGGGTCAAGCTGTGGCCGGTCGCGCTGGCTGGCGCCGACGCGGGCTCGCTTGGCATCGGCGAGGTCCGCGCGCTGCGGGACCGCGTTGTGGTCGGCACCGCCACGACACTCGTTGTGCTCGGGGACGTCCAGCCGCACGGGAAGCGCCGGATGCCCGCGGCGGACTGGGCGCGCGGCGTCCGGCTCGGTGCGCGGCAGGCCGTGCTCGGCCGAGACGAGCCCGGCTGAGTGGCCGGGACGAGAGCCGCTGGCGGGCACCGGAGCGGCGCCCGCGCCGGCCGGCGCTACGGGCGGGACCCGGCCCGGCGGGTGGCACTGGATGTGCTGCTGGCGGTGGCAGCCCGAGAGGCGTACGCCAACCTGCTGCTGCCGAGGCTGATCGCGCAGCGTGGACTGGCCGGGCGGGACGCGGCACTCGCCACCGAGCTCACCTACGGGACACTGCGCGGGCGCGGCACCTACGACGCCATCCTGGCGCAGTGCGCGGACCGAGACCCCGACTCGCTGGACGCTGCGGTGCGCGAAGTCCTGCGGCTGGGCACGCATCAGCTGCTCGCGACGAGAATCCAGCCGCACGCGGCGGTGGCCACGTCGGTGAATCTGATAAAGGAAGTGGCCGGCCCGCGGCCGGCTGGCCTGGTCAACGCTGTGCTACGGCGGGTAGCCAGCCGGGACCTGGCCGGCTGGCTGACCATCGCCGCGCCGTCCCGCGCGAAGGACCCGGTGGGATACCTCGCAGTCCGCTACAGCCATCCGCGCTGGATCGTCGAAGCGCTGTCGGCCGCGCTCGGCGAGGCCGTCGACGGCGGCATGGCACAGACGGAGGCGATGCTCGAAGCCGACAGCGAGCGCCCCGTGGTGCACTTGTGCGCGCCGCCCGGCCTGGCTAGCCGCGACGAGCTGATCACGGCCGGCGGCGCGGCGGCGCGGTGGTCACCGTTTGGCGCGTACTTGTCCAGTGGCGACCCTGCTTCGCTGGCCGCCATCGCCGATGGCCGGGCCGGCGTGCAGGATGAGGCGAGCCAGCTCGCCACGCTTGCGCTCACTCGCGTTCCAGTGTCCGGAACGGACGAGTCGTGGCTCGACGTGTGCGCTGGACCGGGCGGTAAGGCCCGGCTGATGGCCGGTCTCGCTGCCCGGTCCGGGGCGACGCTGGTGGCGGCTGAACTCCGTGAGCACCGAGCCAGGCTGGTTGCTACCGCGGTCGCCCCGGCTGGATCGAGCCGGGTGCTGGTGGCCGATGGCACGAAGCCCGCCTGGCAGCGCGACCGATTCGACCGGGTCATCGTCGACGTCCCGTGCACCGGTCTCGGCGCGCTTCGGCGTCGGCCCGAGGCTCGCTGGCGACGGTCGCCCGCCGATGTCACCGCGCTGCACCCGCTGCAGCGTGACCTGCTGGCCGCTGCCCTCGACAGCGCGCGGCCCGGCGGTGTCGTTGGGTATGTCACGTGCTCGCCGCACGTGGCCGAGACCCGCGACGTGGTGGCTGACGTGCTCGCAGACCGCGGTGACATCTCGGTGCTCGACGCGCCTGCCGTGCTGCCTGACGTGCCCGACATCGCCTGCGGGACGGACGAGCGCTATGTCCAGTTCTGGCCGCACCGGCACGGCACCGACGCCATCTTTCTGGCGTTGCTGCGGCGGCGGTGAAGCCCGGCCACGCGCGGATTCCCGTTTACGGCGAAGAACGTCTGGTCGGTGAGTGCATGAGCCACGCTTGGGTGCGGGTGGGCGGAAAATAGCGTGCTTCAGGATCCAGCCGGGCGGAGCGTCTGGAATCAGCCGGCGCGCTAATAGCCAGTAATGGCGCAATGAAGACTTTAAAAGTGCGAAAGATCGCATCGTAAATTCATTGGCGGCTAGCCAGTCAGTTGTCTCGATCGCTGACCGGCGACCCGGCCGGCGCCCAGGTCGGCGCGCCTGCCCTGTGCGTAGCCAGCGCCGTAGCCGTCGCCGGAATAGGTCACCCGCGCCGTCCTGGTTCGCGGGTAGGCGTGGGTGACGTGCTGCCGTATCACCAGCGCCCGGTCGGCCAGGACGAGCGCCGCGCCGCCGGGCTTGCCGTCGGCCGCGGCGGCTGACTGCTGCTCGGCGTGCTGCTCGGCCGTCCGGACCCTGGCGATCACCGCGGCCGCGAAACCAAGCAGCCAGCTTCGCCGCCACGCCCTGGCGCTGCCGGCACCGCCATTGCCCGCCGCGGGCGGCACGTCGGCGGCAACCAGGCCGTGCCACATCTGCACGAGCACCGAGGTGTAGAGCACGTCCGCTCGCTCGAGGTCGGACGCATAGCCGAAGACGTGTACCCGCTGGCCGGCGGGCGACGGCAGCAGGATGCACTGGCACCGCATCGCGTCGGCCAGCCCGCACAGCAGGTGCGCCTGCACCCTGGCCCACGGGTTGTAGAGCTGCACGATCCGGCTACCTGGGCTGTCGGTCTCCGGACGCCGTGCCGCCAGCAGCGCGCGGTCGATGCCGTACTTCGCCATCAGCTCCGTGGCTTTGGCCGTCAGCGCTTCCGCCTCCGCTGTGGTGACGCCCTCAGCTTCCGCCTTAGCCAGCAGTTTCCTGACCCGGTCCAGCAGGCGACCCGGCGTGTCGGTACCAGGGCTCGTGGCCGGAGCGGGCATCGGTTGCCTCCCTGCGTGGCGTGCTGGCTGCGCGGTTAGAACCTAGCCCGACCCGCCGACATCGCGAGCCAACCGGGCCGAACACCGTGCGCGGCCGCTGCCGGGCCGGCTGGCGTTCCCTACAATCAGCATCAGGATGAGCATTCAGATGGCGCCGAGCCTGCTGGCGGCCGACTTCGCGCGGCTTGCAGACGAGGCATACGCGGTCGCCGACACGGCTGACTGGCTCCACGTCGACGTGATGGATGGCCATTTCGTGCCGAACCTCACCATCGGCCTGCCCGTGGTCGAGTCCCTGGTGCGGCATGCGCGGTTGCCCCTCGACTGCCACCTGATGATCGAGAACCCGGATCGCTGGGCACCGGGCTACGCGGAGGCGGGCGCTCGCAGCGTCACCATCCATGCCGAGGCGGCGACCGCGCCGATCCGCACGCTGCGCGCGATCCGGTCGGCAGGAGCGCGGGCAGGCCTGGCGTTCAACCCTGCGACGTCGGTGCATCCCTACGCGGACCTGCTGCCAGAGATAGACATGGTGCTGCTGATGACCATTGAGCCGGGCTTCGGCGGCCAGGATTTCATGGACTACCTGCTGCCGAAGATCCGGAATACCAGAGAGCTGATTGCCGCCCACGGCGGCGAGATCTGGCTGCAAGTCGATGGCGGCGTCAGCGAGGAGACGATCGGCCGGTGCGCGGATGCGGGCGCCGATATGTTCGTGGCCGGCTCAGCGGTCTTCGGTGCGGAAGATCCCGCTGAGGCCGTGAGCACACTGCGTCAGCTAGCTGTGTCGGCCGCCGCGGCCGCGGATGGTCGAATCGGCGGACATGGCTAGCCCGGACCGGCAGGTCCGGCCGGCAGCGCGCCGCGCCGGCCGGTGACCGCAGGAGCGCCGGGTGGCTCGTAGCCGCGACGCAGAGGAGCGCGCCGAGGTCCGGCTGACCAACCTCGACGAGGACCTTTTCGACGGCGCGCAAGCGACGAAGCGGGACCTGGTCGATTATCTGGACGCGGTCCGCGAGCTGTTCATCCCGGTACTGACCGACCGGCCCTTGTCCGTCATCAGGGTGCTGCGCGGGCAGCAGCCGTTCATGCAGAAGAACGTGCCGAGCTACACGCCGGCCTTCGTTCCCACCGTGCAGGTCTGGGCAGAGAGCTCGCGTCGTGAGGTCACGTACGCGCTCTGCAACGACCGGCGCACGCTGCTGTGGTTCGCGAACCAGCGGGCGGTCGAGTATCACCCGGCGCTGGTGCGGGTCGGCCACCCCGACAGCCAGGACTTCCTGATACTCGATATCGACCCGCCGGACACCAAGTTTGACGTCGTGGTGCACGCTGCGCTGCTGGTGCGTGCGGCGCTCGCATCGGCGGGCCTCGAGGGCGCGGTGAAAACGAGCGGCGCCAAGGGTGCGCATGTGTTCGTGCCCCTGGAGACCGGGCAGTCGATGGTCGACGCCGCAGCCGCCACCAGGGCGATCGCCGCGCGGGCGGAGCGGCTCGCCCCGGAGCTGGCTACCACCGCGTTCGTCAAGGCCGACCGCGGTGGCAAGGTGTTCCTGGACGCCACCAGGGCGGGCGGGGCCACCGTGGTGGCGGCGTATAGCCCGCGCGCCCGGCCCGGCGCCCCGGTGTCGTTCCCGGTCGGCTGGGATCAGCTGGCGGACGTGCGGCCTGCCGACTTCACGATCAAGACCGCGCCGGGGCTGCTGCGCGGCCGGGACGCCTGGCGAGCGGCACTTCCCCGGCCGCAACGGCTCCCGGCCGACCTGATCGCAGAGGGACAGGCCATCCCGATCGCGCGGGTGGCGGCCATGCATGAGGGCAAGCGCCGGGCGCGGGCGCGCCGGAACGAGGGCCCGGCGACCGGATAGCGATCGGCAGCCGCCCGGTACGCCGGGCAACTGCAGCCGGGCGCCTAGGGGATACCCGCGAGTAATAGTCGCTGGTCAGGGGTGTCGGTGGGACCGGATGCCGACCGCTCACGAGATCGGGATCGGTGCCGGAGCGGACCGGCGGCTCTCGCTGCGCGCCGCCATGTCTAGCAGCCCAACGAAATGCCGGGACTTTCAAATTTGGCCCCTAATGTCGCCACCACATAGTTACCGAAGCGTAATTATTCCGCCGGCACCGCTGTTGTAAGGTGTCCCGCATTGATCATTCAGGCTTCTTCCAGGCGAAAGGGGTATGGGGGATGCGTAATAGAGGTACCCGCCGAGTGGGCCTGGTGGGCCTGGCGGCGGTTGCTGCCCTGGTAGCTGCGGGCTGCGGGTCGTCGCCGTCGTCGACATCGTCGTCAGGCGGCTCGAACACGGTTCCCAAGGGGCTGAGCATCAGCTCCTTCAGCACTAACGTCGCGTCGATCATGTCCAAGTTCAAGCCGCTGACTCAGTTCGCGACCAAGGGCTCCAACAGCCTGCAGGTCGGCGTGATCCTGCCCGACACCACGTCGTCGACGCGCTGGGTTGACTTCGACGCGCCTTACCTGAACGACGCATTCGCGGACGCCGGCTACACCCAGTCGCAGTACCGGATCGACAACGCGCAGGGCAGCGACGCGACTCAGCTGAACGACGCCACTGCGGATATCAACCTGGGCGCCAAGGTCCTCATCGTGACCCCGCTCGATGGCCCGACTGGCGTGGCGATCGCCAAGGAGGCGCAGTCCAAGGGCGTGACGCTGATCGCCTATGACCGCGCCATCTTCCAGGGCAACAAGACCTACTACGTCAGCTTCAACGGCGAGAAGGTCGGCGAGCTCATCGGCCAGGGCTTCCTGTCCTGCCTGTCGTCCGAGAACGTCAAGAACCCGCAGGTCTACGTGATGAATGGCGGCGAGGACACCGACCCCAACGCCATCGCCTTCGCAGACGGTTACAACAAGGTGGTATTCGGCCAGGCAGCCAAGACTGTCGCCGCTGGCGCGAAGACCAGCTCGGGCGGCGGCACGCTGGTTCAGGAGAACTACGCTCCTGGATGGGACAACACCAAGGCCGGAACGATCTTCCAGCAGGCGTTCACCGCCGACCCGAAGATCAACGCCACGATCGTGGCCAATGACGGCATGGCCAACTCGATAATCACCGACCTGAAGGCTGCCGGAGTCAAGCCCGGCACGATTCCGGTCACCGGCCAGGACGCCACGGCTCAGGGCATGGCGTACATCCTGCAGGGCTACCAGTGCGGCTCTGTGTACAAGCCGGTCTACAAGGAGGCCGAGGACGCCGTGTCCGTGGCCACGATCCTGCTGGCCGGCGACTCGGTGCCGCCGGCTCTGCTGAACGGGAAGGCCGTCGACCCGGCTGACTCAAGCGTCTCCGAGCCGGCCTCGCTGCTGAGCGCGACGTGGGTGACCAAGGCCAACATGGAGTCGACCGTTGTTGCGGACGGCTTCGACACGGCTACGGCGATCTGCGCCATCGCCGGCGCGAGCCTTTGCGCGACGGACGGGATCAAGTAATCATCTGACCGGGGGGAGCCCCGGCGGGAACTCTCGTCGGGTGCTCATCCCCAGCCGGTCTGGCGGACCCGCCCAGCAGGGCGGGTCCGCCAGCGTCGGCCGGAACGTGGTTGGGGTTGGCTGACCGCAGCGGCGGGGGGCCCAACCTAGGCAAGGCTATAGACGGGTCGTCACGATGACTGAGATAAACGAGGCTCCGAACGGGGCGAGCCGGAGCGGGGACGGGGCGGAGCCCCTGCTGAAGCTTCGGGGCATCGACAAGCACTTCGGACCAGTGCAAGCACTCTACGGTGTGGACCTGGACCTCCCCGCGGGCCAGGTAACCGGCCTGTGCGGAGACAACGGTGCCGGCAAGTCGGTGCTCACCCGCACCATAGCCGGGGTGCACCAGCCGGACCATGGCCAGATCTACTTCGAAGGACGCCCGGTCCATATCCGCAGCGCCCGGGACGCCGCCGCTCTCGGGATCGAGACCGTTTATCAGGATCTGGCGCTCGCCGACAACCTGGACATCGTCCAGAACATGTTCCTCGGCCGGGAGCGGCTACGCCGCGGCCTGCTCGACGAGGACTCGATGGAGAAGCAGGCGGCGGAGACCCTGAGCACCCTGCGGGTGACCACGGTGCGGTCGATCCGGCAGCCGGTGGCCTCGCTCTCCGGCGGCCAGCGGCAGGCGGTGGCGGTGGCCAAGGCAGTGATGTGGAACTCCAAGCTGGTGCTGCTTGACGAGCCCACCGCCGCCCTCGGGGTGGTGCAGACCCGCATGGTGCTGGACCTGATCAAACAGCTCCGGGACCACGGGCTGGCCGTGATGGTCATCTCCCACAACCTGAACGACGTCTTCGAGGTCGCGAACCGTATCGCGGTCCTGCACCTCGGGCGAATGGTGGCCGAGGGGCCCGCCGCGGAGTTCGACCGGCAGAGTGTGGTGGAGTACATGACGACGGGCACCTCCAGCGGGCGGCCGATCGAGCCTGCCGGATCCCCATCGTGACCGCGAATCCAGGCGAGGTCCCGGTCGGCGGGACGGCGGTCGACCTCACCGCGGCCCACGACGTGGCCGCGGCCGAAGTCCCGCCTGAGATCCTCGCCCAGTCGTTCCGCCAGTACCTGCGGGCCTGGTGGCAGCAGATCCGCAGCGGCAACAGCGGCGTTATGCCGGTGGTTCTGGCCATCGTGCTGGTCGCCATCGTCTTCGAGATCATCACTCCTGAGCACGCATTCCTGCGGCCGAGCAACCTCGTCTACATCTTCGGGCTGAGCACCGTGTACATGGTGCTCGCGATCGCTGAGACAGTGGTGCTGCTCCTCGGTGAGATCGACCTGTCGGTCGGCGCGGTCGGGATGATCGGCGGGGTGATCGCCTTCAAGCTGGTCCAGCAGCCCGGACCGGACTGGCCGTGGTGGGCCGCGATCCTGGCCGCGCTCGTCGGCTGCGGCGTGGTCGGCGCCCTCCAGGGGACGCTAATTGCCCGGCTCAGGATCCCTTCTTTTGTCGTGACCCTGGGCGGGTTCCTGCTGTTCTCCGGGCTGCTCATCGTCTTCCTCGGCGGCGCCGACGGCAATGTGAACCTCAACTCGTCGGTGGCCAACCAGCGCGTGATCTACAACATGGTCCAGGGGCTGCTGACGCCCGTTGTCGGCTGGGTAGTGCTGGCGGTGGTGGTCGTGGCCGCGGGCACGACCATGTGGCTACGTGCCCATAGCCGGCGACGGCAAGGCCTGGTAGCTCCCCCGGCCGGCCTGACAGCAATCAGAATCGCCCTGGTGGCGCTCGTCGGGGCGGGTGTGGTGGTGGTCTGCTCGATCAACCGCGGCACCCGCATCGTCTCGGTGCAGGGCGTTCCGTGGGTGATCCCGATCGTTCTCGTCGTCCTGGGCGTGTGGACTCTCGTGCTGCAGCGGACCCGCTTTGGCCGCTACATCTATGCCATCGGCGGCAATCCCGAGGCGGCCCGCCGGGCCGGCGTCAGCCTCGCCGGCATCCGTACCTGGTGCTTCGCGCTGTGCACGGCGACCGCCGGCCTCGGCGGCATCCTGCTCGGTTCCTTTTTCTTCGGTGAGTACAGCACCAATACCGCCGACCCTGGCCAGCTCGTCCTCTACTCGGTCGCCGCCGCCGTCATCGGCGGGGTCAGCCTCTTCGGCGGCCGGGGCAAGGCCGTTCACGGCGTTCTCGGCGGGCTCCTCATCGGCGGGATTGCCTACGGCGTGTCCCTTCTGAACCTCGGTCAGCTGTCCACGCCGCTGGAGTACATCCTGCCGGGCGCTGTGCTCATCGGAGCGGTGCTGGTCGACGTCCTGTCCCGGCGCGGGAGCGGAGGCGTGACCCGTGTCTGACATCCCCGTCACCGCTGACCCCGGCGAGAACCCGACCGCAGGTCCGGCCGCCGGGACGGCCGTCGACCTGACGGCGGCCCATGAAGTGGCCGCGGCCGAAGTCCCGCCCGAGCTGCTCGCTCAGTCGCTGGGCCAGTACCTGCGGGCCTGGTGGCTCCGGGTCCGTAGCGGCAACAGCGGTGTGCTGCCAGTGGTCCTGGGCATCGTGATCGTCGCTGTCGCCTTCCAGATCGCGAACTCCAAGTTCCTGTCGGCGCAGAACCTGGTCAATCTCTTCGAGCAGAGCACCATCTACATGCTGCTCGCGATGGCGGAGATCTTCGTCCTGCTCCTCGGCGAGATCGACTTCTCTGTTGGCCTGGTCATGGGGCTGAGCAGCGTCGTCGTCGCCGAGCTCGTGCAGCCGGCTCCTGGCGCGGCTTTCCCGTGGTGGGCGACGATTATCATCGCGCTGCTCGCCTGCTCCGCATTCGGCGCGATCCAGGGCTGGTTCGTGGCCCGGCTGAGGATGCCGTCGTTCATCGTCACGCTCGGCGGACTGCTGATCCTCGAAGGCATCGCGATCATCGTCCTCGGCAAGAATGGCTTGTACGGTATCGGCAATTCCCGGCTGACCAACGAGGTCGTCCTCTACGACATCTTCTGGGGGCACTTCAGCCCGGTGGTCGGCTGGATCCTGCTGGCCGTGGTGGTGCTCGGCGCCGCCATCGGGCTCTGGCTGCGCGACACTCGCAAGCGCCGCCACGGCCTGGAGACTCCGCCGCGCAGCCTGACCGTGCTGAAGATCGTCCTCATGGCAGTGGCGGGCTTCGCGGTCGTCGCCATCTGCAACGTCAACCGAGCTCACTTCGGGACGATCGAGGGAGTTCCCTACATCATTCCGATCGTCCTTGTCGTGCTCGGCGCGTCGACGGTCCTGCTGCAGCGAACCCGCTTCGGCCGCTACGTGTACGCCATCGGCGGCAATCCGGAGGCGGCTCGGCGAGCCGGCGTCCGCGTCGCCGCCATCCGGATCCGCACCTTCGCCCTTGCGGCCCTGATCTCTGGCATCGCCGGCGTGCTGTTCGCCTCGTGGCAGGTCTCGCTGACCTCCAACATCATCAAGACCGCCAACACCTACGTGCTGCTGGCGATAGCCGCGGCGGTCATCGGCGGCACCAGCCTCTTCGGCGGCCGGGGCAAGACCATCCACGGCGTGCTCGGCGGCCTTGTCATCGGCGGCATCTACAACGGCCTGTACTTGCTCGGCCTGCAGAGCCAGTGGGTTAGCGTCGCGGTCGCCGGGGTTCTGCTCGCGGCCGCCACCGTCGATGTCCTGTCCCGCCGAGGCGCATCGAGCTAGGGGTGACGCCAGCCGGCTCAAGCCCGCGCGGGCTTGAGCCAGCTGGATCTAGCGTTTCCGGGGACGGTCTCCGGGGGTGTTACCTGACCCCGTAGAGGTGCTCGAGCGCGAGCTGATCGAGCCTCTCGAAGGCCATGCCACGCTCAGCAAGCGCCGCGATGTCCGGCATGAACCCGGCGACGTCACGCCAGGTTTCCCCGTCGGCCAGGGTGGGCACGGCGAGCTGCTCCACACGCGCGTCCCGCAGCATCTGCTGCACGTCCGGGTCGGCACGGAACGCACGCACTTTCTCGCGCAGGATCAGGTAGTTGCGCATGCACGCGGCGGCTGAGTCCCACACCCCACGGTCGTCCTCGGTGCGTGGCGGCTTGAAGTCGAAGTGCACGACGCCGTCGTAGCCACCGGCCTCCAGCGCGTCCACCACCCAGAACGCACCCCGCGCGTTCCCGGCCCCGAACCGCAGATCCTGGTCATAGCGCGGGCCGTTCTGGCCGTTCAGGTCGATGTGGAACAGCTTGCCGTGCCACAGCGCCTGGCTGATGGCGCGCGCGTAGTTGAGCCCGGCCATCTCCTCGTGGCCGACCTCGGGGTTGATCCCCACCAGCTCGGGGTGCTCCAGCTCATTGATGAACGCCAGCGCGTGCCCGGCCGTCGGCAGCAGGATGTCGCCGCGCGGCTCGTTGGGCTTGGGCTCGATCGCGAACCGCAGCGAGTACCCGCGGTCGATGACGTACTGGCCGAGGACGTCGAACGCCTCCTTGTACCTGGCCAGCGCCGCGCGGACGTCCTTGCTCGCCCCCGACTCCGCGCCCTCCCGGCCGCCCCAGCAGACGTACACCGAAGCGCCAAGCTCAGCGGCCAGGTCGAGGTTGCGCATCACCTTCGCGAGGGCGAACCGGCGCACCTCCCGGTCATTGGCCGTGAAGGCGCCTTCCTTGAAGATCGGGTGGCTGAACAGGTTTGTCGTCGCGGTCGTCACCACCAGCCCGGTGTCAGCCAGCGCCTGCCTGAACTCGGCGATCCGCTTGTCCCTGTCTGCATCGGTCGCGTCGAAGTCGAACACGTCGTTGTCGTGGAAGTTCACGCCATACGCGCCGAGCTCGGCTAGCTTGCGGACGGCCCGGTCGGCTGGCATCGGCGGGCGCACCGCCGGCCCGAACACGTCCACCCCTTGCCAGCCGACCGTCCAGATGCCAAAGGAGAAGCGGTCAGCAGGCGTCGGCGCGAACCGGTCTGCGGTCATGATGGTGTTTCCTTTCTCTGCGCCGGCAGGCCACCGGCCCACGACGACGTTCCGGCGCGCAGCGCGGCATAGCGCTCGCGGACCTCCGGCTGCGGCGCGCCGGAATACCGGCGGGACGGCGGGCGTGGCCAGGGGGGCGGGTGCGGCGTG
>JASHOE010000280.1 GCA_030041275.1 Streptosporangiaceae bacterium
GCGCCAATGCCGGTCGCCGTGCCCAGTTCACCGATTGTGCCGCCGACGCATCCGGCTGCCAGCATGGCAAGGAAGCGGCCAACCCCTGGCAGCGAAGCCGACGGTCCCGCATGTCGCGCCTCCTCCCGCGTCAGCGGGAAGCTGACCTCCCTCGCCAGGGCGCGCGCACGGGCCACAAGCGGCGGAAAGTCCTCCATCAGGCCGACCTCCTGCATCAACCGCTACCGCACGGGAAGAAGCGGGCCGCTCTACTCGGGCCTGTCCGCTGCTCGCCCACAGGGTGCCGGCCGGACTCAGGCCTTTTGCCCTTGGATCCTAGCCTCGCCCTTTTGCGCCTATTGGCCGTTTGACGCGGCAGACGCACGGGAACCGCTGGTCATCCGGCCGCTAGGCGCCTATGGCGGGCCAGCCGGAGAGCGGTGCCGCAGCAGGCGATAATCAATCGCTCCTAGCGAGAGAAGCGTCGCAAAGCGAGGGCGCCGGTCACCGAGCGTGTCGTACTCGGCGTTGTACGGGCCGCGCTTGTCGCTCTTCCGAGCTAAGAGCGAAGTGCCCCTGCCCCGGAGTCCCTGCGTGTCTATGCTGCGCGACGACCACCCATTCCCGATCGAAATCCCGGCAACCGTCGTGGTGGACCGGCGCGGTTGCGGATCGCGGGCACCGAGCACCAGTTGCCAGACTCGGCTAGCTGCCAGGATGGTCGGCGCCCGCGCCGGCGGTGGTCTCGAACCGGCGCGGCACGATCGCCAGGACTGCCGCGAGCGTCACCACGGCGACGCCTGCCAGCCCGACATAGACGTCGTGCGTGCCAGCCGAGATCGCCTGCCGGAGGTAGCCAGCCACGGCGGTGCCTGACAGGTGGCCGGGCCGGCCGAGCGCCGCGCTCACCTCGTCGACCTGCTGCGGCAGCCTGTGCCGCAGCGCGGGCGGCGCGGACCGAAGGCGCCGCAGGATTGCCGCGTTGAACACCGCGCCGAAGATCGCCGCGCCCAGGCTCTGGCCCAGGTACCGGCTGAACATAATGGCCCCGGTCACCACGCCACGCTGCTGCCAGGCGACAGTGGACTGCGGGCCCACCACCGTGCATACCGACAGCAGGCCGAGGCCGAAGCCGAGCACGAGCGTGCCGACCACCGCGACCCACACCCCGGCAGGCTGCGGAGCCAGCGCGAAGCACAGCACGCCGAGGACGCTGACCGCCGAGCCGATTGCCGCGGTGTCGCGGAACCCGATCCGCAGGAATATCCGTCCCGACTGCGACGAGGCCAGCGGCCAGCCGATGCTCATGCAGGCGAGGACGCCACCCGCCGCGATCGCGCCGAGGCTGAGCACCTCCTGCCCGTAGGTCGGCAGGAACGTACTCGGCCCGATCACCAGCAGCCCCAGCCCGACCGCGCCGACCGCCGAGCCAGCCAGCACCCGCCGGGTCCACACCCACCCCGGCATGATCGGTTCCGGCGCGCGGCGCTCGATGGCGACTGCAAGCGCGGCGGCGACAGCAGCAATCGCGAATACCGTCACGCTCGGCCTTGACAGCCAGCCCCAGGCAGTGCCCCCCTGCAGCAGGCCAAACACCAGCGCCCCAGCCGCCACCAGGATTGCCAGGCCGCCTGCGACGTCCAACCGGTGCCGCGCCCGAGCGACGCGCTCGTGCAGGTAGCGGCCGATCAGCGTGAGCGACACCGCGCCGACCGGAAGGTTGATCACGAAGATCCAGCGCCAGGACGCATACTGTGCCAGCGACCCGCCCAGGGCCGGACCGAGCACCGCCGAGACACCCCACACGCTAGACAGCCAGCCCTGCACCCGGCCGCGTTCGCTCAGCTCGTAGAGGTCCCCTGCCAGTGTGTTGACAGTTGCCATGATCGCGCCTGCGCCGATGCCCTGCAGGCCGCGGAAAGCGATCAGGCTGGCCATGTTCCACGACAGCGCGCACAGCCCGGAGAAGGTGAGGAACACGACTGTGCCGGCGACTAGCACCGGCTTGCGGCCCCACTGATCGGCAAGCTTCCCATACACCGGGATGGACACGGTCTGGGTCAGCAGGTAGGCCGAGAACACCCAGCTGAACAGCGAGAAACCGCCGAGGTCGCGGACCACCTGGGGGATCGCGGTGGCGACAATCGTGTTGTCCATCGCCGACAGCGCCATGGTGGCCATCAGCGCGGCCAGGATCGGGCCGCGGTGCAGCGCACCGGACCGGGGCGCTGCCGATGTAGCCGGGGATGTCATCTAGCCTGCAGCCTAGGTCATCGCCGCGGCGGGTCAGAGCCAGTGCAGGGTCGCCGAGATCATGTAGAGCCGAGCTTGCGGAACAGTTCCAGCAACTCGTCAAGACCAAGTTCGCCACCCACGCCTATCCCCGGGCGGTGCACTTCATTCCGGCCCTTCCGAAAACACCCAGCGGCAAGGTCCAGCGCCACATCCTGCGCCGGCGCCGCCAGCCTGAAGCTGAACCGGTGAGCCGCGACAGCAACGGGTGATGCGGAGGACTAGCGCGCCCGGCGGACACGTAAGCCTGCCGTCGGTGCTCACAAAGGCCGTTCAGCCCGAGGCGTCGAGCGGCCCTGCTGCGACGCGTCGCGGGCCAGGCATGCGACGACGTGCTCTTGCCGTACTCTCAGCAAATACTCATATGACTCTTATATCTACCTGATCATACTGTCTATGGTAAATAAATAGTAAACCCCGTGTAACCCCGCTAGAAGGTAGACGGCATGACTCGCCGCCCGGTCAACTCTCGGGGCCAACTGAGGGCCAGGTCAATCCGTTCGGTCGAGCGTGTGGCCAGGATCCTTGGCTGGTGCCTCCTCCCAACGTTCGTCGCCGGGGCGTTGAGCACGCTTGCCTGGCTTGGCTCTCGTCACACCCAGCCCATCGCCGTCACTCCGGTCGCGACGACCGCTGCTGCTCGGCCGCCGATGGGCTGGAATGACTGGTACCAGGATCGGTGCGCGGTGACCGAGTCAGAGGTCCTGAAAAGTGCTCGCGAACTAGTCAGCACCGGGCTGGCCTCCGATGGCTACGACACAGTCGTGATCGACGACTGCTGGATGGCTGCAACGCGATCAGCTACCGGCGCACTGCTGCCTGATGCCAAGACGTTCCCAGACGGCATCCCTTACGTAGCGAACGTGGTACATAGCCTCGGCCTCAAGCTAGGTATCTATGCGTCCGCCGGCACGGCCACCTGTTCCGGACGACCAGGCTCGTATGGTCATTACACCGAGGACGCGCGCACGTTCTCCAGTTGGGGAGTCGACTTCGTCAAGCTCGATTCCTGCCATCTGCCGAGCAGCGCGGACTCAGCGACGCTGTTCAACCAGTTCGGAACTGCGCTCAGCGCGGCTAACCCAGGCGTCGTGTACTCGCAGGAATTGCCAGTAGGCGCGGCACCTGGCAGCTCGACGTTCACGGCCCTGGTAGCCGCTTCATCAGCCATGTCGAACATGTGGCGCATCGCCCCTGATGAGAGGGCAACGGTTGCCGCGGGCGCCTCCATTACGGAGCACCTTGAGGCAGACCTGCCGCTGTATTCGTACGCGTCCCCTGGCCACTGGAACGACCTGGACATGCTGCTGGCCGGCAACAGCATCTTCAGCTACTCGCTGTCGGATCAAGAGAATCAGGCGGATGTATGGGCCATGGAGTCGAGCCCGTTGATCGCATCAGGGAACCTGACCTCCGCCGCCTCACTCATGGTCCTGGGCAACAAGAAGGTCATCGCCATTGACCAGGAAGGCGTGCAGGGCAAGCTGGTCGGTACCGAGGGAAGCATCGACGTCATCACGAAACCGGGCTCGGTGATGCTCGTCAACACCTCCCCAGTACGTGCGGACGTTCGCTACAAAGCTCCGGGCGAGCTCCTCAATGTGTGGGGTAACGGCAGACCAGCACGAACCACTGACGGCTATCTGCACCGCACCCTTCCCGGTTATGGCGTGCTGATGTTCACCGTGCGATAACGGGGACAGCCGACCAGCTTGCGGTTTCATCGCTCCCGGTGACGGCACCCGGGCCGATCAGCTCGAAGCTGTATGCGCGGATGCGGACCTACGCGACCGGCGGAGCTCGCTGGCACTGAAGCCAGTCACCTGGCGGACAGTTGCCTGCCGAGGTCGCGAAGCCAGCCTCGACTAATATCTTGACTTCCACTATATTGCTGCCATGGCGGGCCAGCCGATGACGGGGCAGGCGTTCTTCGTGCTCACCGCGCTGGCCGATGGCCCGCGGCACGGGTACGGCATCGTGGGCGAGGTCGCCGACCTGTCGCAGGACCGGGTCCGGCTGAAGATCGGCAGTCTGTACGGGGTGCTGGACCGGCTCGCCGCCGAGGGGCTGATCGAGCCTGACCGGGAGGAGGCGCACGACGGTCGGCTGCGGCGTTATTACCGGCTTACCCGGCATGGTCGGCGCGCGCTGGCTGAAGAGGCGGAGCTTCGTGCATCCACCGCTCGCGTGGTGCGAGCGAGGTTGCGCCTGACCGGTGCGGAGGCAGTCGGATGAGCGGCAGCCTGGAGCGGCGTTACCGGCGCGTGGTGCGACTTCTGCCCGGCTGGTATCGCGTGCGCTGGGAAGAGGACATGGTCGCCGCGTTCCTGGACAGCTGGCTGACCGGCGACCCGCAGACAGACGCGTGGGTGCTGGAAATCGGCAAGCCCGACCGAGCGGAGATCGCCAGCGTGGTCGGCCTTGCCGTCCGGCTGTACCTGGGCGGTGCGAGCGCTCCGCGCCGGTATTTCGCCTGGGGCCAAGCGGTGCGAAACGCCGTGCTCGCGGTGATGCTGCTGCACGCGGTGGGGCCGTCGAGATACTCGTGCGGTCAGCCTGGAGCAGCCGCCTGTTCGGACTACCCGCGCCACCCGCGAGTCTGATGACCGACTCGCCAGCCGGCATCTGGGCCACCTTGTACTACGCGGTCAACGTCGGCTGGGTCGCTATTTACGTGGCGCTGGTCCGCGGGCATTATCGCGCTGCCCGGGTCCTCGCCGCGCTGGTCATCATCCCCGACCTCGTCGCTTTGCTGCAATCCCGGCTCACCGGCTTCATGCCGGCGCCGTTCGGATCGTGGTCCTTCTGGGTTCTGCTCAACGTTGCTCCGGTCCTGGCCATGGCTGCGTTCCACCGGGACGCGCCAGCGGTAGTGCGCTGGCCCTGGCAGCTAGCCTTGCCCGCCGGATATCTGCTGCTGTACGTGCCGGTGCTGACGCTCCAGGCAACCGGCAACACCGCGTGGCTGCCGGACACGGCCGGGCTGTGCTGCGCGCTGGTGGCCCTGGCCTGTCTGGCGCGCACACCGTTGATCCGACTCCGCCGCAACGCCGGCTCCGGCGTGTGGTCGCTGACCTTGGTCCTGCTGGCAGCCGATGTTGGGGCTTACCGGCTCGCCTCGCTCAGCCACTACGCACACGACCCGCACCTGATCACGGTGAGCCTGGCGGAGCTGCTCATCCTGCTGATCGCCGTGGCGCTGGTTGTCCCGGACGCCGCTCGCGCCCAGGCGGCCACGCCAGCACCGCTGCCGTACCCGCGCCTGACGGCTGCCTAACCAGGACCCAGGACATGCCGACTTTGCCGCAGCGCACGTGCTCGATGCTGGCTAGCGCGGTGGCGGCGGCGGGCATGGTGCTCGCTGTTACCAGCTGCGCAGGCCACATCACTCCGCTAGGGCCAAACCCGCAACCTGCCGTCACGTCAGCGACACGTCAGCTGGGATCACCGTTCATCGTGCAGGTTATGCGTAACCAGTTCCCCACGGCGACGGACCGGTGCCCGGCCGGATCAGTCGCGTTGTTCGGCCTGGCGCTTGCGCCGCGCATAGCGCTAGCTTCGCCAAGCGTGCAGGCGGACGCCGGGAGCAAGCCCACGCCGACCGCGCCGGGCGTGGTGCGCAGCAGTGCCCCCGCGCCGGGCGTGGCGTGCTACCACCCTGTCGGGACACGGGTAACGATCACTTCCGCTGCGATCTCCGCGGTGACCACCGACCGGCAACAGGCAGGGCCTCCAATATACGGATTCGTGGTCGCGGTTCCCACCGCCTATGTGTCATCGGTGACAGCGGTCATCAG
>JASHOE010000281.1 GCA_030041275.1 Streptosporangiaceae bacterium
CGCAGCAACCGGGCACCTATCTCGACCATTCGAACAGCCGGTGATCCTCGGTGGTCCAGTCCGGGGTCAACGTCTCGCCGTGCACGACGGGCACCCGCATCAAGATGCAATATGCTTCGCGCCCGGCAAATCGGGATGCGATATACCGGTTGTTCCGCTCACGAAGGCGGTAGTCGGTGAGTGCCCGGATAGCGCCGTATGTTCCCCTGCCATACATGCCAGCGCAAATGGTGACGGTCATTTCGCGATTCCACGGGTTTACCGCCCTGGCGAAAAGCGCCACATCCTCGTGCAGGAGCAGCCTGCCGTCTGCGTTCCTGAGCACTGGTCTGTGCTGAGCGACGGTGTCCCCGTCCTTGACCTCGAAGTACTGCCCGTTCTCCGTCTGCCAGTCCGCTACCTGCCGGACGGGAAGGTCCAGCTCTTCCATCAGGGTCTGGGTCAGTGAGTTCCAGTCCAGCCCGCCGAGGACGGCAAGGTTCGACTGCAGGTCGACACGGGTCAGCTTGTGAGCGAAGCGGCGACCCACATAGCTGTCCGGGTTCGAAGCCCGCAGGTGGCCGTACAGCTCGAACAGCGCGTCGAGGTCGGAGTACGTGAGCATCTCGATGTAGTCGGGATCGTCGACGTCGCTGTACGGCATGTTCCGCAGCATCTCTTCCGGCAGCTTGCTGCAGACGATCGCAGCCTGCTCGCCCAGCTTGAAGCGCCATGGGCCTTCGCTGATCGGAGCAGTCTCCGGGCTGTGGTCTCCGGCAACCTGAGCGCCTGCGCGAAGCGCCGCATTGCGCAACTGCCTCAGCTCCGCCATGAGCTCGTTCATCGCACGCCGCTCGCCCTCATCAAGTTCTGCCGGGTTCAGCAAGCCCGGCGAGCTTGCATCGAAGGATCGGGTCGTTGAGAAGAGCAGGGCGTAGGCATCAACGCGTACCAGCGGCGGCACGCGCGGACGAGTGGTCGACTCCCAGGACGAGACGAGCGGAACGCTCAGGCCGCCCAGCGCCAGGGCGAGCTGCGTCTGAGTGATCTTCCAGCCCGGCCAGCGCTCTTCCCGCAAGGGCGCGCAGTCGCTGCGCAAGCACCACCCGGGGGTCAGGGTCATTCAAGCTCGGCCTCTCGTCAAGCTGAACTTAAGAAAGGCAGACAAACATTAGTTGCCTTTCTACATCTATCACAAAACTTCAGGCAGGACGATGTCTGCATAAGACGGCACCGGTCGCCCGCCCGCACACCGGGGGTGAGCCGTCAAGATTGGTGCGGAGAACGGCGTCCATGGGGAGCGGACTTTGCGTCGGCAACGGCCCGGCGCGCGTCGAGAGTTCAACGGTTCGTGGCTTCGCGGTTCCGCAGCGTGGCCAGGCGTGGCGGGACTGGGCGGTAGCCGCGGGCAGCCGTTGGCCATTTGGTCCGGGCGGTCGGCAGCCGGTTTCTGCGCGCGGGCCTGCGGATCTGGGCTGCTTTACTTCTATCCGAGTTAAGTTGAACAAGGCCTGTGCTTGATAATTTCACCAGGTTAGGTATACGCGTCCTAGCAGGGCCATGCTGGCGAGATTCGTACGCCGACCGCTATTCCGAGCGTCGTCTGGCTTTGTATCCTTGCGAACTCAGCCAAAGTTGCCGCGAAGCTTCGGCTGGACGCTAGCTCGCCTTAACTTAAATGCTGGTTCACACTTGCAGTTATTGCCAGTAGAGAAAATTACACCACGCGCCGATTATGGCCGTGCCGCCTATCCCAATGCCACGATGTTAGTAATTAGTAATGCGGGCACTGGGGAGGTCCCGTTGTTCAGGTTACGCGCACTAGCAGTCGGAGCAGGCTCGGGCTTGGCCCGTTACGGCCTCGGAGGCCACGAGTTCACCCATGTCACGGCCTTCGCGGCTGCGCAGGCTCTGGGAGTGACGTCGCTCGCCGTCGTCGCCGTGGTGATCGTCAGTCTGGCGGCGCTGGTACGCACCGCGCGGGTCGCTGTGATTCTGATGGCTCAGCTTATTCAGGCAGGGGCGAGCATGCTCTCGACCCTGTTTACGTTGGTGATCTTCGTCGTGGTCATCATTGTGCTGGTCGGTCACCTGTAGTGACGCGCCCGGTCCGTGGCGGCCCTGCACTAGGTGATCCGATGCGGAAGGGCTAAAGCGCCGGAACTCGGGCTGGATCTAGCGCATCCGAATCACACACTGCGCTATGAGCGGCTGAGTTTCTGGTGGCCCTCCGCAGACGCAATTGCGGTTTGTGAGATCAGCAATTTCGCATCTACTCAGCGATCCGGGCCGAACCAGCGTGGTCAGGTCTTGCGGGCTACGCCGCCCCACAGGGCTGTCGGGCTCTTGGCCTCGGTCTCGCTGGCCGGCCGCCACTGCGTTATCGGCACCAGGCCCGGTTCGACCATCTCCAGGCCGGTGAAGAACGACGCGACTTCCTCGCGGTTGCGGAGCGTCTGCTTCTCGTGCATGAGCTCGCGGAGCCGGTCGTGTGCCTGGGTCCGGGCCGCCGAGGCCATGATGTCGGAGGACAGGTGAGAAATGGCCAGGTAGCTGCCCGAGGGGACCGCGTCGACCAGTTTCGCCACCGCGGCGTGCGGATCCGCTTCGTCGTCGATGAGGTGCAGGATGGCGATGAGCATGATCGCGACGGGCTGGGAGAAGTCCAGGGTCTGGCTGGCATCGGCGAGGATCGTGTCGATGTCGCGGAAGTCAGCGTCGAGGTAGGCGGTCGCGCCCTCGCTGCTGCTGGTGAGCAGGGCCCGCGCGTGGGCGAGCACGACGGGATCGTTGTCGACGTACACGACCCGCGAGTCGGGCGCGATGTCCTGGGCGACCTCGTGCGTATTGTTCGCGGTCGGGATGCCGGTGCCGATGTCCAGGAACTGGCGGATGCCGGCCTCGCCGGCCAGGAACCGCACGACCCGGGCCAGGAACGCCCGGTTGGCCCGGACACCGCCGGCGATGTAGGGGTAGGCCTGAAGCGCGGCCTCACCGGCCTTGCGGTCGGCGGCGTAGTTGTCTTTGCCGCCGAGCCAGTAGTCGTACACCCGGGCGATGTGGGCCACGCTGGTGTCGAACGTCGGTCGCCCGGACGAGCCGCCCGGGTCCGTTACGTGCTCAGCCGTTGCCTGCGTCTCATCCGTTGTCACTAGCGTGCCCTTTCCTAGCGGGGGACGGAGGGGCGGTAGCTGCCATTTCTCAGGCAATTAACTGCGTAGTACAGCAAACTCTAAGCCCAGGCGGCGCCGCGGCCGATGCGGGCCGGATTATCGGCTCTCGCGGGCGCCGGACTGCATCAGCGGCGCGACGGGCTGTGGTTTGCGGCAGCGACGAGCACGATGCAGTCGCCATCTCGCAGCTGCTGAGCCGCGGCATCGTCGACGGCGAGCACCTGGCCGCCCCGGACAACCGCGACGGCGCCCGGCGCTGCCTGCAGCACTGGCAGACCGATCTCGGCGGGGTTGACTGGCCGCTCGTTGAGATCAAAGCCGCGTCGGCGGTCAAGCAGCTGGCCGAAGACCTTGCCGAGGGCCGGGTTCATCGTGGACAGGCCGAGCATTCGGCCCGCGGTGTCGGACGACACGACGACGTGGTCTGCACCGCTTTGGCGCAGGAGCGGCTCGTTCTCCGCCTCGCGCACCGCTGCGATGATGATGATCTGCGGGTTGAGCTGACGCGCGGTGAGGGCGATCAGAACGGCGGTATCGTCCCGGCCGACAGCGATCACGAGCTTGGCGGCGTTCCGGATCTGAGCGCTGGCCAGTACCTCGCGTCGGGTAGCGTCGCCGCCGATGCCGACCAGCCCCTCGCGGTTCACCTCGGTCATGACGGGCGGCGAGATGTCCACGATGACAACGTGGTCGGCTGGCAGGCCGGCATCCCTGAGGGTGCTGAGTGCGCTGCGTCCCTTGGTGCCGTAACCCGCGACGACGGTGTGCCCGGACAGCCTGGACTTCCACCGGGCAATCCGCCATCCGAGCCGGGTGCGCTCGGCGAGCACCTCGATTGTCGTGCCGATCAGCAGAATCAGGAAGATCACCCGGATTGGCGTGACGACCAGGACGTTGACGAGCCGCGCTGCGTCGGTCACCGGCACGATGTCGCCGTAGCCCGTGGTGGACAGCGTCACCGCCGAGTAGTAGAAGCTGGCCACCAGGTTGACCGGCTGGTGCGGCTCGGCCGCATCGATGTAGCCGGCTCGGTCGAGATAGACGATCGCCGTCGTCAGCACCAGCAGCGCGAGCGCGAGCAGTGCCCGGCTGGTAACCGCCGTCAGCGGGCTGAACCGGCGCGTCGGCAGCGAGACGGCCGACACGCTCGGATCGTAACCGGGCCGTGTACCACCCCTGCGTGGGCGATCCATCACAACAAGTGACATTACACAGCGGCTGTCCGCACGTCGGCGTACAGGCCGCCAGCGGAGGCCATGCCGGATACCAGCGGGCCGAAACGCAACCGATCACGAGCCTGACTCGTCGGTCCGACTGGCTGCCTCTGGGCGGACGGCGACGGGTTCGAGCAGTGAACTGGAGGTAGTGCAGGATCCCGACGAGAGCATGCTCCAGGGCGTGCTAGCCGTTGACTCGTATGGCCGACATGCACGAGCGGGAGTGATCATTGATGTAGGCCGGAGGTGATGTAAACCAGTAGGTGTACCCAAGTTTGGAGTCGGCATTCACATTGGCCAGCAAGGTCACCACGGTATTGGCTTCGGCCGGACTGAGTATGGCTGCGCAGACTCGATACGTACCAGTGTCGCTAGGATTACCCACGTACGTGTCGGAGCAGTTCCAGGTTTTGGTCGCAAGATTGACATTGCACGGCCCGTTGTCTGGGAACGTTGTCGGACTGATGTCCCCATTCTTGCCCACGGGCTGATTAAACGTCCATATAGTCTGGCCAGGCTGGAGGCCGGAGAACGTTCCCGAGTACGAGCCCACGTAATGGATCGCTCCAGTGTCCGGCGCGTTGATCGTGACCGACACTGGATTCGGCCTCGGGCTTACAAATAGGTGAGGAAGAAGGTTGCCAAGGAAAAAAGTGAGGGCTGGCCCTAGCACGGCTGCGATGATGGCGGCTCGACCAGGATCGAATGGTCGCCGTTTCCGACGCCCGGACTTGTCACGAGCGGACTCGGTAGGCGCTGAGCTCTGCGTCATCGCCGAGGGGCCCTGTCAGACTGCTGGCTCACATTCAAATGGACGCGCAACAGAGTGTGCCGGATTACATGCGAATGGAGCACCATTCGCGTTGTTCTTGGAACACCGGCCCGGAACATGTCCGGGCTGGTCGCAGGGTTGTCCAGTGCCTTGAGCCGTGACGAGCCTGCCGGCGTTCCCGGTGGGTCCCCACCAAGCTCGATCCAGCGCTTCGATCAGCGAGGAGCCCCCGTCGGCTCACTCAGGGCGGTCCGTCGATACCAGGAAGACCCGCCGGCCGAAGCCCCCGCGTTCGGCGTGCTTCGAAGCTCTGGCTGCTTCAAGCCGCTCCCAGGAACTACCAGTCACGATTAGGAGGGTTTGAAGGACTTCAAGCACATCAGCGAGCTCGTCCTCGAGCTCCGGCCTGGCGGCCGCCTGCGCTTCATGGGCTTCTTCTACAAGTTTCGCGAGCAGCTCGCGCTTGAAACCGGCGTCATCCAGCGTTTGCATATTGACCCGCCAACCGTCGGCCGCGATCAGCTCTGGGATCCGGTCGCGGACGAGCTTGTTGTACCAGATCAACATCGAGTCGCCTTTCGCGTCGTTCGCGGCTAGACGACATCCTCCTCGGCTTCGCCGCCGTCAGTTGGCTGCAATGCTGGCCTTCGGGCAACGGCGGATTGTGCTCGCGATCCAGCAGATAAGGCGAATCTTCTTCAGGCATCCGCGCTCCGCTCTAGCTCTCTTGCAGTCAGCCGCACGCTCTTATCTGCGATCAGTCCAGCCAGAATGGCATACCAGAACGCAACTGTTGCCTGCGGTCATTGTGCGGGGCGCCGGAGGGAGACCACCCCGCCAGGGGGAGTCAACGGTAAGGCCGGGGGGAAGCGCCTAGCGAGCTGCCAGGACACGGTTGAGACGTCGACGTTGCCCCTAGACTCCCTGGCAACCGACCTGGCCAGCTTCTTCGGCCAGAGGATGTGAACGCCGCGGGCCATGAACGAGCCGCCGATGAGCGGCCAGTCCGCGTCGATGAAGCAGAGAGCACCGGTCACGCGAACCCCGGGCACCGCAGCCTGGACGTTGTCTACCTGCCAGCGCACGCCGTCCACGAACCTCGTGCAGTCCCGCCGCCCGATGAATACACGCTCAGCGACCGGGTGCCGGATGCCACCCTGCATGGTGAGCCTGGGGCGGCCGCTGTTGTATTGCTTCGCGTCGATCACCCACACGCCCTGCCGGGTAACCGCGAGGTGCGCGATGTTCGCGTTCGTCCCTGGAATAAGACAGTCGTGCAGGACAGCCACGTCGCCTGAAGCCAGGGCGTCGAGGTGTGCGCCGAGATGCTCTCTTGCGATCGCGCCCTGTACCGATGGCCTGGGGCCCGGCCGGTCTGGCGACAACTCGACCGCGAGTGCGCCGAGCGGAACCCATCCCGCCCGGAAACGCTGCTCGTCCTTGTCCCTGAGTCGTTCGTACTTACGCCGGGCTGACGCACCGGCAGGGCCAGCGCGCGGCGGCACCGACCGGACGGACATGAACTCCTGGTTCCGTGACTCCGCACTCGACTCGCGCGGATCCGGGTATCCGCCCGGTGGCGAATACCAGCTCGCTCCCACCCTGCTTCACAACCCCCCTCAATGACCCCACCCAGAATTCAGACACCTCAGGAGGTGTCCAGGTTCACACAAGCGCAGTGTGACCTAGCCTGACCATCCCCGAGTCCGGGGAGTGTCCTGGCACACCGGATGGAAACCGGCGGAATTACCCCGCGGCTGGAGCACTTTCTGGGAGCGCCGCCAGGCGGAGGGCCGTCGGCAGGTCCGGTGCCGCCGCCGTGCCGCCCGCTGCCCGGGTCGACGCCGAGCCCACGGCGCAGCCGAGCTGGGCGGCGGACGGCAGGTCGAGGCCGCGCAGCAGCCCGGCGATCAGGCCCGCGTTGAAGCAGTCGCCCGCGCCCGTCGCGTCTACGAAGGAACCGTCGAGTCCGAGTGGCACCGGTACCCGGTCAACTCGGCTGCTGTCGGCGTACATGGCGCCGCTAGGTCCCAGCTTGACGACGACCGCAGGCCCGGCGCTGGTCAGCGCTGCGACGGCGGCATCGAGATTCCGCTCGCCGGACAGGCGCAGCGCCTCTTCCTTATTGGGCAGCAGGTAGTCGATGTGCGGGAAGGCGGCGCGGAGCTGAGCACCGCCCCAGCGGCCAGCTGGGTCCCAGTTCGTATCCAGCGACGTCGTGGCGCCGTTGGCGTGCGCCGCCGCCATCAGCCCGGCCACGCCGGGTCCGAGCGACTGCTCGAGCAGGAAGTACGAGCTCACGTGCACGTGCCGCGCCGCCGCGAGCAGGTCGCGTCGCACGGCGCCGGCTGTCAGCGAGGTCATGGCTCCGGTTGCGGTGAGGATCGCGCGATCACCGGCGTGGGCGAGCGCGACGGTCATGCCCGTCCCGAGGCCGGACACCGTCACGCCTGAGGTGTCGACTCCGGCACTGGCCAGCTGGCCGAGCATGAACTCGCCTGCCGGGTCGGAGCCGATCGCCGCCGCCAGGGCGACGCGGAGGCCAAGCCGGGCCGCTGCGACCGCGGTGATCGCGGCCGACCCGCCGACGACCAGCGAGATGCTCTGCACGAGCTTCTCGTGCTGGCCGAACTCAGGCGTGACATCGTCGCCGAGCACGAGGACGTCCGGGTTGCAGTCGCCGACGACCAGCAGGTCTAGCGTCTTCGCAGTCGTCTGATCGCGGCTCACGCGGTCATCACGTCGATGCCGGCGTCGGCGAACCTGGCGATGCTCTCTTCTCCCAGGCCGGTGTCGGTGACGAGGGAGTCGATCTCGGCGGGAGAGCAGATCCGGGCGAACGCGCGGCGGCCTGCCTTCGAGCTGTCGGCTACGACGATCACCTTGGCAGCCTGGCGGGCCATGAGCCGGTTGATGCTCGCCTCGCTCTCGTTCTGGGCCATGGCACCCGCGGACGGGTCGATGGCGTCCACGCCGAGGAAGGCGATGTCGATGCTGATCTGCTCGAGGACGCCAGTGGCGAGCGGTCCGGTGAGCTCGTAGGACTGCGGGCGGGCGACGCCGCCGGTCACGACGAGCTTGATGTGCTGCCGCACGGCCAGCTCGGTGGCGATGTTGAGCGCGTTCGTGACGACCGTCATCGCCGGGGCGCCGTTCGCCGCAGGCAGGTCGGCACGCATCGCCAGCGCTCTGGCGACCTCCGTCGTCGTGGTCCCGCCGTTGAGTCCGACTACCTGGCCGGGCTGCACGAGCTTGGCGGCCAGTTCGCCGATGCGCTGCTTCTCTGAGGGGTAGCGCTCGGACTTGTACCGCAGTGGCAGGTCGTAGGTGACGCCCCGCGCTACCGCGCCGCCGCGGATGCGCGCGAGCATCTGCTGGCCGGCCAGGTCGTCAAGGTCGCGCCTGATCGTCGCCGTGGACACGCCGAGGACCTGCGCGGCTTGCTCGACCTGCACCTGGCCCTCGGCAGCCAGCAACTCGAGGAGCTGATTCCAGCGCCGGTACCGGCTCACGCGCACCCCCTTGCCTTCGCGCCCAGCACGCCGAGCAAGCGACGCACCTCGTCGGCGACGGCGTCCCGTCCCTTCGTGAGGTAACGACGTGGGTCCACCATCGCGGCATCGCCCGCCAGGCAGCCGCGGACACCAGCGGTGAAAACCTTGTTTAGCTGGGTCGCCACGTTGATTTTTGTGAGTCCCGCGGCGACGGCGGCACTGAGGGCATCATCGGGCACGCCGGACGAGCCGTGCAACACGAGCGGCACCGGCACGGCCGCGCGTATCTTCCCGACCAGTTCAAGGTCGAGAACGGCGGTCCTGGCCAGCATCGCGTGCGAACTGCCCACCGCGACGGCCAGCGCATCGACGCCGGTCGCGGCCACGTAATCGGCCGCCTGCTCCGGATTGGTCCGGGCGCCCGGCGCGTGCACGCCGTCCTTGCCGCCGATCTCGCCGAGCTCGGCCTCCACCCAGACGTCGCGCTCGTGACACCACGCGGCGACACTGGCCGTGGCCTGGACATTCGCGGCGTACGGCAGCACCGAGGCGTCGTACATGACCGAGCCGAACCCGAGACTGACTGCCTCGGTGATCAGGCTCTCGCTGGTCGCGTGGTCCAGGTGCACCGCCACCGGCACACTGGCGGCCCGGGCGACCGCCAGCACGGCCGCGCCGATGGGCGCGAGCGCGCCGTGATAGACGACGCAGTTCTCGCTGACCTGGAGAATGACTGCGGCGCCGGCCGCTTCGGCGCCGGTGACGATGGCCTCGGCGTGCTCGATCCCGATGACGTTGAAGGCACCCGCGCCGCAGCCGGCCGCGCACGCCGCGGCGACGATCTCGCCTGCCGGAACTAGTGCCATGGCTGCCTCGCTGCGCCGACCTGCACTCCGGCGAGTGCCCGGTGATAGTCGGACAGGTCCAGTTCGCCAGCCACCGGAGCGGCCACCGCCGCCGCGCCGAGCGCGACCGCGTGCGTGACCCGGTCGCGCCACGGCCTGCCA
>JASHOE010000282.1 GCA_030041275.1 Streptosporangiaceae bacterium
GCGGGCCGGCGCGCCAGGTGACCGCGCCAGCAGCCCGGCGCAGGCGCCAGCCCGGATCCTGCTGGTGCTGGCGACGGTGCTGGGTCTCATCGCGCTCAGCGTGCTGCTCCCGCTGGCCGGCGCCGCGGCGGCGCTCGCGCTCCTGATCTTGCTGCGCGCTACCGACCTGACCGCGGGCCGGCTGACCAAGCGGCTGGCCGGGCAGGGCAGCCGCCCAGCCGGCGTGGTCTCGGCGATTTTCTTCTACCCGTGGGCCGTAGTCCGCACGGTCGTGAGATTCGTGCTGCTTGCGCCGATGGCGCTGCTGTTTGCCGGGGCGGCCGCGGTCCTCACCGTGCTGGCGGCCGGGCCGACCGACCTTGCCAGGGCCGTGAGCGACGCCTCCGGTGCCCTCGTCGCCTGCTACTGCCTGGGGCCGGGGTCTGAGGTATGCCGGCGTCCGCTCCGCAAGTTTTACGACCGGATCACCCGGTCAGCCCCGATAGCGGTGCTCGGCTGCGTGGGCGGCGCGGTCATCGCTGTCGCCGTGATCGCCGCCGCGCTGACGCGGGCTCCCGGCTACTGGCCCGCGGTCACCCTCGGCTCTCAGCTGCACGCCGCGGGCAACCATCCGGTGCTATCCAACGTCGCCGACGTGGGCAGGCAACTGGCGCGCTGGTTCGAGCACATGTGACAACCTGGCTCGTCAGCCAGCGAGCGGCACCGCGTCGCTGACGAGATCGCTCGTCCCGGCCGGGGTGAGCCCGCGGACGGTGGACCGGTGGCGATCGAGCGCCGCGGCGGGCACCGGCCGGACCAGGCCGCGCGCGACGACCTCGTTGGCCAGCCGGATCCGCCGGTTCGGGCCCGCGGGGATGCGCAGCTTTTGGTACAGCCGCAGCAGATGCTGCTTCACGGCCGCCTCCGTCACGACGAGATCGGCGGCGATGTCGCGCGCGGTCGCGGGCGCGACGAACGCCTCCTCGCTCAGCGCCGGCTTACACAGCGCGGCGACGACATCCAGTTCGCGCCGGGTCAGCTCGGGTACCGCCGACCGGCGGAGCTCAGACTCGGGTAGTTCCTCCGCGGCGAGGCCACCCACCCGGCAGCGCTGCGATCCGAACGACAGCACGTCGCCGTCCTCCAGCAGTCGCTGCGCGACGACCTTGCCGTTGACCCTGGTGCCGTACCGCGATAACCCGAGGTCACTCACATAGACGTATGGTCCGCGCCGGACGATCTCGGCGTGCAGCTTGGACACGCTCGGGTGGTCGAGGCGGACGTCCACCGACTGGCCGCGGCCGATGGTGGTGACGTCCGCGCGCAGCCGGACGACCGCGCCGGTGGTCTCGATCTTCAGGTGGGGGGCTTCCATTGACGCTCCTGATGTGACCCGTCAGTTAGTCAGGTGTCACTGTTGGGTTACCCAGCCGGGCCGCACTCTTAACCGGCCGCGGGCGCCAGTACACTGCCGAGCGTGGTTGCCGCAGCCCCCGCGCTGACCGAGGCCCCGTGAAGCACTCGGCCAGAGCGCTCGCAACCCGCGACCAGCCGCGCGACGGCGAGCGCGGCCGACCCGGGGTGACGGCCCACCTGCCGTACTGGATCGTGCTCGCCGGAGTGGCGGCCGGGCTAGCCACCGTGCGCGGCGGAAACCAGGCGGTGCGGGGCGGTACGTTGGTTATAGCCGGGTCGCTGCTGGCGGGAGCGCTAGCCAGGCTGGTGCTGCCGGAGGGCAGGGCGGGGATGCTCGCGTCGCGGCGGCGCCTGCTTGACGTCGCGGCGCTGGCGACGCTCGGTATCGGGCTGCTAGTGGCTGGCCTGATCGCTAAGGTGCCTGGCTCATGAGCCCGCTGACTCGCCGGAGACCCGGCTGGCTGGCGTGAGGAAGGGAAGCGCAACCGCATGTCCAAGATCAAGGTAGTAAATCCCGTCGTCGAGCTCGACGGCGACGAGATGACGCGGATCATCTGGCAGTTCATCAAGGACCAGCTGATCCTGCCTTACCTCGACGTCGAGCTTGAGTATTACGACCTCTCGATCCAGCATCGCGACGCAACCGACGACCAGGTCACGATCGATGCGGCCGAGGCGATCAGGCGGCATGGGGTCGGCGTGAAGTGCGCCACCATCACCCCAGACGAGGACCGGGTTACCGAGTTCGGGCTGAAGAAGATGTGGCGGTCGCCCAACGGCACCATCCGCAACATCCTCGGCGGCGTGATCTTCCGCGAGCCGATCGTGATTTCCAGCATCCCGCGATTCGTGCCCGGCTGGACCCAGCCAATCGTCATCGGCAGGCACGCGCACGGTGACCAGTACCGAGCCACCGACTTCGTGGTGCCCGAGCCGGGCACGGTGCACATCTCGTTTACCCCGGAGCGCGGCGGCGACAGCAAGGAATACCTGGTCGCCACCTTCGCGGGCAGCGGCGTTGCGATGGCGATGTACAACTTCGACGATTCGATCCGCGACTTCGCGCGGGCGAGCATGCGGTACGCGCTGAGTCGCGGCTACCCGCTGTACCTGTCCACGAAGAACACGATCCTCAAGGCTTACGACGGCCGGTTCAAGGACATCTTCGCGGAGGTATTCGAGAGCGAATTCAAGGCCGAGTTCGAGTCGGCCGGAATCTTCTACCAGCACCGGCTCATCGATGACATGGTGGCGCAGGTCATCAAAGGCAACGGTGGCATCGTGTGGGCGTGCAAGAACTACGACGGTGACGTCGAGTCCGACATCGTGGCACAGGGCTACGGCTCTCTTGGCCTGATGACGAGCGTGCTGATGACCCCGGACGGCAAGACCATCGAGGCCGAGGCCGCGCACGGCACGGTCACCCGGCACTATCGCCAGCACCAGCAGGGCAAGCCCACGTCCACCAACCCGATCGCGTCGATCTTCGCCTGGACCCGCGGGCTCGCGCACCGCGGCATGCTGGACGGCACACCCGAGGTGACCGCGTTCGCCGAGTTGCTGGAGCGGGTCTGCGTCGAGACGGTGGAGAGCGGGAAGATGACCAAGGACCTGGCCGTCCTCGTCGGCGGCGCGACGCCGTGGCTTACCACGGAGGAGTTCCTCGCAGCGCTCGATGAGAACCTGCGCGCCGCGATGGCCAAGTCCTGACGCCGGCGCGGTTTCGCGCCGCGGCGCGCCCGAGCGGAGCACAACACATCGCAGTTCAAGGGAGAACACGGGAATGGCCCGCAACGGAAAGGTAACGGTCGTCGGCGCCGGCTTCTACGGCTCCACCACGGCCCAGCGGCTGGCTGAGTACGACATCTTCGACGAGGTCGTGCTCACCGACATCGTCGAGGGTAAGCCGGAGGGGCTCGCCCTCGACCTCAACCAGTCGCGTCCGATCGAGGGCTTCGAGACGAAGGTCACGGGCAAGACAACGGGCCAGGCCGGCGAGGGCTACGAGGTCATCGCCGGGTCCTCGATCGTGGTGGTCACCGCTGGCCTGCCGCGCAAGCCAGGCATGAGCCGGATGGACCTCATCGGCGTCAACGCCAAGATCGTCCGCAGCGTGACCGAGCAGGTCGTCAAGCACGCCCCGGACGCGGTGCTGATCGTGGTGTCGAATCCGCTCGACGAGATGACAGCGCTGGCAGCCAGGGTCTCCGGCTTCCCCGTGAACCGAGTGATCGGCCAGGCGGGCATGCTGGACACGGCCAGGTTCAGCTACTTCGTGGCCGAGCGCCTGGGCGTCCCGGTGGGGTCGGTCACGACCCTCACCCTCGGCTCCCACGGCGACACTATGGTCCCGGTCCCGTCGGCCTGCCTGGTCGACGGGAAACCGCTGTCTGACATGCTGTCGCCCGCCGAGGTCGATCAGCTGGTGGAGCGGACCCGCAACGGCGGCGGTGAGATCGTCGCGCTACTCAAGACCGGGTCGGCGTACTACGCCCCGTCCGCGGCCGCGGCCAGGATGGCTAGGGCTGTTGCCGAGGACGCCGAGGAAGTGATGCCGGTCTGCACCTGGGTGGATGGCCAGTACGGCATCTCCGGCGTGTATCTCGGCGTGGAGGCGGAGATCGGCGCGACCGGCGTCGGGCGGATCGTGGAGCGTGACCTCACCAATCCGGAGCTGGCCGCACTGCGTGCGGCCGCCGATGCCGTCCGGGCCAAGCAAGCGGACGTCGCCAGCCTGTAGTCCCGGCCGCCCGGTGGCGCGTCAGCCGCTCGGAGAGCCGCGGCCGGCGAGCCTGCGCAGCGCGAGCGCCGTATACAGCGCCGTCCCGTCGGGCAGCGCGCCGTCGTCGAACACGGCCTGCGCCGAGTGGTTGAACGGCGCCGTGAGCGGGTCGGCGTCCGGCGGCACGGCGCCGAGCATCAGATACGCACCGGGCACCTCGGCCAGCACGTAGGAGAAGTCCTCCGCGCCGGGAATGGGGTTCGGCGCGGCGAAGAACCTGCCGGGGCCGAGCACCTGCGCGACTGTCTGCTCGGCGAAGGCCAGCTCGTCCGCGTCGTTGACGGTCACGGGGTAACCGTCCTCGTACTCCGCCGTCGCCGTCAGCCCGTGGGCGGCCGCGATGTCGCGGGCTAGCTGAGGCGCGGCCGCCTGGATGGCCGTCCGCGCGGCCGGCGAGAACGACCGGACCGTGGCGTGCAGCTGCGCGTCGGCCGGGATCACGTTGTCCGCTGTCCCTGCGTGGAACGAGCCGACCGTCAGCACGACCGGATCGAAGACATCGAATCGCCGGGTGACCATGGTCTGCAGAGCCAGCACGATCTCGCAGGCAGCCGGTACCGGGTCGGCCGCGTGATGCGGCTGCGAGCCGTGACCGCCGCGGCCGTGGACCGTGACGTGCAGGGTGTCCGCAGCGGCCATGATCGTCCCGGCACGGCTGGCGACGAGCCCCAGCGGCAGCAACCCCGACGCCACGTGCAGGGCATAGGCGGCGACAGGGCGCTCGCCCGCGGCGTCGAGCACGCCCTGCTCGATCATGATCCGGGCGCCGCCGGTGCCCTCCTCGCCCGGCTGGAACATGAAGATCACGTTCCCTGGGAGGTCTTGCTGGCGGTCGGCTAGCATCCGCGCCGCGCCGACCAGCATGGCGGTGTGCAGGTCATGCCCGCAGGCGTGCATGGCGCCGGGCAGCCGGGCTGCGTAGCTAACCCCGGACTGCTCGGTGACGGGGAGAGCGTCCATGTCTGCCCGCAACAGGACCGTAGGGCCGGGACGCGCCCCGCGCAGCACCGCCGTCACCGAGCTCAGGCCCTCGCCGAGACTGACGTCAACCGGCAGATCGCTGAGCGCGTCGAGCACCTTGCGCTGAGTCTGCGGCAGGTCGAGCCCGATTTCGGGCTCGGAGTGGATCGATCGCCGCAATTCGGTCAGCTCCGCGGCGATCGCCGCTGCCTCGTCGCGTAGTCTCTGCACGCCGGCTTCCTTCCCGTCGGAGGGCCGCCCGAAGACCTGCGGGGCGGCTGGGCAGCGGGCCGCCCGAAGACCTGCGGGGCGGCTGGGCAGCAAATCCCGCTCAAGGCGGTTGTCGTTACGGTACGCGTGCGACCAGGCTCGGTGAGTACGGCCCGGTGGCGCGGGCAGACTGCATAGACTATTCCAAATTACCGCGCGGCCAAGATGCCGCCGGGGGTTCCGGGGGCCGTTCCCCTGGGCCTAGCACCGCGGCCAGCTGCTGGCATCGGGGGGCCAGCAACGCACCGCGCCGCGCCGAGTTGACGAGGGTCGGGGATCCAGACGTGAATGGCGTCGGATGGGATATTCTCCTCGTCCTTGCCGTGATCTTGATCGGCGGATTCTTCGCTGGTGCCGAGATGGCCTTGGTCTCGCTGCGCGAAGGTCAGGTGCGCTCCCTGAACCGACGGGGCAGGCGCGGCCAGCGAACCGCCCGGCTGGCTCAGGATCCGAACCGGTTTCTCTCCTCGGTGCAGATCGGCGTCACGGTAGCGACGCTGCTTTCCGGTGCGTTCGGCGCCGCGCTGCTGTCCGACCGGCTCGGGAACGTGCTGAGCAACTACATGCCGCGCGCTGTCGGCGACCCGCTGGCCCTGATTGCCGTGACCCTCGTCATCTCGTTCTTCACCCTGATCTTCGGCGAGCTGGCGCCCAAGCGCATCGCGCTGCAGCGGTCCGTGCGGGTGGCGCTGATAGCCGGTCCCGTGGTAGATCGGCTGGCCACGCTCGCCAGGCCGCTGGTCTGGCTGCTGTCCCGGTGCACGAACCTGGTCGTCAGCTTGCTCGGCGGCGATCCGGCCGCCGCCCGCGGCGTCATGACCGAAGAAGAACTGCGCGACCTGGTCGCCGGGCATCAGGCGCTCAGCCCCGACGAGCGGCACATCGTCAGTGAGGTGTTTGACGCGGGCAAGCGGCAGATCCGCGAGGTCCTCGTGCCGAGGACTGAGGTGGAATTCCTGCGAGCGTCCATGCCGCTGAAACAGGCCGCGGAGATCACCGAGCGGGCGCCATACTCCCGGTTCCCCGTGTATCAGGACTCCTACGACGACGTGATCGGCTTTGTGCACGGTCGCGACCTCATCGACGGCCGGGCTGGTCTCGACACGCGCCACGTCGGCGAGGTCCTGCGGCCGGTGAAGTTCCTGCCCATCAGCAAGACGGTGCTGTCCGCGCTGTCGGAGATGCGCAAGGACCGCGCGCACCTGGCGATCGTGGTCGACGAATACGGCGGCACCGCCGGGATCGTGACGCTGGAGGACCTCGTCGAGGAGCTGATCGGCGATATTCAGGATGAATACGACGCCGACGTCGGGCCCTCCCGCCAGTTGCACGGCGGCGAGCTTGAGGTCGACGGCCTGCTCAACCTCGATGATTTCGCCGAGCAGACCGGGCTCGAGCTGCCTGAAGGTCCGTACGAGACGGTGGCAGGGTACCTGCTCGCCTCGCTCGGTCACCTGCCAGAGAACGGCGAGTCGGCGGAGGTAGCCGGGCGCAAGCTGACGGTGACCCAACTCGACGGCCGCCGCATCTCCCGGGTGCTGGTCAGCCCCGCGGCGCCAGCCGCGCCGGCGAATCCGCCCGTCTGACCTGCGTCGCGGCGTCCTTCGGCCAGGCCAGCCCCGGCAATAGACTGCAGGGATGGTGCAGGAAGGTCAGGCCGGCCTCGAATCGGGCCCGGTCCTGGTGGTGGACTTCGGCGCCCAGTACGCGCAGCTGATCGCGCGCCGGGTCCGGGAGTGCCACGTCTACTCCCAGATCGTGCCCAGCACCATGTCGGCCGGGGACATGCTGGCGCTGCACCCGTCGGCGATCATCCTGTCCGGCGGGCCCGCCTCGGTCTACGCGCCGGGCGCGCCTCCCGCCCCGGCCGGGCTGCTGACCGCCGGCGTGCCAATCCTCGGCATCTGCTACGGCTTCCAGCTCATGGTCCGCGACCTCGGCGGAGAGGTTCGGTATACCGGAACGGGCGAGTACGGGGCTACCGAGCTACGTACTGCCGCAACCCCTGGCGTACTCCTCGACGGGCTGCCCGGCCAGCAGCGGGTCTGGATGTCGCACGGCGACACCTGCGCGCTCGCGCCGCCGGGGTTCGCGGTGACGGCCACGACGGCCAGCACGCCAGTCGCCGCGGCCGAGGCTGTCGACCGGCAGCTGTACGGCATGCAGTTCCATCCCGAGGTGCTGCACACCGAGCACGGCATGGCGATGTTGCGCGCCTTCCTCGCCGCGGCCGGGTGCGCGCCGACGTGGACCATGCGCAACGTGATCGAGGAGCAGACTGAGCGCATCGCCGCGCAGGTGGGAGGCGGCGCGGCGATCTGCGGCCTGTCCGGCGGCGTTGACTCTGCCGTGGCGGCCGCTCTGGTGCAGCGGGCTATCGGCTCACGGCTGACGTGCGTCTTCGTCGACCACGGGTTGCTGAGGTCTGGCGAGGCCGGTCAAGTCGAGAAGGACTTCGTCGCCGCGACGGGTGTGGACCTCAAGGTTATCGACGCGGCCGAGACGTTCCTCGGTGCGCTCGCCGGGGTCGCCGACCCGGAGCAGAAGCGCAAGATTATCGGACGCGAATTCATCCGGGCGTTCGAGCGGGCCGCGCGGGAGATCGCGGGCGGACCCGCAGCGGCCACGTTCCTGGTGCAGGGCACGCTGTACCCGGACGTGGTGGAGTCCGGCGGCGGGACCGGGACCGCCAGCATCAAGTCGCACCACAACGTCGGCGGGCTGCCAGCCGACCTGAAGTTCGAACTGGTCGAACCGCTTCGCGAGCTATTCAAGGACGAGGTCCGGGAGGTGGGCAGCCAGCTGGGGCTGCCGGACGACATTGTCTGGCGGCAGCCGTTCCCTGGCCCTGGCCTTGCCATCAGGATCGTGGGTGAGGTCACCGCCGAGCGGCTGGCGACCGTCGCAGCGGCGGACGCTATCGTGCGGGCCGAGCTGTCGGCGGCCGGCCTGGACCGGCGCATCTGGCAATGCCCGGTGGTGCTGCTGGCCGATGTGCGGTCGGTGGGCGTCCAGGGGGACGGACGAAGCTACGGGTACCCGGTGGTGCTGAGGCCGGTGACCAGCGAGGACGCAATGACCGCCGACTGGGCCAGACTGCCCGATGCGGTGCTGGCCACGATCTCTACCCGGCTGACTAACGAGGTGCCGCAGATCAACCGCGTTGTCCTCGACATCACGAGCAAACCGCCCGCGACCATCGAGTGGGAGTAGCCGGACCATCCGCGCCAAGTCGGCCGGCCGACTCATGCTGTGCAGCGGCCAGAGCGGAGAAATGGCCGCTTCACGCCAGAGTCGTCCGGCCTACTCGGTCAGATGGTGAACCGGAGGAAGCGCCCTGGACGTGCAGCTGCTCTGCGCGGCGGCGGTAGCGCCTGGATAGGTAGCTTCCGCCCGCGACGGCGACCAGGCAGGATGCGCCGCCGACGGCGAGGCCGATACGGGGGCTGGCGGCCGCGATGATCCAGCCGATCAGCGGGCCGCCGATGGGCGTGGTGCCCTGGAAGGCCACCTGCCACAGCGCTATCGCACGGCCGCGCATGCTCGGCTCGGCCGCTAGCTGAATGGTTGAGTTGCCGATCGCGATGAAGGAAACGCTGGCCCAGCCGACGAACAGCATGGCCGCGTACGCGAGGCCGATGGCCGGTGCCACGGCAGGCGATGATTGCCAGCCCGAACCCGGTGCCAGCGATGATCATCGAGCGCAGCCCGGTCCGGCCCCTGGCGGCCGTGAACAGGCCGCCGACCACCGCGCCGATGCCCATCGCGGCGGTCAGGAAGCCGTAGGCCTCTGAGCCACCGTGAAACGTCTGCCTGGCAAGCACCGGAATGGACACCTGGAACTCGTAGGCAAGGAGCCCGACCAGGCCCATCATGGCGACCGGAATGGCGATGTCCGGCGTGCGGGCGGCGTAGCGCAGCCCCTCCCGCAACTGGCCCCGAGCCCGCGGCGCAGGCGGGCTCGGCCGCAGCGCCGCGGTGTCCATGATGATCAGGGATGTGACCACCGCGACGAAGCTCGCGGCGTTGAGCAGGAAGCACACGCCCACGCCCACGGTGGCGATCAGCACGCCGCCGATGGCGGGTCCGACGGCTCGGGCGGCGTTGACGGTGACCGAGTTCAGCGTGATCGCATTGCGCAGTTCATCCCGGCCGACCATCTCGCGCACGAAAGCCTGCCGTGTCGAGTTCTCGAACGCGTTGTTGAGGCCGAGAACGACGGCCAGCAGGCAGACCGCCCAGAGGGTGACGGCGCCGGTCACCGTGAGCAGGCCGAGGACGAGTGCCTGCAGGCCCATGGCGATCTGCAGGACGATCATGAGGCGCCGCTTGTCGACCCGATCCGCGACCACGCCGCCATAGGGTGCGAGCAGCAGCACCGGCAGCGTCTGCAGCGCTACCACGAAGCCCAGGTCGGTGCTGGAGTGGGTGAGCACCAGGACCAGCCAGGATTGCGCGGTCATCTGCATCCACGTGCCAGCCAGCGAGACGGACTGCCCGGTGAAGTACAGCCGGTAATTGGGCACCCTGAGGGACGAGAACGTGCTGCGCCAGAATCCGCGGCGAGGACGTTCGGCCACGTCAGGCACTACCCGGCCCCTTTCAACGTCACGTAGGTAATTGCTTCTCGGCAACTAAGTATAGCGCGACGGCGCCGCACCCGCCGGATCGCCGACCTGGCGGCGGTACCCGCCGGGTCGCCGACCTGGCTGCGTCAGTGATGAACCGGAGGGTCAGATCGTGAACCGGAGGGTCAGATCGTGAGCCGGAGGGTCAGATCGTGAGCCGGAGGGTCAGATCGTGAACCGGAGGGTCAGATCGTGAACCGGAGATTTCTGGCGGCGCGGTCACCGAGGTCCGCATCGCCCGTCCAGGTCACGACGCCCGCGTCGATCTGGGCCCCAGGGTCGATGCGGCCGGCGGCCAGCTGGATGAAGGTCGTCGAGTCGGTGGTCAGCTCGACGGTCGGGTTGGCGACGCTGTCGATTTGCTTGGCGCGGCCGTCGACGAGCACGCTGATGTCTCTGGTTATGGGGCCGGTGAGGTGGAAGACGATGCTCTTGCCGTCGGGCAGGCCGATCTTCTTGCCGACGATGTAGCCGATCGAGGTCTCGACCTGGCCGAGGGCGATCTCGGCGCGCATGCCGCCGTCACTGGTGGTCAAGCCAAGCGGGGTGGTGATGTCCCGCTCGTGCACCCAGAAGTCGAAGATGCGGATCTCGAGGAACTGGCCGTAGGTCTTCGGCCCGATCGGAGTCCACGACGGGAGCGTCAGGTCCGCCGCCGTGAGCCGGGCGAGATCCGCGCGCCGAGCGGCGAAGATCTCGCCGATCCGGCTCGCGAAGGCCCGATCGTCGAGCGCTGCTACTTCCTGCTCGTACGGCCCAATCCGGTCTACCGGCGCGAGCTCCGCTGCGCTTGCGGGCAGCCAGCCCGTCATGACGCGCTCCATCATGCCGAGATGCGCAACGACGTCGCGCACGGTCCAGTCCGGACACAGCGACTGGGTCCGCCACTGGGCGCTGTCGAGCCGGGCGGTCACCGACTCGATGGCGTCATAACACTGCTCGACGCAAGAGCGAAGGCCGCTCGGATCGGTCACTGGCTCTCCTTCGAGCGCGAGTACCAAGAAGGCCGACCCTATCGCCACCGCTCGAGCACTGGTTCCAGCAGCAACGCCTGGTAACCGAATCTGGCTGGGTTCAGCGGCAGCGCGGTTCCGGGCGCGATCGGCGTATACCGGACGCCGCTCCACTGCCGGCCGTCGCCGATGACCGTGCCCTCGACGCTAAACGTCGCCGCGCGGCCGGGACTCAGCGGCGGCGGCTCCGGGCCGTTCCAGACTTCCAGCAGCAGACGCTGGCCATCAGCCGCCGGGAGCCCGCCAGCCGGCAGCGTGCCGAGCACGATGGTGTGGTCCATGGTTTCCTGCTTGCGCTCGTGCCAGACCCGGAACTGGTGGTTGGCGGCCAGGTCAAGGAACGACCGTCTGCTGGGGAAGCCGATGACTCCGGCCCGGTCCCAGCTCGGCGAGCTAGCCACGACGGTGGCGGCGAGGCACAGCGCGGCGCCCACCGACCGCAGCAGCGGAATGGGCGCGTAGTCACGGACGGCTTCCCGGCCGACGGCCGGTAACCCGCGCGGGCTGGTGTCCGTGCTGGGCAGCAGCCTGGTCAGCCCGAGCATGTAGATGGGCCCGTCGGTCTGGTCGCTGGTTTCCCGCAGCCGCATCACATAGTCGGCGTCGATCAGTCCGTACCTGGGCACCGCCACACGCTAGGGACGCGCGTCCCGGTGTGTCAATGTCGGCCGCGTCACGACACCAATGGTTGCTCGGGCGGGATGTCGGCATAGGACTTGCTCGCGGCGATTTCTCGCAGCCTGTCCAGGCCATCCCAGACGTGCGTGAAGGACGTGTACAGGGGAGCGGGCGAGATCCGGACGCGATCGGGCGTTCGGTAGTCAGTGACGATGTTGGTGCGGAGCAGTGCCTGGACAAGCTGTCGGGCGTCGTCGTGCCTGAGGGTCACGTGGCCGCCGCGGCGGGCCGCACGCCGCGGCGATGCGACGGTGAAGCCGAGTGGCGCGAGCCACTCGTCGGCGAGTGCGATGACGTACTCGGTCAGCGCGACGCTCTTCTCGCGCAGTTGCTGCATGCCCGCCTCGCCGAGCAACCGCGCGCCCTCTTCCACCGCCACCGCGCCCATGATGTCGGGTGTTCCGGTCAGGAATGCGCTGATGCCGGGCGCGGGGTCATAGCGTGGGCCCATCTCGAACTGATCCCGCTGACCGAACCAGCCCCAGATGGGCTGCCGCAGCTGGTGTTGCAGCTCGTCGCGCACGTACAGCAGCGCGGGTGCGCCAGGACCGGCGTTGACGTACTTGTAGGTGCAGCCGATGGCCAGGTCCGCCCCCGAGCCGTCGAGCTCGACCGGCACCGCGCCGACGGAGTGACACAGGTCCCACAGCGCGAGTGCTCCGGCGCGGTGGATCAGATCGGTGAGCTGCCCCATGTCGGCCAGCGCACCACTGCGGTAGGCAACGTGCGAGAGCTCGACGAGCGCGACACGGTCGTCGAGCGCCGCCACCAGCGATTCTTCGCTGATGCCCTCGTCCATGTCCGTGTGAATCAGCCGCAGCTCGCAACCGCGCTGCGCGGCGACGCCCGCCAGCACGTACCGGTCGGTTGGGAAGTTGTCATCGTCCGTCACGATCACGTCGCGGCCGGGCCGGAAGTCAAGCGCGGCCCACGCCAGCTTGTAGAGGTTCACCGTCACCGAATCGCACACGATGACCTGACCGCTGGCCGCGCCGAGCAGCTGCTCGGCAAGCATGTCGCCGGCCACTCTTGGCTGGTGGAGCCACTTGTCCCAGGATCGAACCAGGCCGACGCCCCAGTCCTGGTCGATGAGCTCCGCGATCCTGGCCTGCGTGCGGATCGGCAGCGGTCCGAGCGAGTTGCCGTTCAGGTAGATCAGGTCTTCCCAGTCTGGACGCACAAACCGGTCGCGGAAGTGCGTGAGCTGGTCGGCAGCGTCCAGCGTCTGGGCATATGACCGATCTGCGGAGAAACTGGTCACCAACCAACTGTAACGTGCCGCCCCGTTCCCGACTGGCGCGGCTACCGGCCGCCCGCCGTAGGATCGACGGGTGACCGCGGACCAAGCCGAGCGCGTCTCGCGCGTCCTCGTCATCGCTGCCCATCCCGACGATGTGGACTTCGGCTCGGCCGGCACCGTCGCGCAGTGGGTTGATGCGGGCCTGACCGTCAGCTACTGCATCGCGACCAGCGGCGAGGCGGGAGGCAGCGACCAGTCGGTCAGCCGGGCGGACATGGTGTTCATCCGGCAGGCGGAGCAAACGGCCGCGGCGAAGCAGGTTGGCGTGCATGACCTGCATTTCCTCGGTTATCCGGACGGACAGGTCGAACCGAGCCTGGGGCTGCGGCGCGACCTGGCCCGGGTCATCAGGCTGCTGCGTCCGCAGCGCGTGGTATGCCCGTCGCCCGAGCGCAACTACGGGAGACTGGGCGTGAGCCATCCCGACCACCGTGCCGTGGGCTCGGCCGCGCTGGACGCGGTCTACCCCGACGCGCGCAATCCGTTCGCGTTCCCCGAACTGCTGGCAGCAGAGAACCTCGAGCCGTGGTCGGTGCGCGAGGTCTGGATCTCCGGCACCGCCACGCCCAATCACTTCGTCGACATCACGGCCACCTTCAGCAAGAAGATCGCGGCCCTGCGAAGTCACGTCAGTCAGGTCAGCGACCCCGATGCCCTAGAGCAGCGACTGCGCGGCTGGCTCAGCGCCACCGCGGCTGCGGGCGGGCTGCCCGAGGGCAGCCTCGCCGAGGCGTTCCAGGTGATCCAGGTCGGCTGACCACGAGGTCCGCGGCACGCGCAGACTGGGTCTGGTGCGCCGTCGCTCGGCCGGCTTAGGTTTGGCCAGAGGCGCATCTGGTCACACCGCACCGGTCTGCTCGCGACCGACCAGTGCGCAATGTCGCATTTGGCATGTTCACGGAGGTGTCCTGCATGACGCGCATCACCGTTTCAGTCGACAGCGTCAGCTATACCGACGACGTCGAACCCCGCCTGCTGCTGGTCCACTACCTGAGAGAAGTGCTCGGCAAGACTGGTACGCCAGTCGGATGCGACACCTCGAACTGTGGTGCATGCACCGTGCTGCTTGACGGCAAGTCGGTCAAGAGCTGTGCGGTGCTCGCCGTGCAGGCGGACGGCGCCGATATCACCACGATCGAGGGCCTCAGTGACGGCGAGCTGCACCCCGTGCAGCGTGCCTTCCACGCCGAGCACGCTCTGCAGTGCGGTTACTGCACGCCGGGCATGATCATGGCGGCTGCGGACCTGCTGCGTGACAACCCGCATCCGTCTGACGCCGAGATCAGGGAAGGCCTGGAGGGGAATCTGTGCCGCTGCACCGGCTACGAGAACATCGTGCGCGCCGTGCGGCGCGCCGCTGAGGCAGGAGTGAGCGCATGACCGCGACACAGGAGGCGCCGGCCGCCGAGCTAGGGCGGGCCAGGCTGCGCAAGGAAGACGCGAGACTTATCACCGGCCAGACCAACTGGACCGACAACATCAAGCTGCCGGGAATGCTGCACATGGCGTTTGCCCGCAGCCCGTTCGCCCACGCGCGCATCGGCAGCGTCGACCTGAGCGCGGCGCGTGGTATGCCGGGTGTAGTGGCGGTGTTCTCCGGCGCTGACTTCGCGGCCGAGCAGGGCAGCCTGCCGTGTGCGTGGCCGGTCACCGAGGACATCGTCATCCCCGCCCACCCGCCCATGGCCGTCGACGAGGTGCGCTATGTCGGCGAGGCGGTGGCCGTCGTCGTGGCGCGGGACCGGTACGCCGCGGCCGACGCAGTCGCGGCCATCGACGTCGACTACGACCCGCTGCCGCCCGTGCTTGACATGCGGGCCGCGCTGGAGCCTGGCTCGCCCACGGTGCACGACGCGGGTAACAAGTGCTACGAGTGGGTCTTCGGCAACGGCGACATCGCCGCGGCCTTCGCCGACGCGCCCGTGGTGGTGGAGCGTACCTACCGCCAGCAGCGGCTGATTCCGTGTGCCATGGAGCCGCGGTCGGTCGTCGCACAGTGGATCGGCGACGACGTGACGCTGTGGTCGGCTACCCAGATCCCGCACGTGTTGAGGTTCGCGCTGTCGGCGTTCTTCGCGATCCCGGAGCAGAACGTCCGGGTCATCGCTCCGGACGTCGGCGGCGGGTTTGGGTCGAAGCTGCAGGTCACCGCTGAAGAAGTCCTCGCGGTCTTGGTCGGCCGCCGGCTACGTAAGCCGGTCAAGTGGACCGAGTCGCGCACTGAGGGCAACCTGACCGTGCATCACGGCCGGGACCAGTGGCAGCGGATCAGGATCGCGGCCGACCGGGACGGCCGGATTCGCGGCCTCGACGTCGACCTGCTCGCTGACATGGGCGCCTACCTCATGCTGGTCACGCCCGGGGTCCCGCTGCTCGGCGCGTTCATGTTCAACGCCATCTACAAGATGGACGCCTACGCGTTCAAGTGCACCGGGGTCTTCACCACGAAGATGCCGACCGACGCCTACCGCGGTGCCGGGCGGCCGGAGGCTACGTTCGCCATCGAGCGGATCATGGACGAGCTGGCCGCCGAGCTCGGCATCGAGCCACTGGAGCTACGCGAGCGGAACTGGATCAAGCACGAGGAGTTCCCGTACACCACGATCGCGGGCCTGACGTACGACTCGGGCAACTACGAGGCCGCCACGGCGAAGGCGAAGGAGCTGTTCGGCTACGACGAGCTGCGCCGGGAGCAGGCCGAGCGAATCGCCCGCGGTGACAAGGTGCGCCTCGGCATCGGGATCTCCACCTTCACCGAGATGTGCGGGCTGGCGCCGTCGCGGGTGCTCGGCTCGCTGTCGTACGGCGCGGGCGGCTGGGAGAGCGCGTCGATTCGCATGCTGCCGACCGGCAAGGTCGAGGTTGTCACCGGGTCGAGCGCACATGGCCAGGGGCACGAGACCGCGTGGAGCCAGATCGTGGCCGACCAGCTCGGTGTCCCGTTCGAGGACATCCGAGTGCTGCATGGCGACACTCAGGTCTCGCCCAGGGGCATGGACACCTACGGCTCTCGCTCGCTGGCTGTCGGCGGTCTGGCCCTGGTCGGCGCGTGCGACAAGGTGGTCGCCAAAGCGAAAGTGATCGCGGCCGCCATGCTCGAGGCGTCGGCAGACGACCTGGAGTTCTCGGCGGGCCGGTTCTTTGTCCGCGGCGACCCGGAGGCGGGAAAGACCATCCAGGAGGTCGCGCTGGCCACCTTCGCGGCGCACGCGCTCCCGGAGGGGGTCGAGCCGTCGCTGGACTCCGACCACACCTACGACCCGGAGAACTTCTCCTTCCCGCACGGCACACACCTGTGCGCGACCGAGGTCGACACCGAGACGGGATTCGTCACGATTCGGTCCTACGTTGCTGTCGACGATGTGGGGGTGGTCGTCAACCCGCTCATCGTCGAGGGTCAGGTGCACGGCGGCATCGCGCAGGGGATCGCCCAGGCGCTCTACGAGGAAGGCGTGTACGACGAGGCCGGCAACCTGGTCACCACCACGCTCGCCGACTATCTGGTGCCATCGGCCGCAGACCTGCCGTCGTACCTGACCGCGCGTACCGCGTCACCGGCCAGCAACCGCCTCGGCGTGAAGGGTGTCGGCGAGGCAGGCACGATCGCGTCGACCCCGGCCGTGGTGAACGCGATCATCGATGCGCTGCGGCCGCTCGGCATCAACGACATCACGATGCCCTGCACCCCCGAACGGGTCTGGCGGGCCATCCAGGACGCAACCAGCACGGCAGGAGGCGCGGCATGATCCCGGCGAAGTTCGACTACGTCCGGCCGTCATCGATCGGCGAGGCGGTGACCGCGCTCGCGGCCGGCGGTGACGACGCCAAGGTCATCGCCGGCGGCCAGAGCCTGCTGCCGCTACTGCGGCTGCGACTTGCCTACCCTGAGCTGCTCGTCGACGTCGGTGGCCTGGACGACCTGGTTGGCGTCACCGACGGCGGCGAGCACCTGCTCATCGGCGCCCGGACCACGCACTACCAGCTCGTGCACGATCCGCTGGTGGCGCGGCACTGCGGCTTGCTAGCGGAGGCGGCGGCGACGGTCGCCGACCCTGCCGTGCGGCACCGCGGCACCCTGGGTGGCTCGCTCGCGCACGCTGATCCGGCGGGTGACCTGCCCGCGGTAGCCCTGGCGCTGGACGCGACGATGATCGCGCACGGCCCGTCGGGTGACCGCGAAGTCGCGGCGCGGGACTTCTTCGTCGACTACCTGACGACGACACTGCAGCCGGGCGAAATACTCACCGGCGTACGGGTGCCGAAGCTTGGCAGCGGATGGGGCTATCGTTATGAGAAGTTCCACCGGACCGCGCAGGCGTGGGCCATTGTCGGCGTCGCGGCCCTGGTGCGGCGCTCCAACGGCCAAGTGGCCGAGGCGAGGGTCGGGCTGACCAACATGGGCTCGGTGCCGATCAGGGCAGCCGCCGTCGAGGCGGCTGTGGCCGGGGCGCCGGCCAGCCCCGAGGCGCTGCATGCGGCAGCAGCCAGCGCGGCCGACGGGACGCAGCCGCCTGCGGACCTGCACGGGGCGCCCGACTATCGGCGTCATCTCGCGCGGGTGCTGACCGGGCGTGCTCTGGAGGCAGCGGCAGGAGTCTGATACATGGAGCTCGAGCACTCATTCTCGGTCCCGGTCCCGGTGGAGCGAGCGTGGGATGTGCTCCTGGACGTCGAGCGGGTGGCGCCCTGCATGCCGGGCGCCACCCTCGACTCGGTCGACGGCGACGCCATCTCCGGCCGGATTAAGGTCAAGGTGGGTCCCATCCAGATGACCTACGCAGGCACCGCCAAGTTCACCGAGAAGGATGAGGCGGCGCATGTCGTCGTGCTGGAGGCGACAGGCAAGGAGACCCGCGGTGCGGGCACCGCGGCCGCATCCGTGCGCTCGGAGCTGACCCCTGACGGCGACGCGACCATGGTCACTGTGCACACGACGATGAACGTCACGGGCAAGCCGGCGCAGTTCGGCCGCGGTGTGATGAACGAGGTCGGCGGTCGGCTGATCGGCATCTTCGCGAACAACCTCGCGGCGATGCTGGCGGCGTCCGAGTCGGCACCCGCGGCGGCGGAGCCGGCTGCCGCGCCGTCCGAGGCGGCTGCCGTTCCGACCGAGCTGGCCGCCGTGCCGAGCGAGGCCCCGTCCGACGACGAGGCACTGCCGATCGACGTGCTCAACCTCAGCACCAGGGCCTGGAGCAACCTACGCCGGGACGGCGTTCAGACGCTCGGCGACCTGACCAGGCGTACCGAGCAGCAGCTGCTGGCGATCGACGGGGTGGGCCCGGCATCGCTGACCGACATCCGGACCAAGCTGGCGGACCGCGGCCTGGCACTCGCCGACGCGCTCGCTCAGAACGCCGCTGCTGGCAGGCACGCGGCTGATCGCGAGGAACTGGCCGACGTCACGCCGCTGCGCCCGGCCCGGCACGAGGCCCCGCCGGCCGCCCAGGTGGCGGAGCCGACCGCCATCGACACGTCCTGGCAGCCGCCGGACAACGAGGCGATTGACCTGCTCGGGGTCGCCGGCCTGCCGGTCATCAAGCGGGCCGCGCCGGCCGTAGCGGCCTTGGTCGCCGTGCTGCTTGTCGTCTTCGGCCTGCGCCGCCGGCGCGCCCGCCGCCGCTAGCCGGGCCGGGTCAGCCTCCCGGCCCTCAGTCCGGCTGCACAGCGCGCAGCTGCAGGAACATGGGGATGCGCCGCCACCGGCTCAAGGAATCGTCGGCCGCAAACGCGGTGCCGGCGGCAACCGGCCTGACCTCGCGGATGGCCTCGATCAGCAGCCCGGCAGCCTCGAGCGCCCGGCTGTATGTCTCGAGCGGCCGGTGCTCGCTGTGAAACGTGAGCAGGACGTCATCGCGGGCCGCGGTCCAGGTCACCGGCACGGAGTCCAGGTATGAGCCGGTGATCACGAACGGCGCGTCAGCGGCCCTCGACTCGAAGTCGCCGGCCGACCTCAGCGGATGCGGTATCGCCGCGCACAACCGCCCGCCGCGGCGCAGGACACGCCCCGCTTCGGCGACGGCAGCCGGCATGGCGTCGATGTCGTGCAGCGACATGTAGGCCACGACGAGGTCGAACATGCCGTCACGAAATGGCAGCGCCGCGGCGTCCGCGAGGAGCACCGGCTGCCCGTGGTCATGGGACGCAGCCAGCCGCACCATGGTCGGCGACGCATCGACGCCGGTCACCGCGTAGCCGGCCGCGCGCAGCACCCGGCTCAGCCTGCCTTCGCCGCAGCCCAGGTCGAGCGCCCGGCCGGCTGGCCTCGGCAGCAGGCTGAGCAGGGACGGCAGGTTCAGTTCTTCGTGGGCATGGTCGTGCCCTGGCGTGCGGGCAAAGTGCGCCCAATTCTGAGCTTCTGCTTCCCAGCCGCTGCGCATCCGCATGCGCCCCAGCTTGGCACTCGGCGACGCGGGCTGGCTTCAGTCCAGCGCGGACATCAGTCCAGCGCGGACATCACGTGCTTGACCCTGGTGTAGTCGTCGAACCCGTACATCGACAGGTCCTTGCCGTAGCCGGAGTGCTTGAAGCCGCCGTGCGGCATCTCGGCGACCAGCGGGATGTGCGTGTTGATCCAGACGCAGCCGAAGTCGAGCGACCTGGCCATCCGCATCGCGCGGCCGTGATCAGCGGTCCAGACTGACGACGCGAGACCGTATTCTGTCCCGTTCGCCCAGCGCAGCGCCTCGTTCTCGTCGCTGAACTGCTGGACGGTGATGACCGGCCCGAAGATCTCGTTCTGGATGGCCTCGTCGTTCTGGTGCAGCCCGTCGACCACGCTGGCGGCGTAGAAGTAGCCCTTCTCGCCGACCCGGCTGCCGCCGGTCAGGACGCGGGCGTGGTCAGGCAGCCGGGCCATGAATCCCGACACCCGCTCCAGCTGGCTGGCATTATTGAGCGGTCCGTAGGTGGCGTCGGCGTTGTCGGGTCCGGCCGTCACCTGAGACCTCGCCTGCTCGGTCAGGGCGGCGGTGAAGTCGTCGTGGATCCGGGCCCCGGTGAGCACCCGGGTCGCGGCCGTGCAGTCCTGCCCGGCGTTGAAATAGCCGGCGATCGCGATGGCCTCGGCCGCCTTCGCGGGATCAGCGTCGTCGAACACGATCACCGGCGCCTTGCCGCCGAGTTCGAGGTGTACCCGCTTGAGGTTCACGGCCGCCGCGGCGGCGACTTCCTTTCCAGCCCGGACGCTGCCGGTGATCGACACCATCTGCGGAACCTTGTGGGCCACGAGCAGTCGGCCGGTGTCGCGGTCGCCGCACACCACGTTGAGCACACCAGGCGGCACGAACTCGCTGATCAGCTCCGCCAGCAGCAAGCTGGTGACCGGCGTGGTGTCGGATGGCTTGAGGACCATGGTGTTCCCGGCCGCGAGCGCGGGCGCCCACTTCCAGACGGCCATCATCATCGGGTAGTTCCACGGCGTCACCGCGGCGCAGACGCCGATCGGCTCGCGCCTGATAAACGAGGTGAAGCCGGTCATGTACTCGCCGGCCGACCTGCCCTCGAGCATCCGCGCCGCCCCGGCGAAAAACCGGATCTGGTCGACCATCGGCGGGATCTCCTCCGACGCCGTCAGCCCGATCGGCTTGCCGGTGTTCTGCGACTCCGCCTTGACGAACTCGTCGGCCCTGGCCTCGAGCGCGTCGGCGATCCGCAGCAGCGCGAGACTCCGCTCGGCGGGCGTCGCGTCCCGCCACGCAGGGAACGCGTCGGCCGCCGACGCCACCGCGGCGTCGACCTCAGCGGCGCCGGAGACCGGCGCGGTCGCGAAGACCTCTCCCGTGCTCGGATCGATAATGTCCATCCGGTTGTCATAGGACATGTCTGTCCACTGGCCACCGACGAAGTTCTGCAGATCATTAGCCACGACGACTCCGTTCCCTGGTTATGGGGGTTAGGGCTGGGCGGGCACGCGCTCCTCGGCCGCCCACGGCGAGCCGTACTCAGTGAGCAGGTCCAGGAACGGTCGCGCTGGCAGCGCCTCCGGGCCGAGCACGCCGGCGCCCGACCACGCGCCCGAGTCGATGAGTTCCAGCGCGACGACTGGATTGATGGCGGTCTGCCACACGACGGCCTGGGAGCCGTACTCGGCCATCGACTCCGCGTTGTCGACGACGTGGTACAGGTACACCTCCCGCGGTCGGCCGTCCTTGCCGGTCCCGGTCACCCACGTGCCAGCACAGGTCAGGCCCGTCATCTTCGGCCCGAGGGTGGCCGGGTCGGGCAGGCACGCGGCCACCACGTCCCTGGGTGACACGCTGCCGCCGTCCACGCTGACCGGGGTGGTCTGATCCAGGCCAAGCTTGTGCAGCGTCTGCAGGACGCCGATGAACTCCTCGCCGAGCCCGTACTTGAAGGTGACCCGCTGCGCCTGCACCCAGCGCGGCATCAGCAGGACTTCCTCGTGCTCGACGTTGACGCACTCGACCGGGCCGATCCCGGCCGGGAAGGTAAACGTCTCCGGCTCGCTGAACGGCTCCGTGGTGAACCAGCCGCGGCCTGCCTCCCAGATGACGGGCGGGTTCAGGCACTCCTCGATCGTGGTCCAGATGGAGAACGTGGGGGCGAATTCGTAGCCTGCGACGGCCAGGTTCGCGCCGTCCCGCACGCCGATCTCGGTGATCTCGCTGAACAACTCGTCGGCCGCGTAGCGGGCGAACACGTCGGACAGGCCGGGCTCGACGCCGATGCCGACCAGCGCGAGCCGGCCGGACCGCTCCCACTGCTCGGCCATGGCGAACTGCTCATCGCCGAGCTTGACCCCCGTCCGCGCGTACGGCTCGTCGGGGTGCGGGTACGACAGCGACATAGCCATGTCCAGGTAGTGCACCCTGGCCTCGAGCGAGGCCCGGAACAGCGGCATGACGAACCGCGGGTCGGTGGCATTCATGAGCACGTCGCAGCGGTGCTCGGTGAGCAGCGCCGCGGTGCCTGCCTCATCCCTGGCGTCCAGTCTGACCGCCGTGTAGGAGGATTTGGCCGCGGCCGCCCGCTCTGCTCTGGCCAGGTCGTAGTCGGCGATGATGAGCTCGGCGAACGGGCGCCGGGCCGCGATCCGCGCGATGGCGGTGCCGACGCCGCCAGCCCCGACGAGGAGTATCCGCATGGTCGTGATCCTAGACCCGCCGTGTCTCGTGACGGCTACTGGTCCAGTCGCATTTCGTACATATTACGACTGAAATCGTTGCCTTGGCCGCCAATTGATGCTAGAAACGTTGGACCCGGACGTCTAGGTCGCTGGGGTACCTTACCCTTTTCGCACACATGCTGTTCCCGCACCCGGACACTGTGTGATGACCGGCGGGCCGCTACGCAGGGAGGGACGACATGGCAGCTGCTGACCAGGCTGTGCATGCGGAGGAGCAGGTCAACAAGGGCCTCAAGACCGGCGCTCTCGGGCTGATCTCCAGCACCGTTATCGCGACCGCGTCGGTAGCGCCCGCCTACAGCCTCGCGGCCACGCTGGGCTTCGTCGTGCTGGCGGTGGGCCTGAAGTCACCGTTGGTCGCGATCCTGGCGTTCGTGCCGATGATCTTGACCTCGATCGGCTACAACGAGCTGAACAAGGCCGACCCGGACTGCGGCACCACGTTCACGTGGGGGACGCGCGCGTTCGGGCCGAAGACCGGCTGGGCGGGCGGCTGGGCGATCGTTGCCGCGGACATCCTGGTCATGGCCAGCCTGGCCCAGGTGGCAGGGCAGTACATCTTCCTGCTGTTCGGGGCGACCGGCATCGGCACGAACCCGGCCAGCGGGTACGTGTTGCTGACCGGCGTCGGCTGGATCGTCTTCATGACCTTCATCTGCTACGTCGGCATCGAGGTGTCAGCGAACTTCCAGAAGGCGCTGCTGTCCATCGAGGTCACCATGCTGATGGTGCTTTCGATCGTGGCGCTGATCCGGGTCGGAACCGGCCACCACCCGGCCGAGTCGATCCACCCGAGCTGGTCCTGGCTCAGCCCCGCCGGGCTGCCGTTCGGTGCGTTCGCCTCCGGGCTGATCCTTATGGTCTTCATCTACTGGGGCTGGGACACCGCCTTGTCGGTGAACGAGGAGACCAAGGACCCGAACAAGACGCCGGGCCGGGCCGCCATCCTGTCCACGCTCATCCTGGTCGTCACGTACGGCATCGCGATCTTCGGGGCGCAGTCGTTCGCTGGTATCGGCTCCAAGGGCATCGGGCTCGCGAACCCGAACAACTCCTCGGACGTGCTGTCGGTGCTCGGCCACGCCGTGTTCGGCGCGGGCACGCTCGGCAACGTCTTCTACCGGCTGCTGCTGATCATGGTGCTGTCCTCGGCCGCCGCGTCGACCCAGACCACGATCCTGCCAACCGCCAGGACCACGCTGTCGATGGCGACCTACAAGGCGCTGCCGCAGTCGTTCGCCAAGGTCCACCCGAGGTTCCTGACGCCGACCGTCTCGACCGTCGTCATGGGCGCCATCTCGGCCATCCTGTACGCGGCGTTCAACTACATGTCCGGGGTCCAGGTCATCGCCGACGCGGTGACCAGCTGCGGCGTGTTCATCGCCATGTACTACGGGCTGACCGGCTTCACGTGTGCCTGGTATTACCGCAAGAACCTGACCAGCAGCGCCAGGAACCTGTGGATGCAGGGCATCCTGCCCGTCCTGGGCGGGGTCATCTTGTGGTTCCTCGGCGGCTGGAGCCTGTACCTGGACTTCAACATGAACAGCCCCTACGAGGCGTCGTACACCAGCTTCCACGTGCCTGGCATCGGACAGGTCGGCGGCGTGTTCGTCATCGTGTTCCTGTCCTGGGTCGTCGGCCTGCTGTTCTTCATCTACATGCGGATCGTCCACCCGGCGTTCTTCAAGAAGCAGACGCTGACCCGGGCTACCCCGACGCTGGTGCCTGACCGCTGATCTGTGTCGGTCATAGCACCTAGGCTTAGGCACTGTGGCCGCGCTCGTTGTTGACTCGCTGCTGGACGGGCTGAATCCGCAGCAGCGGGCTGCCGTCCTGCACACTGGCAGCCCGCTGCTGATCGTGGCGGGCGCCGGGTCGGGCAAGACCAGGGTGCTTACGCACCGGATCGCTTACCTGCTGGCCGAGCGCGAGGTGGCGCCGAGTCAGATCCTGGCCATCACGTTCACCAACAAGGCGGCCGGCGAGATGGCCGCGCGGGCGGCCACGCTCACTGGGGCCAGGGCGCGGTCCATGTGGGTGCTGACCTTCCACTCGGCGTGCGTGCGCATCCTGCGTCGGGAGGCCAGGCGATTCGGCTACCCGTCCAGCTTCACCATCTATGACCAGGCCGACTCGCAGCGGCTGATGACGATGGTGTGCAGGGAGCTCGAGCTTGACACCCGGCACCACCCGCCGAGGGCCATGTCAGACCAGGTCTCGAACCTCAAGAACGAGCTCATCGACTACGAGACCGTGCAGAACAAGGCGACCGGCTACCGGCAGCGGGCGCTCGGCGAGGCGTACGCCGAGTACCAGCGCCGGCTCGTCGCGGCCGGGGCGATGGACTTCGACGACCTCATCATGGTCACCGTCAACCTGCTGCAGGCGTTTCCTGACCTCGCGGCCGAGTACCACGATCGGTTCCGGCACGTGCTGGTCGACGAGTACCAGGACACCAACCACGCCCAGTACGTCCTCGTCCGCGAGCTGGCCGGGGCGGGCGGCCACGACCCGGCCGAGCTGGTCGTCGTCGGCGACGCCGACCAGTCGATCTATGCCTTCCGTGGCGCCACGATCAGGAACATCGAGGAATTCGAGCGAGACTTCGCCGGCGCCAGGGTGATCTTGCTCGAGCAGAACTACCGGTCGACGCAGAACATCCTCGCGGCCGCGAACGCGGTGGTGTCCCGCAATCCCGGCCGGATCCCGAAGAATCTGTGGTCGGACGCCGGTGACGGTGCCAAGATCACCGGCTACGTCGCCGACAGCGAGCACGATGAAGCGGCGTTCGTGGCCGAGGAGGTCGACCGGCTGCACGACGCGGGGGAGGCGGTGCCGGGCGAGGTCGCCGTCTTCTACCGGACCAACGCGCAGTCCAGGGTGTTCGAGGAAGTCTTCATCCGGTCCGGGCTGCCGTACAAGGTGGTCGGCGGCGTTCGCTTCTACGAGCGGCGCGAGGTCCGCGATCTGCTCGCCTACCTGCGGCTGGTCGCCAACCCCGGCGATGAGGTTTCCCTGCGGCGAATAATCAACACCCCCCGCCGCGGGATCGGGGACCGGGCGGAGGAGTGCGTGGCCGGGCTGGCAAGCCGGGACAAGATCAGCTTCGCGGAGGCGCTGACCAGGCCGGACGACGTGCCCGGCCTGGCGGCGCGGTCGGCCCGCGCGATCGAGGGGTTCAACGAGCTCATGGCCGGGCTGCGGGCCATGGCCGAGGCACGGAGCCCGGTGGGCGACCTGGCCGACGCGGTGCTGGAACGGACCGGGTACGTGGCGGACCTGCAGACGTCCTCCGACCTGCAGGACGCCGGCCGGATCGAGAACCTCACCGAGCTGGTCTCGGTTGCCAGGGAGTTCGACGCCCACAGCCCGGACGGGTCGCTGGCCGACTTCCTCGAGCAGGTGTCACTTGTGGCTGACGCCGACGAGATCCCGACGGGCGAGCAGCACGGCGGCATGGTCACGCTGATGACCCTGCACACGGCCAAGGGCCTGGAGTTTCCCGTCGTGTTTCTGACCGGGCTCGAGGAAAACGTCTTCCCGCACGAGCGGTCCATCGGTGACGAGCGCGAGCTAGCGGAGGAACGGCGGCTCGCCTACGTCGGCATCACCAGGGCCATGCGGCGGCTGTACGTCACCAGGGCGGCGGCCCGCACCTGGTTCGGCCGCCCGAGCTTCCACCCGCAGTCGCGGTTCCTGACCGAGATCCCGGCGAATCTGATCGAGTGGCGACGCGACGAGTCCGCCGCGACGCAGCCGGCCTCCGAGCGGCTCGCCCGGCGGCCGGGAGTCCGCGCGATCGGCAACCGGCCGGTCCCGGCGCTGCAGCCCGGCGACCGGGTGAACCACGACTCCTACGGTCTTGGCACTGTGCTGTCGGTCGAGGGACGCGGCGACGATCCCGAGGCGAAGATCGACTTCGGCAGCGACTACGGCGTGAAGCACCTGCTGCTTCGGTACGCGCCGATCGAGAAGCTCTAGCAGCCGCGGGCGCGGCGGCGGGTGACTAGACCGGGCGCATCCCATGACGGCGCATCAGGTCGAGCTCGGTGTCCCGGTCCGGGGGCTGCGGCCCGGACCACAGGCCTGCCAGCTCCCTGAAGTAGTCGTCGAGCGCTGGCGCGTGCCAGACGAGCACGCGCGCGGCTGTCGCCTCCGACGCGCCGAAGGTGTGCGCCACGCCGCCGGGGACCAGCACGAAGGTCCCCGCGGTCGCGCTCACGACTTCGCCGTCGAGTTCGAACTCGGCCGCGCCGTCGAGCACCCAGAACGCCTCGGTGCGGTCCGGATGGACGTGCGCAGGTGGCCGGCGGCCGCCGGCCGGAACGCGCCGCTCGTGCAGCGAGAATGCCCCGCCCGTGGTGGCGGCCACCGCCTTGAACGCCAGCATGCTCCCGCCGCGGACCGTGAGCTGCTCGCCGCCGCCGGGCGGCACGATCATGAAGTCGGCCATAGTCCGGCAGCATGGCACGACCGGCTTACCCGCTGGCGGGTGAGTTTGGTCACCGCAGCACGGCCGGGAGCTGGCTGGGCGGTTACCCTGACGTCGGAGGTTGACATGAGCAGTATCCGGGTGGTCATCGCCAAGCCAGGCCTGGACGGACATGATCGCGGTGCGAAGGTTGTCGCGCGCGCGCTCCGCGACGCCGGGGTGGAGGTCATCTACACCGGGCTGCACCAGACCCCTGAGCAGATCGTGTCCGCCGCGCTCCAAGAGGACGCCGACGCGATCGGCCTGTCGATTCTGTCGGGCGCGCACATGACCCAGTTCAGTCGCGTCCTGGAGCTGCTGCGCGAGCGCAACGCGACCGACATCGTCGTCTTCGGTGGCGGCATCATCCCGGACGCCGACATCGCCGAGCTCGAGCAGATGGGCGTCGCCAAGATCTTCACGCCGGGCGCGCCGACGTCCGAGATCGTCGGCTGGGTGTCCGCGAAGCTCGGGCACGACGAGCCAGCCGCGCCGGCCAGTCAGCGCGGCACCTGATCCCTTCGACCCAGGTAACGCCGAGCCCTCGTCCCGCACTAGGCTTCCTGGCGCGACGAATCCCGAGCGCTAAGGGACGGAACCCCAGTGGACCTGTTCGAATACCAGGCGAAGGAGCTGTTCGCCGAGTACGGCGTCCTGATCCAGCGTGGCGGCGTTGCCAGCACGGCCGCGGAGGCCGAGGCGATCGCCGCCGACTTCGCGGCGAATGGCTCGCCGCAGGTGGTGATCAAGGCTCAGGTGAAGACCGGCGGCCGCGGCAAGGCTGGGGGCGTGAAGCTGGCCGCGAGCCCCGCCGAGGCGCGGGCCAAGGCGGAGGCCATCCTCGGCATGGACATCAAGGGCCACACCGTGCACTCGGTGCTGGTTGCCGAGGATGTCGACATCGCTGAGGAGTACTACCTCTCCTTCCTGATCGACCGCGCCGAGCGAACCTTCCTCGCGATCTGCTCGGTCGAGGGCGGCGTGGAAATCGAGGAGGTGGCGCGGACCAAGCCCGAGGCGCTGGCGAGGATTCCGGTGAGCCCGCTGGCCGGCGTCGACCGGGCCACCGCGCTGGAAATCGTGCGCGCGGGCGGGCTGCCTGAGCACGCGCAGGCGGGTGCCGCCGAACTAGCCGAGCGGCTGTGGGCGGTGTTCACCGACGAAGACGCCACGCTGGTGGAGGTCAACCCCCTCGTGTACACGGGCGAGGGCCGGGTCCTGGCGCTGGACGCCAAGGTCACGCTGGATGACAACGCTGCCTTCCGGCAGGACTGGGCCGCGTTCGCCGACCCGACGGCCGTCGATCCGATCGAAGCGCGGGCGAAGGCCAAGCACCTGAACTATGTGAAGCTCGATGGGTCGGTCGGCATCATCGGCAACGGCGCGGGACTGGTCATGTCCACGCTGGACGTCGTGGCTTACGCCGGGGAGGAATTCGGCGGCGTGCGGCCGGCGAACTTCCTGGACATCGGCGGGGGGGCGTCGGCTGAGGTGATGGCCAACGGCCTCGACATCGTGCTGTCGGATCCCCACGTGCGCAGCGTGTTCGTCAACGTCTTCGGCGGCATCACCGCGTGCGACGCGGTCGCCAACGGCATCGTTTCAGCGATGGCGCTGCTCGCAGAGCGCGGCGACGCGGTGACCCATCCCATCGTGGTTCGGCTGGACGGGAACAAGGCGGTCGAAGGCCGCGCGATCCTCGCGGCCGCCGCGCTGCCGGGCATCGAACAGGTCGGGACCATGGACGACGCGGCGCGGCGCGCCGCCGAGCTGGCCGCAGCGGCCGCGAACGGAGCCTGACATGGCCATCTTCCTGACCGCGGACAGCAGGATCATCGTGCAGGGCATCACCGGCTCCGAGGGCCGCAAGCACGGCGCGCGGATGATCGCCGCCGGGACCAACGTCGTCGGGGGCACCAACCCGCGGAAGGCGGGCCAGACGGTCGACCTAGCTGACACCGAACTGCCGGTGTTCGCGACAGTCGGGGACGCGATGGCTGCGACCGGCGCCGACGTGTCGGTCGTCTTCGTGCCGGAAACGGGCACCAAGGCCGCGGTGATCGAGGCCATCGACGCGGCGATCCCGCTGGTCATCGTCATCACTGAGGGCGTGCCTGTGCACGACACTGCGCAGTTCTGGGCGTACGCGGGGGCCACCGGCAACGGCACCAGGATCGTAGGCCCCAACTGCCCGGGCGTTGCGTCGCCCGGCAAGTCGAACGCCGGCATCATCCCGGCCGACATCACCTCCGAGGGCCGGATCGGCCTGGTGTCCAAGTCCGGCACGCTGACGTACCAGATGATGTACGAGCTGCGCGACATCGGCTTCTCGACCGCCGTCGGCATCGGCGGCGACCCGATCATCGGCACCACGCACATCGACTGCCTGCAGGCGTTCCAGGACGACCAGGAGACCGACGCCATCGTCATGATCGGCGAGATCGGCGGCGACGCCGAGGAGCGGGCCGCCGCCTACATCGAGCGGAACATCAGCAAGCCAGTCGTCGCCTACGTCGCTGGGTTCACCGCCCCCGAGGGCAAGACGATGGGCCACGCGGGCGCGATCATCTCTGGTTCGGCGGGCACCGCCCAGGCGAAGAAAGACGCCCTGGAGAAGGTCGGCGTGCGCGTCGGGCGGACGCCCAGCGAGACCGCGCGTCTCGTGCGCGACATCATGCGGGGGTAACCCGGCCCCTGTGGGGTTGGCGGGGCCGTCGGCAGCGGCCGTACGCCGTTACCGGCGCGCCTCCCCGGCCGCGGCGGCCTGCGTTGTCAGGCTTGCCCGTGTGACTGCCCATCCGGTGACCGCGAGCAGCGCGCGCCGGGCTGCCAGCGGCGGATCGGGCGACGGCGGCGACGCCAGGCCGGCCGATCGGCGGTCGCTGCTCACCATAGGGAGTGTCGCGGCGCTCGCCGCGGCCGGGACTGGGCTAGCGGTGATCACGCTGCTCGTCCTGATCGGCTTCGTCGCGGCGCCGCACGCGGGCTTCGGCTTGCGCGCCGTGCTCCGGACCGCGGCGATGATCTGGCTGGTCGGTCATCACGTCGGCTTCAGCTTCCGCGGTGCTGGCCGGATCGGGATGCTCCCGCTCGGCTTGGTGGTGCTGCCAGGAGCCCTGCTCTGGCGAGCCGGGCGCTGGGTCGTGCGCGCCGGGGGGGTTGGCAGGCTGCGCCATGTGGGGCTCGCGGCGCTGGGTCTCGCGATTCCGTATGCGGTCGTGACCGGAGCGCTCGCGCTCGCGAGCCGGTCGGCTCTCGCTGCGGCGTCGCTGCCGCAGGCGATCGCGTGCGGCTTCTTGCTGGCCCTCGCCGCTGGCGGACTCGGCGGAGCACGGGAACTGGCACCGTGGCCGAGGCTCATCAGCCTGTTGTCGCAACGCGGCCGCGCCGTGCTGGTCGCGGTGGCGGGCTCACTAGCTACGCTAGCGGCAGCCGGCGCGCTGATCGCTTGCGTCAGCCTGGCCGCGCACCTGCACGAGGCGGCTGCGCTCGAGCGGAGCCTCGCGCCGGGCGCCGTCGGCACGGCCCTCCTGCTGCTGCTCCAGCTGGCCTATCTGCCCAATGCCATCGTGTGGGCGATCGCCTTCGCCCTCGGGCCGGGGTTCGCGTTCGGCTCGGCGACCGTGGTGGCGCCGACCGGCTCGGCGCTGGCCCAGCTGCCGGCGCTGCCGCTGCTGGCCGCGTTGCCTCCGGGTGTGCACTCGGCGCTGCCCGGCTGGCTGGAGCCGGTCGTGCTCGCCGTGCCGTATCTGGCTGGCGGCCTCGGCGGCCTGCTGCTGGTCCGGGCCGCCCCGGCGCTCGGCCTTGACGTGGCGCCCCTGCTCGGGCTCGTTTGCGGGGTGGCGTCCGGCGCGGTACTGGGGGTGCTGGCAGCCGCGTCCGGCGGACCACTGGGCGACGGCCGGCTGACCGCGGTCGGCCCCTCGCCTTGGCAGGTGGGCGTCGTGTCCGCGCTCGAGCTTGGCATCTCGATGGCGGTGACCGCCGGCGCCGTCAACTACCTGACGCTGCGCCGCGCGGGCGCGCTGCCGAAGCAGCCGGGTCCAGGCCGGGCCGATCCGGCTGGCCCACGCGACGGGGACGGCGACGGCGCCCACCTCCTCTACCTCGACCGGTGGGCCGGAGAGGAGTCGCCGGCCGATCGCCCGTCATCACCGGGCCCCGCCGCCCTGCCCTGACCTGAGCGCTGCAGTACGCTGCGGCCAGAGAGCGGGAAAGGAGCGGACCGTCAGCCAGTCCCGATTGCTCGTGCTGGTGTCTGGCACGGGGACCATCCTGCAGGCCCTCATGGATGCCTGCGCTGATCCCGGATATGGCGCCCGGATTGTCGCCGTTGGCGCGGATCGCGAAGGCACCGGCGGGGTTGCCAGGGCGGAGGCAGCGGGGATACCGACGTTCGTGCGGCGGCTGAAGGACTCGCCCGACCGGTTCGCGTGGGATCAGGCACTGACGGCCGACTGCGCCGCGTTCGCCCCCGACCTCGTGGTGCTGGCAGGCTTCATGAAGCTGGTGGGCAGCGACTTCCTGGCCGAATTCGGTGGCCGGACGATCAATACGCACCAGGCGCTGCTGCCGTCGTTCCCTGGCATGCACGGGGTGCACGACGCGTTTGACCACGGGGTCAAAGTGACCGGGTGCAGCGTGTTCGTCGTCGACGCCGGCGTGGATAGCGGGCCGATTCTGGCCCAGGCCGCCGTCCCGGTGCTCGATGACGACGACGAGGCGACCCTGCTCGAGCGCGTCAAGGTGGCGGAGCGGGCGCTGGTGGTCGACACGGTGGGCCGGATGCTCCGTGGTGGGTGGTCGGTGGAAGGCCGCCGGGTCCGGCTCGGCAGGCTCGGTGAGCATGCGAGCAGCACGAGGTGACGCAGTGACCAGAGTGGCAATCCGGCGGGCGCTCGTCAGCGTCTACGACAAGAGCGGCCTTCAGGACCTGGCCGCCGCGCTGCACGCAGCCGGCGTCGAGATCGTGTCGACGGGCACCACCGCGGCGGCAATCGCGGCGGCTGGCGTGCCCGTGACCGCGGTCGAGGACGTGACTGGCTTCCCCGAGTGCCTGGATGGCCGCGTCAAGACGCTGCACCCCGCCGTGCACGCTGGGCTGCTCGCCGATCGCTCGAAGGAAGGCCACCGCGACCAGCTCGCCGTGCTTGGCATCGAGCCCTTCGACCTGCTGGTGTCGAATCTGTACCCGTTTGAGCAGACCGTGGCCAGCGGTGCGAGCCCAGCCGAGTGTGTCGAGCAGATCGACATCGGCGGCCCGGCCATGGTGCGCGCGGCGGCGAAGAATCACGGCACCGTCGCGGTGATAACGAGTCCGGCGGCCTACCCGGATGTGGCCGCGGCGCTCGCGGCGGGCGGATTCACGCTGGCGGAGCGGCGTCGCCTCGCGGCGCAGGCGTATGCGCACACGGCGGCCTACGACGCCGCGGTGTCGTCGTGGTTCGCGGCGCAATACGCGCCCGACGCGGTGGCCTCAGAGACGGGCTGGCCGGACGTGGTTGGCACGATCTGGCAGCGGCAGGATGTCCTGCGCTACGGCGAGAACCCGCACCAGCGCGGCGCGCTGTACCGGCGCACCGGCGGTCCCGGTCACGACCCGGGCATCGCGGCCGCGGAGGTGCTGCACGGCAAGGCCATGTCCTACAACAACTATGTCGACGCCGACGCGGCCCGGCGGGCCGCGTTCAGCTTCGCCGAGCCGTGCGTGGCGATCATGAAGCACGCCAACCCGTGCGGCATCGCGATCGGCGCAGACCTGGCCGAGGCGCACCGCAAGGCGAATGCCAGCGATCCCGTCTCCGCGTTCGGCGGCGTGATCGCCGCGAACGGCATCGTCACCGCTGCGATGGCCAGCCAGATCGCGGACATCTTCACCGAGGTGATCATCGCGCCGGACTTCGAGCCAGCCGCCCTGGCGGTCCTCACCGCCAAGAAGAACCAGCGGCTGCTGCGTTGCCCGCCGCCATCGGGTACTGCCGCATCCGCCGAGTGGCGCCAGGTGAGCGGCGGTTTGCTCATGCAGACCCCGGACACCGGCGGTCAGCCCGGCGACACGGCTGCGGACTGGAAGCTCGTGGCAGGCACCGCGCCGGCCGATGACGCGGTGGCCGACCTGGAATTTGCCTGGCGCGCCTGCCGCGCCGTGAAGTCCAACGCCATTCTGCTGGCGGCCGGCGGCGCGAGCGTCGGCATCGGGATGGGCCAGGTGAACCGCGTCGACTCGTGCCGCCTCGCGGTCGCCAGGGCCGGTAGCCGCGCCCCGAGCGCGGTCGCTGCCAGCGACGCGTACTTTCCGTTCGCCGACGGGCTGCAGATCCTTACCGAGGCCGGCGTGCGCGCGATCGTCGAGCCGGGCGGCTCGATCCGCGATGATGAGGTGATCGCGGCGGCCCAGGATGCGGGCGTCGCGCTCTACTTCACCGGGGTCAGGCACTTCTACCACTGACCGCCTGATCCCGCCCTGAGCGGAAAACCAGCTGGGAACGTGGTCGCTTGGTGTCCCCGACAAGGACGGGACTCCGCGCGTCGGCAACAATGATCACGATGACTGCGACGATTCTCGACGGCAAGGCGACGGCCGCTTCGATCAAGGCGGATCTGGCCCAGCGGGTGGCGAAGCTGACGGCCGCCGGCATCACGCCCGGCCTTGGCACGGTGCTGGTGGGCGACGACGCGGGCAGCCACGCCTACGTGGCCGGCAAGCACCGGGACTGCGCTCAGGTCGGCATCCGCAGCATCAGGAAGGACCTGCCCGCGGCCGCCACGCAGCAGCAGGTTGAGGACATCGTCGCTGAACTCAACGCCGATCCCGCCTGCACCGGTTACATCGTCCAGCTGCCGCTGCCGCCCGGCCTCGACGCGCAGCGAGTGCTCGGCATGATCGACCCCGACAAAGATGCCGACGGCCTCCAGCCTGCGAACCTCGGGAAGCTTGTGCTCGGCGAGCCGGGCCCGCTGCCCTGCACTCCGAAGGGCATCGTGGAGCTGCTGCGCCGCTACGAGGTGCCGATCGCGGGCGCCGATGTGACGGTGATCGGGCGCGGCATCACTGTCGGCCGGGCCCTCGGCCTGGTGCTCACCCGGCGCACCGAGAACGCGACCGTGACCCAGTGCCACACCGGGACGAGAGATCTGGCGGCGCACACCCGCACGGCAGACATCGTCGTGGTGGCGGCGGGCCGCCCGGCGCTGCTGACCCGCGACATGGTCAAGCCCGGCGCCGCGGTGGTGGATGTGGGCATCACCAGGACCGACGCCGGGCTCGTCGGCGACGTGGATCCCGCGGTCGCGCAGGTCGCAGGGTTCCTGGCGCCGGTCCCCGGCGGGATCGGCCCGATGACCCGCGCCATGCTGCTGGTCAACGTCGTGGAGGCCGCCGAGCGGCAGTTGCACTGACGCTTTCGGCGCGAGCCGCCGCGGCGAGCGCGGTGATGCCTCGGGCGTCGGGTACGCGCGCGGTGCTCACCTTCGGCGAGACCACGGCGAGCCAGCACTGCCAGGCCGCGAGCCACAAGGGCCTGATCCAGAGAACGCCTGGCATCGTCGTCGCTTCGGTTCCGGTTGACCCTCGCTCCAGCATGCGCGTGCTCCCCCGGAAGCAGCACCTACTCGTGGGTAACATATGCTGAGCGTGGCGGGCGTGCTGGCGGCGAGTTTGCGACCCGCCGCGCGCTGGTGGCACGTGGCCAGGCTGTACAGTGCGCATGGCCGGCGTGACCGGTCGGCAACGTCGGTCACGGGCCGAGTGAGACAGAAAGGTCGGCGAGCTCATGAACATCGTGGTCTTGGTCAAGCAGGTACCCGATACGTATTCGGAGCGGAAGCTGCGGGCCGAGGACAGCACGCTGGACCGGGATGCGGCCGACGCCGTCATCAACGAGCTGGACGAGTACGCGATCGAGGAGGGTCTGCGGCTGGCCGAGCAGCACGGCGGCGAGGTGACGATCGTGTCGATGGGCCCGGACAAGGCGGCCGAGGCGATCCGGAAAGCACTGTCGATGGGCGCGGACAAGGCCGTGCATGTCAGTGACCCGGCGCTGCGCGGCTCCGACGGCGTGGTGACCTCGGCGGTGCTCGCGAGCGTGCTGGGCCGGACCGGCTTCGACGCGGTGATCCTGGGCTCGGAGTCGACCGATGCGCGGATGGGCACGCTGGCCGCGATGCTGGCCGAGCGGCTCGGCGTGCCGCAGATGTCGTTCGCCAGCAAGGTCGACATCGACGGGTCGAAGATCATGATTCACCGGCAGGCCGACTACGGCTACGACACGGTGGAAGCGAGTTTGCCGGCCGTCGTCAGTGTCGTCGAGAAGATCAACGAGCCACGCTACCCGTCGTTCAAGGGCATCATGGCGGCCAAGAAGAAGCCGGTCGAGACCCTCACGCTGGCCGACCTCGGAATCGGGGCCGACCAGGCGGGTTTGCCGGGGAGCACGACCGAGGTGGTCAGCTTCGCAGCCCGGCCGCCGCGAGCGGCCGGCGTCATCGTGACGGACGAGGGCGACGGCGGCGCCAAGGCCGCCGAGTTCCTGGCCTCGCGCAAGTTCATCTGAGCACCCCGGGCCGGAAGGGTTCCTAGACACATGGCTGAGATCCTGGTACTTGCCGAGCACGACGGCGAGACCGTCAAGAAGGTCACCACCGAGCTGATCACGCTGGCGCGGGCGCACGGCGAGCCGTCGGTCGTGTGGACCGGCGGGGGCGCCGAGGGCGGCCGCGCCCGGCTCGCCGAGTTCGGCGCCGCCAAGGTTTACGTGGCCGACAGCGGCGACTATGACGACTACGTGGTGGCGCCGAAGGCGGAGCTGCTGGCCCACCTCGTCGAGACGACGTCGCCAGCCGCGGTGCTGGTGGCGGCCACCTCGGAGGGCCGGGAGGTGGCCGGCCGGCTGGCGATCAAGACCGGCTCCGGTGTCCTGACCGACGTGACCGGCGTGGCTGACGGCATGGTCGGCGAGCAGTCAGTCTTCGGCGGCGCCATCACCGTGCAGTCCAGGGTCAGGGCCGGCACTCCGATCATCGCCGTGCGGCCGAACGCGGTGACGCCGGAGGCTGCCGATGGCGCTGCCGAGCTCGAGCCGGTGGCCTTCACCGTCAGCGACGCGGCCAAGACCGCCAGGGTGACCGGGAAGGTGGTCGCCGAGCGAGGCGCCCGGCCCGAGCTCACTGAGGCGTCCATCGTCGTGTCCGGCGGTCGCGGGCTCGGCTCGGGCGAGCACTTCGCGCTCATCGAGCAGCTCGCCGACTCCCTCGGCGCGGCGGTCGGTGCGTCCCGCGCGGCCACCGACGCCGGCTGGTACCCACATCAGTTCCAGGTCGGCCAGACCGGCAAGACGGTATCGCCGCAGCTCTACATGGCCATCGGCATCTCCGGCGCGATCCAGCACCGGGCCGGCATGCAGACGTCCAAGACGATCATGGTGGTGAACAAGGACCCCGAGGCGCCGATCTTCGAGCTCGCCGACTTTGGCGTCGTGGGCGATCTGTTCAAGGTCGTGCCCCAACTAGTCGAGGAGATCGGCAAGCGCGAGGCTGGCTGACCCCGGCCAGCCGCGGCGGTCCGCTGCCAACCGCCACTAGGCTGGGCGCATCATGTCTGACCGAGCCGCCGCGCACGCCAGCCCCGCCGGGAGTCACCCGGCGTCCTACCTCGACCACGCGGCCACGACGCCGCTGCTGCCCGCTGCCGTCGCAGCGATGACCGAGGAACTCGCGCAGCTGGGCAACGCCTCGTCGCTGCATAACGCCGGTCGGCGGGCCCGCCGGGTGGTCGAGGAGTCCAGGGAGCTGATCGCCGAGACTTACGGCGCCCGGCCGAGCGAGGTCGTCTTCACCAGCGGCGGGACCGAGGCGGACAATCTGGCCGTCAAGGGCTTCTACTGGGCAAGGAGGGCTGCCGACCCGTCCCGACGGCGGGTGCTGGCCTCGACGGTCGAGCATCACGCCGTGCTGGACAGCGTGCACTGGCTGGCCGAGCAGCAGGGCGCGGAAGCGGGCTGGCTGCCGGTCGATCACAGCGGCGTGCTGAGCCCGGATGTGCTCGCCGACGCCATCGAACTGGATCCAGCCAGCGTCGCCATGATCAGCGTCATGTGGGTCAACAACGAGGTCGGCACCGTGCAGCCGATCGCGGACCTGGCCGCGATCGCAGCCGAGTACCAGATCCCGTTCCACAGCGACGCAGTGCAGGCCGCGGGCCAGCTTGCGGTGAGTCTCGCGGAGACCGGGGCGACCGCGCTCACGATCACCGCGCACAAGATCGGCGGGCCGGTCGGGATAGGCGCGCTGCTGCTCGCCAAAGGTGAGCAGCCGGTGCCGGTGCTGCATGGTGGCGGCCAGGAGCGCGACGTCAGGTCGGGCACCCTCGACGTGCCTGCCATCCGGGCGTTCGCCGTGGCTGTCGAGACGGCCGCACAGCACCGGTCCGACGAGGCCAAGCGGCTGGCGGCGCTCCGGGACGACCTGATCTCTCAGGTGTTTGCGGCGGTGCCGAACGCGGTCCTCAACGGGCTGCCCCCTGGGCCGGGCAGGCTGCCGGGAAATGCGCACTTTTCCTTCCCCGGCTGCGAAGGCGACGCGCTGCTGATGCTGCTGGACGCCCGCGGCATCGCGTGCTCGACGGGGTCGGCGTGCACCGCGGGAGTCGCCCAGCCGAGCCACGTGCTGCTCGCGATGGGCGCGGACGAGTCACGGGCTCGCGGCTCGCTGCGGTTCTCGCTCGGGCATTGCTCCGAGCAGTCCGACGTCGACGCCCTGGGCGCGGTGATCGGCGAGGTGGTCGAGCGCGCCCGGCGCGCCGCTCGCTGAGCGACCTAAGCTGGCAGTCATGAGCAGATTGCGGGTGCTCGCCGCCATGTCGGGCGGCGTCGACTCGGCTGTGGCAGCGGCGCGGGCGGCCGAGGCCGGGCACGATGTCACGGGCGTGCACCTCGCCCTGTCGCGCAATCCGAGTTCGTACCGGACCGGCGCGCGCGGTTGCTGCACGCTCGAGGACGCCCGCGACGCCCGGCGTGCCGCCGATGTGAACGGCATTCCGTTCTACGTGTGGGACATGGCCGAGCAGTTTCATGCGAGCGTCGTGCAGGACTTCGTCGACGAGTACGCCCGCGGCCATACGCCCAACCCGTGCCTGCGCTGCAATGAGAAGATCAAGTTCGAGGCGGTGCTCGATCGTGCCGTCGCGCTCGGCTTCGACGCGGTCTGCACCGGTCATCATGCGCGCCTTGCTTCTAGTCCCGACTCGACCGGGCGTCGGCGACTGGTGCGCAGCGTCGATCCGGCGAAGGATCAGTCGTACGTGCTCGGCGTGCTCACCAGCGAGCAGCTCAGCCGGGCTATGTTCCCGCTGGGTGACACCACCAAGGACCGGGTCCGGGCGGAGGCGGCCGAGCGTGGCCTCGCCGTCGCCGACAAGCCCGATAGTCACGACGTCTGCTTCATCGCCGACGGCGACACCAGGGCGTTCCTGCGGCAGCAGCTCGGCAGCGCTCCTGGCCAGATTGTGGCGCCGGACGGCACCGTCGTAGGCAGCCACGACGGCAGTTACGCGTTCACGATCGGCCAGCGCAAGGGACTGCGCATCGACCGCCCGGCCGCCGACGGCCGGCCACGGTACGTACTCAGCATTGAGCCGGTGTCAGGCACGGTGACCGTGGGCCCACCCGAGAGCCTGGACGTGCGGGAGATCGAGGCCGCCGGGCCGGTCTGGTCCGGCTGCGCGCCACCGTCGGAGCCGGTGGACTGCCTGGTCCAGCTGCGCGCCCATGGCGAGGTGTACCCGGCGGTCTGCGCGCCCGCCGCCGACGGAGTGCGGGTCAGCCTGCGCACGCCAGCCAGGGGTGTCGCGCCCGGCCAGGCGGCGGTGTTCTACGACGGCGACGCCGTCCTCGGCTCGGCAACGATCACCGGGACGATCCGTTCTGCGGCCTGACCGGCGTCGCAGGCCGCGTGTCGGGGGTCGGCACTAGGCTTCCAACCGTGGCCGAACAGCGATTCCCGTGGTCAGCCGGGACCGCCACCGGCATCGGGTCCATGCCGGGGACCGATCCGGCCGAGGCATGCCGGGTCGTGTTTGGCGAGCTGCCTGACTTGCCCTACCTGCCAGAACTGCCAGATCGCGGGCCGGGTGCAGACCTGACCGGCCGGACCGCTGCGCTGCTGGTCGACCTGCCGGTTCAGGTGACGCCGGCCGGCTGGAAGCTGACCGATCGGCCGGGCCGCGACCTGACCAGGGCGGCCGGCTTCTGGTCGCGGGACCTGGACACGCTCGAGGAGACGGCGAGCGGGTACACCGGTCCGGTCAAGATCCAGGTGTGCGGGCCATGGACGCTGGCGGCCACGCTGGAACTCAGCCACTCCGCGAACCCGGCCCTGTCCGACCTCGGCGCGGTAGCCGACCTGGCCGCCTCGCTGGCGGAGGGGCTCGCCGCGCACACGGCCGACGTGCGCAAGCGGATCCCCGGCGCGACCATGCTCGTGCAGCTCGATGAGCCGGCGCTGCCCGCGGCACTGGCCGGACGGGTGCCGACCGCGAGCGGTCTGACTACCGTGGCGGCCGTCGACCGCGTCGTGGTCACCCAGCGGCTCGCCACAGTGCTGGCGGCGCCGTCGGCCGCGACCGTCGTGCACTGCTGCGGCCGCGCGGCAGCAGCATTCGGAGAAATAATGGCCGCCGGCGCGACCGCCGTCAGCTTTGATCTCGACCTGCTCCCGGTGCGGGAGACCGATCGCGTCGCCGAGCTGGCTGAAGCCGGGCTTGGCCTGCTGGTGGGGGCGCTGCCCACGGCGAGCGCCGCGCAGCTCGACACCGGGCCGCAGTCGCTCGCGCCCCGGCAGACCGCCGAGGCGGTCGTGTCGATGTGGCGCCGGACCGGGCTCGCCACGGACCTGCTGGCCGCACAGGTCGTGATCACGCCGGCCTGCGGGCTGGGCAGGGTCTCGCCGGCCGCGGCGACCGCCGCGCTGGCGCACTGCCGGGAGGCGGCGCGGGTGGCGGCGGAGATGATCGAGGAGCACGCATGACGCAGCAAGACCCGAGGGAACGCCACGCGGAGCTGGCCGCCGAGCTGCTTGAGGCCCAGTACCGCTACTTCGTGCTCGACGCCCCGCTGATCTCCGACATCGACTACGACACCAAGATGCGCGAGCTGCAGAGCATCGAGGAGCAGATCCCCGAGCTGCGCACGCCGGACTCGCCGAGTCAGCGCGTCGGCGGCATGATCTCCACGGAGTTCACCCCGGTGCAGCACCTGCGGCCGATGGAGAGCCTGGACAACGTGTTCTCGGGCGAGGGCCTGGACGGCTGGGTGAGCCGGGCCGAGCGGCTCGGCGGCTCGGGCCCCTACCTCTGCGAGCTCAAGATCGACGGGCTCGCGGTCGCGCTGGTGTATCGCAAGGGTCGCCTACAGCGGGCGGCCACCAGGGGCGATGGTCGCACCGGCGAGGACGTGACCCCCAACGTCAAGACCATCGCTGCGATCCCGAATCGGCTGTCCGGGTCTGGCTGGCCCGACGTCATGGAGGTCCGCGGCGAGGTGTTTCTCCCGATCGCCGCGTTCGAGGCGCTCAACGAGAAGCTGACGGCGGCGGGCAAGCAGGCGTTCGCGAACCCGCGCAACTCCGCCGCGGGGTCGCTGCGGCAGAAGGATCCGCGCATCACCGCGAGCCGGGCGCTCAACATGATCGTGCACGGCATCGGCCTGGCCGATGGGCTCGATGACCTGCCGGCCAGCCAGTCCGACTGGTACGAGCGGCTGCGCGCGTGGGGTCTCCCGGTCAGCGACCGCACCGAGGTCGTGCCCGACATCGACGGTGTGCGCCGGTACATCGCGTACTACGCCGAGCACCGGCACGATCCGCCGTATGAGATCGACGGAGTGGTCGTCAAGATCGACAACGTCGACGTGCAGCGGATACTCGGCTCGACCAGCAGGGCGCCGCGCTGGGCCATCGCCTACAAGTACCCGCCGGAGGAGGTCAACACCCGGCTGCTCGACATCAGGGTCAACGTGGGACGGACGGGCCGCGTCACCCCGTTCGCGGTGATGGAACCGGTCAAGGTCAGCGGTTCCACGGTGGAGAACGCCACCTTGCACAACGCCGACGAGATCAAGCGCAAGGGCGTGCTGATCGGTGACATGGTGGTGCTGCGCAAGGCCGGTGACGTGATCCCCGAGGTCGTGGCTCCCGTCATCGATCTGCGGACCGGCGACGAGCGGGAGTTTGAGTTCCCGTCGGCGTGTCCGGCCTGCGGCACGCCGTTGGCGCGCGAGGACGGCGGCGTCGACTGGCGCTGTCCCAACGCGCGGTCCTGCCCGGCCCAGCTGCGAGAGCGGCTGTTTCATCTCGCCGGGCGGGGCGCGCTGGACATCGAGGTGCTCGGCTATGAGGCTGCGGTCGCGCTGCTGGACTCGGGGCTGGTCACCGACGAGGGCGACCTGTTCGGCCTGACAGCGGAGCAGCTCGCCGGGGTTCCGTTCTTCGTGACCAAGGCAGGGAACCTGACCGCGAACGCCACCCGGCTCCTGGTCAACCTCGAGGACGCAAGGCACCGGCCGCTCTGGCGGATGCTGGTCGCGCTGTCCATCCGGCACGTCGGCCCCACCGCCGCGAGGGCGCTGGCGGCGGCGTTCGGCTCCGTCGACGCGATCGTCGGGGCGAGCGACGGCGAACTGGTCAGCGTCGAGGACGTCGGCCCGACGATCGCGAGGTCGATCCGGGACTGGTTCCAGGTCGACTGGCACGGCGCGATCGTGGCGAAGTGGCGCGCGGCGGGGGTCGACCTGGCCACCGAGGGGTTCGTCCGGCCTGCCGGGGGAGCCGCGGCGACTGGCCCGCCGGCCGGTCCGCTGTCCGGCCTGACCTTCGTGCTGACCGGGACCCTGGAAGGCCAGACGCGAGAGGAAGCTGCCGAGGCGATCCAGGCCCAGGGGGGCAAGGTCTCCGGTTCGGTGTCGAAGAAGACCAGCTTCGTCGTCGCCGGGCAGAACCCGGGCTCGAAGCTGGACAGGGCGGAGTCGCTCGGGGTGCCGGTGCTGGATGAGCAGCGACTGGCGGCTCTGCTGGCGCAGGGGCCTGACGCCGTACTCGCCCCGAGCCAAGGCAGCTGACCGAGCCGACCGCGATCCCTCGCCCAGGGCGCGGAGGGTGCATGCGTCCGGGGGCTCGGAGGGCGCATGCCTCCGGGGGGCGCGGTGGGAGCATGCGGCCGGGGCGCGGGGGCATGCGTGTCGTTACTCCGGATCACAAGTTGTAACGGATAGTATGCAATTGGCTTCGGGAAGTACGTTTTTGGCCGTAGCATTAACAGACAGCGGCGAGCGCTACACACTGCGCGATGCTTGGCCGATGAGGAGTCATGACAGACCCGACCGATACCAGAAACATCGGCCCGCGCGTCGGCTCCCCGCTGTGGACGTATATGACGCTGGTCACGTTGGCCGGTGCCATCGCCTTCGTGCTGGCCGCGATCATGCTGATGGACCTGAGGCCGCTGGCCGTCCATCCGCTGCCCTGGGTGCTGGTCGCGCTCGTGGTCATCGGGGACATTCGACCGGTGGTGACCCCCGGTCGCGCCAGCACGGACGCTCCCCGGGCGTCCATCGCGTTCAGCTTCGCCGCCTTGATCGCCTGGGGGCTGCCGGTCGGCGTGGTGCTGGCGGCGATCTCCGCGACGCTGGTCTTGTTCGGCAAGCGCCGGTCGCCGCACCGCGTCGCGTTCAACGCGGCGGTCGTGGCGCTGGCGATGTTTGCGGCGGGGTGGGTGCTGCACGCCCTGGCCATCCACCGAGAGCCGCTCAAGAATCATGATCATCTGGTGCGGCCGGAGCTGATCCAGTGGGTTCCCGAGGGGTACGACGTCTGGCGGATCGTGCTGGCCGCCCTGACGTACTTCGCGGTGTACTTCGTGCTGATCAGCGTCGCCATCGCGGTGCACACCAGGAAGCCGGTCCTCCAGACGCTGCGTAACCGGCTGCCCTATCAGGCCATGACCAACGCCGTACTGTTCTCGGTCGCCCCGCTGGTGGCCGTCGTCATCACGACCCGCGCGACGTTCCTGCTGCTGCTGTTCGCGGTGCCGTTGATCGCCTTCCACGTCGCCGCCGCGATCTCGGTGCAGCGTGAGCACCAGGCGCATCACGACGAGCTGACCGGGCTGGCGAACCGGGCGCTGCTCATGCGCAGCCTGGCGAAGACCCTCGAGCAGGCCGCCAGCTCGGGCGCCACGGTGGGATTCCTGCTGCTGGACCTGGACCGTGGGCTCAAAGAGGTGAACGACACGCTCGGGCACGCCGTCGGAGACCGGCTGCTGCGGCTTGTCGCGCACCGGCTCACGCACAGCGTCCGGCCCGGCGATCTGGTCGCGAGGCTGGGCGGGGACGAGTTCGCGGTGCTGCTGCCCGCGGTGAAGGACGCATCCGCCCCACGTGAGGTCGCCGCCCGGCTACGGGCGGCGGTGGCCGAGCCGATCCGGCTGGAAGGGATGTCGTTCGTCATCGAGGTGAGCATCGGCATCGCGATGTTCCCGGATGACGCGACCGCCGACGAGACGCTGGTCCAGCACGCGGACCTGGCCATGTATCTGGCCAAACAACGGCGCAGCGGGGTCGAGCGGTACGTCGCCGACCTGGACCGGAACTCCCCGGCCAGGCTCGCCCTGTTCGGCGAGATGCGCCGCGGCCTGGATCGTGGCGAGCTCGAGCTGCACTACCAGCCCAAGGTGTTCCTGGCCGACCGGCGTACGGCTGGCGTCGAAGCCCTGGTGCGGTGGCGGCACCCGGATCGCGGCGTGCTGAAGCCACCGGACTTCATCCCGATCGTGCAGCAGTCCTATCTCATGCGCGAGGTCACGGCGTTCGTGATCGAGACGAGCGTCGCGCAGGCTGCACGCTGGCGCCAGCTCGGCCTCCCGGTCCAGGTGTCGCTCAACGTGTCCGGCCGGGACTTGCTCGACACCCGGCTGGCGGAGATCGTCGACCAGAGCCTCAGCCGGAACCGGGTGCCAGCGGACGCGCTGCTGCTGGAGATCGACGAGCGCGTGCTGACGAGCGAGCCGGCGCACGCGGTGGCCACCGCCGAGGCGCTGGCCGACATCGGGGTCGGCCTGAGCCTGGACGACTTCGGCACTGGGTACTCGTCACTGCTGCGGCTGAAGCGGCTGCCGTTCGGCGAGATCAAGGTTGACTCCTCGTTCATCGGCCGGATGCTCGAGTCACCCGACGACGAAGTGGTGGTGAAGTCGATCCTCGACCTCGCCGCCGCGCTCGGCATCATGTCGGTGGCGGAGGGTGTCGAGTCGGCCGCGGTGGCCGACTCGCTGATGGCGATGGGCTGCGTGGCGGGCCAGGGCTTCCACTTCGCCAAGCCGATGAACGTGGTCTCGGCGACAGCGTGGCTGAGTGAGCACAGCGTCCGCGCGGAGCCCGTCAACCCGGAACCCGTTCGCTGACGGCGCGCGAGCGCCACCCCCATAGGATGGCCTCCATGGCCATTACCAGGGACGAGGTAGCCCACCTGGCCAGGCTGTCCAGGCTGGCCCTGACGGACGCCGAACTCGAGCACTTCGCTGGCCAGCTCGACCAGATCATCGTGGCCGTGGCGCGGGTGCAGGAGGTCGCGGCCGGTGACATCCCGCCCATGACGCACGCGGCGGGCATCGCCAACGTGTACCGCGACGACGTGCCAGCCCCGCAGCTAACGCCGGAGCAAGCGCTCGCCGGCGCGCCCGCGAGCGAGCAGTCGAGGTTCCGGGTTCCCCGGATCCTGGCGGAGGAGTGACATGGGCGGCGAGGCAACCGAACTCACCCGGCTCTCGGCGGCCGAGATCGGCATCGCGGTAGCCGCTGGCGACGTATCCGCGGTCGAGGTGACCCAGGCGCACCTGGACCGAATCGTCGCGGTCGAGCCGGAGCTGCACGCGTTCCTGCACGTGGCAGGCATCGGAGCGCTGGCAGCTGCGGAGGCAGTCGACCGCAGGCGCGCGGCCGGCGAGCGGCTCGGGCCACTCGCGGGCGTGCCGCTCGCGCTGAAAGACGTGCTGACGACCGAGGACATGCCGACGACGTGCGGGTCGAAGATCCTCGCGGGCTGGCGGCCACCGTATGACGCCACCGTCACCCGACGGCTGCGCGACGCGGGCGTGATCATCCTCGGCAAGACCAACATGGACGAGTTCGCCATGGGGTCGTCAACCGAGAACTCGGCGTTCGGGACGAGCCGCAACCCGTGGGATCGCAGCCGGGTGCCTGGCGGGTCGTCTGGCGGCTCGTCCGCGGCGGTCGCCGGCTACGAGGCGCCGCTGGGCATCGGCACCGACACCGGCGGCTCGATCCGCCAGCCCGCCGCGGTCTGCGGGATCGTCGGGATGAAGCCCACCTACGGCGGCTCCTCCCGGTACGGCCTGGTGGCGTTCGCGTCGTCGCTCGACACGCCGGGCCCGCTGGCCCGGACGGTGCTGGACGCGGCGCTCTTGCACGAGGCCTTCTCCGGCCACGATCCGCGCGACGCCACCTCGGTCAACGCACCGGTGCCGCCGGTGGTCGCGGCGGCCAGGCAGGCTGACGTCGCCGGGCTGCGGATCGGCGTCGTGAGCGAGCTGAGCGGCGAGGGCTTTCAGAGCGGTGTGCAGTCCAAGTTCACCGAGGCGGTCGAGCTGCTCGAGTCGCTCGGCGCCAAGGTCACCGAGGTGTCGTGTCCGCACTTCCGCTACGCGCTGCCCGCCTACTACCTGATCGCCCCCAGCGAGGCCTCGTCCAACCTGGCCAGGTTCGATGCCATGCGATACGGGCTGCGAGTCGGTGACGACGGCACCCGCAGCGCCGACGAAGTGATGTCGCTGACCAGGGCGGCGGGCTTCGGCCCCGAGGTGAAACGCCGGATCATGCTCGGTACGTACGCGCTGTCCAGCGGCTACTACGACGCCTACTACGGCAAGGCACAGCAGGTACGGACGCTCATCTGCCGGGACTTCGACGCCGCGTTCGACCAGGTCGACGTCCTGGTGTCGCCGACGACGCCGACTACCGCGTTCCCGATCGGGGAACGGGTCGACGACCCCATGGCCATGTACCTCGCCGACCTCTGCACGATCCCGTCGGACCTGGCCATGAACGCGGCTATCTCGGTGCCGTGCGGGCTCGCCCCCGAGGACGGGCTGCCGGTGGGACTGCAGGTGATGGCGCCCGCGCTGGCCGACGACCGTACGTACCGGGTCGCGGCGGCCCTGGAGGCGGCACTGGAGCAGCGCTGGGGCGGTCCGCTGCTGGCGCAGGCTCCGGCGCTCGGCGAGTCGAAGGGACGATAGAGGTGACGACCGAAGTGGCCCACCTGGTGCCCTACGACGAGGCGGTATCGAGGTACGAGCCCGTGATCGGGCTCGAGACGCACGTCGAGCTCGGCACGGTGACGAAGATGTTCTGCGGCTGTCCGACCACGTTCGGGTTGCCGCCGAACTCGGCGGTCTGCCCGGTCTGCCTCGGCCTGCCTGGCTCACTGCCGGTGGCCAACCGGGCGGCCATCGAGTACACCATTCGCATCGGGCTGGCGCTGAACTGCTCGATCGCGGCCTGGTGCCGGTTCGCCAGGAAGAACTACTTCTATCCAGACATGCCGAAGAACTTCCAGATCTCGCAGTACGACGAGCCGCTGTGCACGAACGGCTGGCTGGACGTCACCGTCGACGGCCAGAGCGTTCGGGTCGGCATCGAGCGGGTGCATCTCGAGGAGGACACCGGCAAGTCGCTGCACGTGGGCGGCGCGACCGGCCGCATCCACGGCGCCGAGTACTCGCTCGTCGACTACAACCGGGCGGGAATCCCGCTGGTGGAGGTGGTGACCAAGCCCATCGCCGGCACCGGGGAGCTGGCCCCGACCGTAGCCCGCGCGTACGTCACCCAGCTGCGCGACCTGCTCCGGGCGCTCCGCGTGTCGGACGTCCGGATGGAGGAGGGCTCGCTGCGCTGCGACGTCAACACCTCGCTCACGCCGCGCGGAGCCGCCGAGTGGGGCACCAGGACAGAGACCAAGAACGTCAACTCGCTGCGCTCGGTCGAGCGGGCTGTCCGATTCGAGATCGAACGACAGGCCGGCCTGCTGGACGCGGGGCTGCGGGTGGTCCAGGAGACCAGGCACTTCCACGAGGACACCGGGTCGACGACGGCTGGCCGGAGCAAGGAGGAGGCGCAGGACTACCGGTACTTCCCCGAGCCCGACCTCGTCCCGGTCGCTCCGCCCGCATCCTGGGTGGACGAGATCCTCGCGAGCCTCCCCGAACTGCCCGCGGCGCGCCTGGCGCGGCTGCAGGCGGACTGGGGTCTGTCCGACGCAGACATGACCTGGCTGCGCAACGCGGGCGCGATCGACCTGGTCGACCAGACGGTCGCCGCCGGGGCGTCGCCGGCCGAGGCCAGCAAGTGGTGGCTGGGTGAGCTCGCCAGAGAGGCAAACAAGCGCGGCGTTGAGCTAGCCGACCTGCCCATCACGCCGGAGCAGGTTGCCAGGGTCAGCGCGCTGGTCAGGGACGGCACGCTCAACGACAAGCTAGCCCGGCAGGCACTCGACGCCGTGCTGGCAGGCGAAGGGCAGCCCGACGACGTGGTCGCGGCGCGCGGCCTGGCGGTGGTGAGCGACGACAGCGCGCTGATCGCAGCGGTAGACGCTGCCATCGCCGCGAGCCCCGACGTCGCCGCCAAGATCAGGGACGGCAAGCTCAACGCGGTCGGCGCGCTGATGGGACAGGTCATGGCCGCCACCAAGGGCCGCGCCGATCCCCAGCGCGTCCGCGAGCTGATCCTGCAGCGGCTGACCTAGCGAGGGAACGCCGTGGCCGTCATCCACAAGACCACGCTGGTGCCGAGCAAGCTGGAGCTGCTCACCACCTGGCTGCCCGGCCAGGACTGGTACGCGGGCCCCCCGAGCGGCCCGTCGCTGGCCAGGGTCGGCGGCTTCCGGCTGGACGACCCGGCCGGCCAGGTGGGCATCGAGTTCCTGGTCGTCAGGGATGACGCCGCGCCCGAGGTGGCCGCCTACCTCGTACCGATGACGTACCGCGCCGGACCGCTGCCCGGTATCGACGCGCACCTGATCGGAACGGCCGAGCACGGCGTCCTCGGACCACGCTGGATCTACGACGGAACACGCGACCCTGTGTTGCTCACCCAGCTCGCTGAGCTGATCCAGGGCCGCGTCGCGGCGCAAGCGCAAAGCCAGAGCGACACCGAAGACGCCACGGTGCACACCGTGCCTGGTCCTGCCGCGCCGCGGCAGGGCCTGCGCATCTCGTTTGCCAGGCGGCTCAGCCCGGCGACAGCCGACGCGGCGCTGCCCGGCGTAGGAGCGGTCACCGGGCTGTGGACGTCGATAGACGGCACGCTGGTTCGAAGCCTCTTCGCCACCGCTCGACCGGCGATCGACTAGGCCGCACCCGCTCGGGTAGACTCCAAGGCATGCAGTCCGCAGCGCGCCAGGAGATGATGCCCCGCTAGCCGGGGCCACTTGACGCTGCCAGGACTACAGTCCGCACGAGGCCCCCATGGGGGCCTCGATTCATGTGCGGGGTCGGTGCCCCCAGGGATGTAACCAGGAGGTTCCGATGACCCGTCTTTATCTGAGTACGACAATCCCGTACGTCAACGGCCGCCCGCACGTCGGCCACGCCCTGGAGCTCGTCCAGGCCGACGTGCTCGCCCGGCACCATCGCCGCATCGGCGACGAGGTCAGGCTGCAAAGCGGCACCGACGACAACTCGCTCAAGAACGTGCTCGCCGCGGCGCAGGAAGGCCTGACCACCAGGGAACTGGTCAATCGCAACGCCAGCATCTTCGCCGGGCTGCGCGAGCAGCTATCCCTCAGCTTCGACGACTTCATCCGGACCAGCAGCGACGCGCGGCACCGGCCGGGAGTGGAACACCTGTGGCGCGCGTGCGCGGCCAGCGGAGACCTGTACCGCCGGGACTATCAAGGGCTGTACTGCGTCGGCTGCGAGCAGTTCTATACCGACGCCGAGCTGGTCGGTGGCCGCTGTCCCGAGCACGGCACCCGGCCGCAGCTCATCACGGAGAAGAACTGGTTCTTCCGGCTGTCGAAGTACGCCGACCGGCTGCGCGCGGAGATTTCCTCTGGACGGCTGCGGATCGAGCCAGCCAGCCGGCGCAATGAGGTGCTCGGCTTCATCGACGGCGGCCTCACCGACTTCAGCGTGTCCAGGTCGGTGGACCGGGCCCGGGGCTGGGGCATCAGCGTGCCCGGCGACCCGAGCCAGGTGATCTACGTGTGGTGGGATGCCCTCGGCAACTACATCACCGCCCTCGGATACGGGGCGAGCGGCGCGCGGGCCGCCGATTACCAGCGCTGGTGGGTCGAGGCCGACCGGCGGGTGCACCTCGTCGGCAAGGGCGTGCTCCGGTTCCACGCCGTGTACTGGCCCGCGATCCTGCTGTCGGCGGGCGCCCCGCTACCGACCGAGATCGTCGTGCACGACTACCTCACCTTCGGGGGCGGCAAGATCAGCAAGTCGGCTCGTGGCCCGGAGCAGGAAAGCGGCGACCCGGTCTCGCTGACTCAGTCGTACGGTGTGGATGCGCTGCGCTGGTGGCTGCTGCGCGAGGTGCCACGGGTCGGGGACACCGACTTCACCGTCGATAAGCTGATCGCGCGGGCGAATCAGGACCTCGCGAACGGGCTTGGCAACCTTGTCAGCCGCATCTCGTCGGTCGCCCATGCATACCGGAACGGGGTCGTCCGGCCCTGCCGCCGTCCGCATGGCACGAGCCGCTGGCTGGCCGCGGCGGCCGACTGCCGCGCGATCGGCCAGGACTGGCCCGCCGACGCGACCGCGCTGGCCGACACGGTCGAGCGCACGCCCGACGCCGTGCGCGCGGCGCTGGCCAGGTTCGACTTCCGTGCCGCCGCGGCCGCGGTCTTCGAGATTGTCGAGCAGGCCAACCGGTACGTCGAAACGACCGAGCCCTGGCATCTCGGTCGGGCTGCGCGCGCCGGTGACGCTGCTGCCGGGCAGCGGCTGGATCAGGTGCTCGGCGCTCTCGTCGCGGCTTGCCAGGTGCTCGCGGGGGAGATCTGGCCGTTCCTGCCGGACCTCGCCGCTCGGGTCGCGGCCGCGTGCGATGACTTCGGCGGCCGGCTGCCGGCGCCGCAGCGCGTGTTCCCGCGGCTTGACCGCGCGCCGGGGCGCTATTCTGCCGTCGCTGCGGATACGGAACCCGAAAGCGAGGTCGGCTCGTGGGAGGTGGCACCGGCACCGTGCTGATCTGGGTGCCGACCGAGCCAGTGGCAGCGGAGCTGGCGGGGCTTGCCGGAGTGCGCGTCGAGGTGGTGGCTCCCGCCGGCCCCAGCCTGCCGGACTCGGCCGCGAGCGTGGAGTTCTACGTGCCGCCGTTCTTCCCGCCGCCAGCGGCCGTCGACGCGATGACGAAGATGCCGCGACTGCGGGTTGTGCAGACGCTCACCGCCGGGTTCGACCGGGTACGGCCGAAGGTGCCGGCGGGCGCGGTACTGTGCAACGCGCGTGGCGTGCACGACGCCAGCACTGCCGAGTGGGTGGTGGGCGCGGCCGTGGCGATGTTCCGTCAGTTCCCCTTCTTCGCGCTCGAGCAGGCGGCCGGGCGGTGGAGCTACCAGTCCACCGACACACTGGCCGGCAAGAGCGTGCTCATCGTGGGGTACGGATCCATCGGCCAGGCGGTAGAGCGCCGGCTGGCCGGCTTCGACGTCGAGGTCCGCCGGGTCGCGAGGTCGCCCCGAGCGGGGGTCAGCCCGGTGTCCGACCTGCCGGGTCTGGTCCCGGATGCGGACGTGGTGATCTTGCTAGCGCCGGTTACGGCGGAGACCGTCGGGATGGTCGACGCGGCGTTCCTCGCCCGGATGAAGGACGGCGCGCTGCTCATCAACGCCGCGCGTGGCGTGCTGGTCGTCACCGACGCGCTGGTGACGGAGCTGGCGGCGGGGCGGCTGCTGGCCGCCATGGACGTGACCGATCCTGAGCCGCTGCCGCCCGGCCACCCGCTGTGGACGCTGCCGAATGTGCTGATCACCCCCCACGTGGGCGCGTCGACGCCGTACTCGATGGCGATGGCGAACAGGTTCGTGGCCGCCCAGGCCGAGCGTTACGTGACCGGGCAGCCGCTCGCGAACGTGATCGCCGGAGATTACTAAGCCGCAGGTCAGGACGTTAGCCGCAAGCCGGCACGAAGTTGTCGCCGTGTGTACGCCCTTCCTCAATCGAAGCGTGATCTGCGCGCCGTAAAGTCGTGCCCGCTTCACTGAAAGTGCGAGACACCGGGCGTCTCCGGGAGCGCCGGAACGCCTGGTGCGGCTGCCCGCCCGCCGGCGCGCCGTGTGCTGCCAGGGCTCGATGGCGAGCCGCAGGCATGACTCCCCGGCCTGGCGTGCGGTTGCCTGTGTTCTGGCTCGCGCTCCGCACGTTCCGGTTGGGTGACACGGGACGCAGCCGACGGGAGGTCTGGTGCACGCACGCCCGGTGCTTGCCGCCCGCGCACCTGCCTGGCTGCCATGAGCCTGTCGACTGTCGCCTGGACGACCGTGGGGATCCTCCTGACGGCGCTCGCTGCCGTGGCGCTGATCCGCCGGTACCGGCAAGGCGATGTCGCCAGCCGGTGGCTCGCGATCGGCGTCGTGGTCTTCGGCGCCGCCTTCGCCGCCCAGGGAGCCAACGCCGGCGACGTCACGCCTGCGATGATCCAGCTCACGCTCACCGACCTGCTGGCTCTGCTGGCCCTGCCGCTGCTGGTCGTCGCCCTCGTGCGGATGACGCCGTCCGCAAGCCTCGCCGACTCGGGCTGGCTCGCCGACGGCGGCCTGTTCGCGCTCGCCATTTTCGGCATCGGGTGGATCGCGGTGCTGCGCGGCGCGTACACCGCGACGGGTGTCGGCCCTGGCTTCTTCGTTGTCGACCTGATCCACCCAGCTGCCGATCTCGTCGTGCTCGGCGGCACGCTCTGGCTGGCGCCGCGGGCCGGGCGGCGCGGGCTGACGCTGTACGCCGCGCTGCTCGCCCTCACGCTGGGAGACTTCCTTGCCGTGCAGGCCAGGGCGAGTGGCATGCATCCGGGTGCCTGGCCCCAGCTCGCCTGGCTGGCGGCAATATGCCTGCTCGGCTGGATCGGGCTGCTGCCTCCTGGTGCCGACGCTCGGGCGACCACGCCGAGCGCCGAGCTCGACGCGCCGCGCCCGGCCCTGCCACTCGGCACCGGGATCGCGATCGCGGCGGCCGGTGCCAGCGGCCTCGTTACCTTCATTTTCGCGCTGGTTACCTGGGGTCGCAGCGGATCGCTGCCACTGGTCGCTCTGGCGCTGCTGATCCTCGCCGTGGTCGCGCGCGTGGCCGTGCTGATCCGCCAGGCCGCCGCGGCAACCGCGCTGGTCGAGCACGTCGGCAGCCAGTTCCATCAGCTCGCCGACCGGACGAGCGACGTGGTGCTGCTGTGCGACGAGGCCGGCCTGATCCGGTACGCGAGTCAGGCCGTGACCCACTACGGATACGAGCCGGGCGAACTCGCCGGAAGCCGGCTGCCGGACCTGATCCACCCCGACGACCTGGCTGGCGTGCTCCGCGCGGCCGCGACCGCGCGCGGCGGTGGCCACCCGGAACTGAGCCAGATCGCGTGTCGGGTTCGCTCAGCCGATGGCACGTGGCGGCACGTGCAGGGCACAGTGTCGCGATACTCGGCTGCCGGGCCGGCCCTGTTGCTGGTCACCGGCCGAGATATCAGCGATCAGATCGCGCTGCGCCAGCAGGTCATGCAGCTCACCTTCCATGACGGTCTGACCGGGCTGCCGAATCGGTCTTATGTCGAAGACCGCACCAAGGACCTGCTCGCGCAGCGGCAGGCGCGGCCGCGGCGGTCCGGCCAGACCGCGGCAATCTTCATCGACCTGGACCGCTTCACCGCGATCAACGACTCGGTCGGACACGGCGTGGGCGACCTGGTGCTGGCGCAGGCGGGGCTGCGGCTCCGCGGTCTGGTCCCGGCGCACGACACGGTGGCGCGCTGGGGCGGCGACGAGTTCGCGGTGCTGATCGAGGACGCGGCCAGCTCGCAGGAGGTCGTCGACATCGCCGAGCAGCTGGCCAGCGCGATCGCGGCCGAGCCGTTCGACGTCGCCGGGCGGCAGCTGTCGATAACCGCGAGCGTGGGCGTGGCGTTCGCCGACCCCGACCAGGCCGAGCACCTGCTGCGCAACGCCGACCTGGCCATGTCCATGGCAAAGGACGCTGGCGGCGGGCGGGTTGAGGTGTTCGCCGCGCACATGCACGCCGACGTGATCCGCCGGATCGAGCTCACGTCAGCGCTCCGGGCCGCGATCGACGAAGAAGGCCTGGGCATCGAGTACCAGCCAGTCGTCGAGCTGTCCACGTCACGCGTCGCCAGCCTGGAGGCACTGGTGCGCTGGTCGCGCGACGGCGAGCGGGTCGAGCCCGCCGACTTCCTGGCCATCGCGGAGGACTCGGGGCTGATCGTCCCGCTCGGCGGCTGGGTGCTCGCCCAGGCCTGCCGGCAGGTCGTGAGCTGGCGGGAGTCGGGCTGGCTGGTGGGCCTCTCGGTGAACTTCTCGCTGCGGCAGGTCAGCGCCCCGGATTTCGCGGAGATGGTGCTGACGGCGCTGGACGACAGCGGCCTGCCGCGGTCCGCGCTGACGCTCGAGGTGACTGAGCGGGTGCTCATCGAGATCGGGCCGCCGATCATGGCCGGTCTCGCCCGGCTGCGGCACCTGGGCGTGCGGCTGGCGATCGACGACTTTGGCACCGGTTACGCATCGCTCGCGTACCTGCGCGAGCTGCCCGTCGACATCATCAAGATCGACCCCTCGTTCGTGGCGGGACTCGGCACCGACGGGACGCTGGCGATGCTGACCCGCACCGTCGTCCAGGTCGGTCATGATCTCGGCATCGAGATCGTGGCCGAAGGGATCGAGCGGCCCGAGCAGCTCGAGCTGCTGCGCGCGATGGGCTGCGGCCTCGGCCAGGGCTTCCTCGTGGCTCGCCCGATGACCGCGCAGCGGATCGAGTCGCTGGCCGCCATCGAGGGCCGCGGACCGGGGTCGTTGCGTCCGGTGGCGCCGTCGTTCCCGGATTCGGAACCGCCCGCCTCGCCGTCGTCGTCGCCCCCGGCGCCGCCGCTGCCGGATCCGGCCCCCGCGCCGTCCTCCCCGGCGCCAGCACCGGGCTTGTGAAGGGGTTCACAAAACGCCCTGGCTAGACTGGGGGGCTCCTGACACTGCCGCATCGGAGGAATTGTGCCTGCACCCGTGGTCCTCGTCGCTGAGGAGCTCTCCCCGGCTGGGATCGCCTTGCTGGAGTCCTCGTTCGAGGTCCGCTACACCGACGGCGCCGACCGGAGCAAGCTGCTTCCGGCGCTTGCGGACGTCGACGCCGTGATCGTCCGCAGCGCCACGCAGATCGACTCGGAGGCCATCGCACACGGGCGCCGGCTGCGGGTCGTCGCACGTGCTGGCGTCGGGCTGGACAACGTGGACGTGGACGCGGCGACGAAGGCCGGCGTCATGGTGGTGAACGCGCCCGCGAGCAACGTCGTCAGCGCCGCCGAGCACGCGGTCGCGCTGCTGCTCGCGCTCGCACGCAACGTGCCCCAGGCGAACTCCGCACTGAAGAGCGGCCAGTGGAAGCGGTCCGCCTACACGGGAGTCGAACTGCAGGAGAAGGTCGTCGGCATTCTCGGGCTCGGCCGGATCGGCGCGCTCGTCGCGCAGCGGCTGTCGGCGTTCGGCATGATCGTGATCGCCTACGACCCGTACGCACCGTCGGCCACCTCGACCCAACTCGGCGTGCGGATGGTCGGCCTGGACGAGCTGCTGGCCGAGTCCGACTTCATCAGCGTGCACCTGCCGAAGAACGCCGAGACCGTCGGCCTCATCGGCGACCGGGAGCTGCGGATGGTGAAGCCCACCGTGCGGATCGTGAACGCGGCCAGAGGCGGCATCGTGGACGAGGCGGCGCTGGCGGATGCGCTGCGCGAAGGCCGGGTCGCCGGTGCGGGCATCGACGTCTACGTCAGGGAGCCGTGCACCGACAGCCCGCTGTTTGGCTTCGACAACGTCGTGGCGACCCCGCACCTCGGCGCGAGCACCGCAGAAGCGCAGGAAAAGGCGGGTACGCAGGTGGCTAGGTCGGTCCGGCTCGCCCTCGACGGCGAGTTCGTGCCGGACGCCGTCAACGTGCAGGGCGGCGCCGTCGCCGAAGACCTCCGCCCGTGGCTGCCACTGGGTGAGAAGCTCGGCCGCGTGCTGGCCGCGCTCGCCGGCGGCGCGACGGCGTCCGTTGCGGTCGAGGCGAAGGGCGAGATCGCTGCCCTCGACGTGAGCGTGCTGGAGCTGGCGGCCATGAAGGGGCTGTTCGCTGACGTGACGGAGGAACCGGTCACCTACGTGAATGCGCCGCTCGTGGCCAAGGAGCGCGGAGTGGAGCTCACGCTCACCGCCGACCGGATCAGCAAGGACTGGCGCAACTTGCTCACGATCCGGGGTACGGCGCCGGACGGCGAGCTCGTCTCGGTCAGCGGCACGCTCACCGGCCTCCGGCTGGCGGAGCGGCTCGTCGAGGTGAACGGCCTCGACGCCGAGATCGCGCCGGCCGAGCACATGATCTTCCTCGGCTACGTCGACCGGCCCGGCGTGGTCGGTGCGGTGGGCCAGATCCTGGGCAGCCACCAGATCAACATCGGTGGCATGCAGGTCTGCAGGCGCGCCCAGGGCGGCGACGCCATGCTGGTGCTGTCGGCCGACTCAGCCGTGCCGCTGGAACTGCTCGGCGAGATCGCGCACGCCACCGGCGCGCGCCTGGCCAGGGTCGTCGACCTCGACGGAGACTGACGGCTCGGTCGTCGCCTCGCCAGTAAGGTGGGCGGGTGGTGGCTGCACGAAGCATCGGGCTGGCGCGGTGATCGGCAGCGACGGTATCGCTCCTGAGGTCGTAGCCGAAGCCATCAAGGAGCTGCGGAGATCGGGGACGACATCGCCGAGCGGGTGGCGGTCTAGCCCTGCCTGACATCACGCTCACCCCACCGCGCAGCTGGCCTGCGCGCCGCGACCTGCGGCGCGCCCGGATCGCTGTGCTCATCTACTTTGCCGCGCTGGGCCTGGCCAGCGGCGTCTGGCTCGCCAGGATCCCGGCGGTCAAGCAGAACCTGCACCTGACCGACGGCGTCCTCGGCCTGGCACTGCTGTCCGCCCCGGTCGGCCTGGTCGTCGTGGTGCTGTTCGCCAGCCGGATCGTGCACCGGTTCGGCAGCCGGCGGCCGACCATGATCGGCGGAACCTGCGCGGCGGTGCTGCCGGTGGCGTTCGGCCTCGCGCCGAGCCTCGCTGCGCTCATGGCGGCGCTGTTCGCCTTCGGGCTGGCGGGCGGAATGGTGGACGTCGCCATGAACTCGCAGGCAGTGCTCGTCGAACGCCGCGCGGGCCGGCCGCTGATGACGTCTTTCCACGCCAGCTACAGCTTCGGGGGGCTCGCCGGCGCGTTGCTCGGCGCGCTGTTCGCGTCGGCGGGGATTGGCCCGACGGTCAACTTCGCGAGCGTGGGCGTCCCACTCGCGTGCGTCGCCGCCGTGGCCGGCCGGTGGCTGGTGCGGGATTCGGCCGGGAACGCGGCCGAGTCGGCCCCCGCCGCTCGTCTCACCGCAGCCGAGTCGGATGTGGCCGCGGCTCCGGCTGTGTCGGCTCCGGCTGTGTCGGCTCCGGCTGTGTCGGTTCCGTCTGCATCGGTTCCGGCCGTGCGCTCGCGGCTGCGGTCGTGGACGCCCGCTCTGCTGCTCATGGCGCTGCTCGCGGCCTGTTCGCTACTCGGTGAGGGTTCGGCCGAGGGATGGAGCGCCGTGTACCTGCACGACAACCTCGGCGCGTCGGCCGGGCTGGCCGCGCTCGGCTATGCCGGGTTCAGCGTCGCGATGGCGGCTGGGCGGCTGTCAGGCGACCGGCTCAACGCAAGGTTCGGGGCCCCGATCTTGATGCGCTGCTGCGGGCTGATCGCGGCGGCTGGGCTGGGTCTCGGCCTGCTCAGCAGCGACCCGGCGGGCGCCATCGTCGGCTTCACCGCGTTTGGCGCGGGACTGTCGTGCACGTTCCCGCTGCTGCTGTCCGCGGCGGGCAATGTTGATCACGCCCGGCCAGCGCTTGGGATCGCCCGGGTAGCCGGATCGGGCTACGCGGGGCTGCTGTGCGGCCCGGTGCTCATCGGCGGGCTAGCTAGCGCGTTCGGCCTGCACCGGGCGCTGCTGGTGCCGCTGGCGCTGGTACTGGTGATCGCCGCAGGCGCGGGGGTGGCCGGCGGTGGCGCACGGCTAGCGTCCCGCGGCGCTGCGCGCGGCTAGCGTCCCGCAGCGCTGCGCGCGGCTAGCGCTGCTGGTCATCGCCGGTCCGCCGCAACGTGTTATCTTGTTACCATGGTAACAGTCGAGCGAACGCAGACCGGTCTTCGCATCGAGCGCAACACGCTGAAGGTCCTCAAGGGTCTGGCTGAATACCTTGACCTGTCACTCGGTGACCTCGTCGAAGGCATCGTCTTGCACGCGTTTGAGGGCAAGGTGCCGTTTGACCCGCCCCTGCTCGCCAAGATCGACCAGCTCAAGGCCGTCTACGGCCTCAGCCTGACGGCCGCGGACGCACACAAGCTCACGGAGCGGCCATGACCGGCACGCAGCGGCGGTTCACCGGCCAGATCCAGGTCCCGCTGCCGCCGGCCCAGGCTTTCCGTCTGTTCACGCCGCGCGGTGAGCAGGATTGGGCGCATGGATGGCTGCCACGCTTCGCCGGTCCGGCCCCGGATGACACCGAGCCGGGAACCGTCTTCGAAACCAGTGCCCACGACCAGCACACCGTCTGGCTCGTGATCGACCGGCAGCCGGGCACGCGCATCTCGTATGCCAGGGTGACTCCGGGTGATCGGGCCGGCATTGTGACCATCACGGTCCGCGCCGCCGGCCAGCACAGCGAGGTCGAGGTCACCTATCAGCTGACCGCACTCAGCGACCGAGGCAGCCGTAGGCTCACCGAATTCGCCGCCGGATATCCCGCCTACCTTCAGTCCTGGCAAGACAGCATCGCCACCTGGTTCACAACCTCGGCCAGGCCGTAGCCAGCCTGCGCCTTAGCCAGCACGGGCCTTATCCAGCACCGGGCCTGGCCAGGTCCGCCACGCCGCGGAGCAGTAATCCGAGGCCGAAGTCGAAGTCGGTGGCCGCGTCGGCGTCGGGGCCGGTGCCGGCCGACTCAGCCGCCAGAGCCGTGAGATGGGGGAACGAGGCCGCGGCCAGCACCGGACGGGTGCTGTCGGCCCCGTCGGGATCAGCGCTGCGCAGGCCGGGCGCGACGCCAACTTCCAGGACAAGGGAGCCCACCAGGAACGCCGCCAGTGCCCGCGTGATGCGGAGCGCATCCGGTCCGCCGATTCCGGCGGCGTGCAGCGTGGCGAGCGCCAGCTCGGCAGGCCGCAGCGAAGCGGCGGTGGCCGGCCCGCGGCCCGCCACCGCGATGGTGCACCGCGGGTGTGCCGCCGTCGCCCGCCGCGCGGCGTACGCCTGCGCGCGCAGCCGGTCCGCCCAGCCGACGCTCGGCGCCTCGGTCACGTCGATCGCGGCCACGACAGCGTCGGCTACGCCGTCGAGCAGCGCGTGCGTCGACGGAACGTGACTGTAGAGGGCCACGAGGCCGCAACCGAGCTCGGTCGCCAGTCGCGGCATCGATGCCGCCTGCGCACCTTCGGCCTCGATCAGCGTCATGGCAGTCGCGATCACGCGACGACGGGTGAGCCGCACACAGGGCACCGTAGAACGACCGCTGTGACGCGGCCGTGACGGCGGCCGCGGGCCGACGCCAATCTCCGCCAGAGACGCGGGTCAGTCTGGGTATTCGTCCTTGCGCCAGAGCCGAGCCAAACTGGGGCCCTCCATCGGGGTCCGCTCGAGCAGGGCTGCGTGATAGGGCGTGACGAACGGGTCTGGCGCGGTGACCGTGTACGTGTGGTAGATCGTGCCGTTCTCGCGAGCGAAGGCGATCCAGCCGGGGACCTCAAGCAGACCCTGGCTGACGTCGGCTCCGACCTGCTCGGACCACTCCCGAAGCTCCGCAGGTGGATCGTCGATCAGCGCCTTCACCTCGGGGATCTGCTGCGTCTGCTGCTCGGTCATCGCCAGCCCGAAGTCGAACGGGAAGTCGGTGGCGTTCGTCGACACATAGGGGAACTGCCAGCCCATCCGTTGTTTGTAGGACAGGAGCCGGTCGATGGGCGCGCGCGAGAAGCAGGTCAGGGTCACGTCGCGGTGATTGAGATGGACCAGCGTCCCGCTGAG
>JASHOE010000283.1 GCA_030041275.1 Streptosporangiaceae bacterium
AGCGACCTAATGAACCAGTGCTCACGCCAGCAACCGGCGGGCACGACATCCCAGCAGCGATCCACTCTCCCGGCCACCGGCAGGGGCACGATCTCTCACCAGGGCTTTCCTGCACAGCCCGGGAAGCACCAGTGCTCACCCGCCGGCGGCTACCGAACCCGAGTCTGCCGCAATGACCGACTCATGACTCATTAGGATTGACGAGTGGGGGAGGGAGTGATCATGACGTCTGAGCACCCTGAGTTGGCGTCCGAGCAGTCCCCCGATGATGAGGTCTCGACGGAAGAGCTAGCCCGCCAGCAAGGTATACGGCCCGTCGAGTCGGTCGATGAGATGGCCCGGCCTGACCTGTTCGACATCGATGAGGAATGGGAGGGGTTCCTCGCCGACCTGTACGCTTCTCGGCGCTCGGGTCTGGCATGAGCCTTGTCGTCTTAGACACCGACGTCGCGTCCGCGAGCATTCGCGGCCGTCTGGCGGATCCACTGAGAGCGCGACTTACCGGTGAGACGTGGTGCATCTCATTCGTGACGCTCGGCGAGCTGACCAAGTGGACGGTGCTGCGAAGTTGGGGACCGCACAAGCTCGCCGAGTTTCGCCGATTGGCGGCAGCACGTGCTCCTGCTTCCCTACTCAGATCGCGTGGCTGTGCGCTGGGGTGAACTGCAGGCGCGCGCCGAGCGCCGCGGGCGTGCTCGCCCGGTCAATGACACCTGGATCGCAGCTTGCTGCCTGGTCCGGAACCTGCCGCTAGCCACCTTCAACTTGAAGGACTTCGAGGACTTTGCGGAGTATGACGGCCTCCGGATTGTCGCCGCCAATGAACGCTGACCGGGTGCTTCGGCTGCTATTCAGTGACGGGACGGTCGGGGACGTGGACTTCTCGTCGGAACGATGGACCGGAGCGCTCGAGCCACTGAACGACCCGGAGTAGTTCGCCCAGGCGGTGGCTGACCCAGAGGCCGGCAGTCGTGTGGCCCGGCGGCATCGATCTTGCACCTGAGCGCTGTACGAGCAAGCTAAAGCGCATCCTCATGTAGCGGCGTGACCCCTCACGGCAGACGGCAGATTCGCCTGCGCACCAAACAAATGGAGCGAGCCGACCATCCTGACCGACGCCAGCAAGAGGTAGAGCCGGGGGGACTTGGCCTGAGCGCCTCGATGCGAACTCTCGGCGGCAGGGTCGCTGCAGGCCGTTATGGCAGGTCGCAGCGCGGGTGCCAGGCACCGGGAGCCGGTCGTGGCTGGGAGAGTTGCTGTACTTGCCTGCTGCACGCGTGTCGCGACCAGCGGGGACAGATCACGCCATAGTTCATCAGGAGCTTGACAACTGAAATGTGCGTGACGTGGTTCTCGCGCGGGTTGCACATCTTGCCCCGACCGCACGCAGGACTGTTGTCCCGGGCGGCTTCCGGCCTGCGCCTGGCTCCCCGGCCGTCGGCGCTGCCGGACCCACTGCTTGCTATATATCGATACAAGGTATATACCTTGTGCATGACTGAGTGGCCGCTGCGTGAGCCGACTTTCCTGATCCTGACGGCGCTGGCGGCCGGGCCGCAGCATGGCTACGGGATCATGACCGATGTCGCGCAGATCTCGGCAGGGCGGGTCCGGCTGCGGGCCGGAACGCTGTACGCGGCGCTGAACCGGCTGGATGCCGACGGGCTGGTATGCCTGGATCGGGAAGAGATCGTCGATGCCCGGCTGCGGCGTTACTACCGGCTGACTCCCGACGGGGCGCTGCGGCTGCAGGAGGAAGTCGACCGGATGCGCGCCACGACGGCGGTGGCGGCTCGGCGGCTGAAGCTGCTCGGCCAGGCGCAGTAGCGAGCGCGAGAAGAAGCACGAGGGAAAAGGCAGGAACGAGGATGGATGATCGCGTGCGGGCATCGGACGCCGACCGGGACGCCGCCGCGGCGGCGCTGCGCAACCACTACGCGGCTGGTCGGCTTGAGAGCGGGGAACTGGAGGAGCGGGTCGCAACGGTCCTGGGGGCCAGGACGCTGGGCGACCTGCGCGCGGTACTGGCTGATCTTCCTCCGGCGGAGGAGCCGGAGCCGGGGCGGCCAGGGCTGGAGCGCGGCTACCGGCGGCTGCTGGTCTGCTACCCGGCCGCCTGGCGGCGCGCCCACGAGCAGGAGATGATCGCGGTGCTCATGGCCGCCGCTCCTGCGGGCAGGTGCCGGCCCGCGCTCGCTGACGCCGCCAACCTGATCGCGGGCGGTGTGCGGGTCCGGTGCCAGCCCACTCGCGACAGCGGTGAGCCTTCCTGGCGGGATGCGCTGGCCGTGGTGAGCGTGCTGCTGCCGCTCTTCGTGCTGACGACCACAGCGGTGCAAGCTGCCTGGTACTTCCACCACTTCGCCTATCTTCCCGAGCCAGCTGCCGTGCTGGGTTTGGTAGCCCAGCTCACCGTGCCGCTGGCCCTGGTCGGCATGGCCCTGCTACGCCATCACCGCCGCGCCGCGCTGGCCGTCGCGGCCGTGCTGGTCGGCATGGCACTCCTGGCGGGCTGGACAGGCTGGGCAGAATTCAGGTCCGAGTACTCGCAAGGCAGCCCCTACGAGCTACTGGCTGTCGCGGTTCAGCTTGTCGCGGTGACCGCCTCCCCGGGCCCGCGCCGAGGACTGGCGCTGCTGACCTGGAGGGGCGCTGCGCTCACCGTTATCGCCGCCGCCGCGATCACCATCGCCTGGTATCCGCTGGCCGTGCCCGTCGTAGTCATCATCGCCGCTACCATGAGCCTGTCGTCGTCCCTGGGCCGCTGGCTGCTGCCCCTATTCGCCGTCCCCGTCTGGCCCTACCTCACCAGTTACTTCTACCCGGCGATTCATACCAAAATCGTCCTTCGGCTCGATGTCCCGCTGCTGGTGCGCCTGAACAGCGATCTGGCCGCTGCGACCTCGTGGCAAGGCGAGGTGTACCTGTTCCCGGCTTTCTTGTTGTGCTTGTTCGCCGCAGCCGCCTGGCGGGACTCGCTTCGGCAGCGCCAGCTCGCCACGCTCGCCCGGTAGCCGAGGCCTGCCGGTGTCGGCCGTCACTTCCTGTTGTTGGGCCGATGCGCCGAAGCGCCTGCCCTCGGTCTGGATTGCGGGTCCGAGGGCAGGCGGACTGCTCGTCCACGCCGCTCGCGCCCGAGTCGAACCGATATCCGTGCTGCTCGACGGGAGCCGCTGCGGCGTGCTCGCTCCTGGCCGTCCTTCCGATAGGCGCCGAACTGAACCGGGGAAGATCGCAGTCCAGGGTGGCGCGCAGCGCCATCACGCAGTGACGGGAGCGCGGCGAGCGCCCTTGACTGTGATCTTGCCCGGCTCAACACTGGAGCGCCGGGAGGACGGACGATCCCCCACGGTGCGATGAGGCAAGTGACGACTGCGAATAAGCGGCGTCCCTGCCCGCCGCCGGAGGCACGGCGACAGCTCGCCGTGCGCCGCCAGGCGCAAAGGCGGGCGCTGCCAGCTGCTGCCAAGTTCGTTGAGGCCACTGCGGCGAGCGGCCGATGGCGCTCGCTCGTCACTTTGCCCATAGCGCATGATGTTACGGGTGGTCTGCGCTTACGCGCGGCGCCCTTGAAGACGTAAAGATAATTGTCACAGATCTGACAACAGATGTTGTCAGGGCCCGGATGACGGCGTCTTCGCTGGTCAGGGGGCTGAGTAGCGTATCGATGCGGATAGTCGACGCTGACAACTCGTGTTGTCGGCTCACAAATACGCTGTCTAGCCCAGCCCGATCGTGACGGCTCACGTGCGGATTAGCCTGGCCCAGTCGTCCAGCGCGGCCAGGGTCTGCGACGCATTCAGGTGCGCGAGCGCAAGCAGACACCGGTCGGCGCCCGCGTCAGCGAATTCCGAGAGCAGGGCCTGGTCTGGTGGCACGCCGAACACGGTTACCGGAATCGGACCGCGGCCAGCGTTCTCGGCGCGCTGCCGCAACTCCGTCACGCGACGCCTGAACTCGGCCATGTCCGCCAGAGGTCCGCTCTGAGGCAGCCACTCGTCGCCGAAGTTAAGCACGCGGTCCTCTGTGCCCGGTCCATTGCCGCCCACCAGCACCGGCGGATGCGGTTGCTGCACCGGCTTTGGCCATGACCACAAAGGGCCGAAGTCGACGGACTTGCCGTGGTACTCGGCTTCATCGGCGGTCCAGATCGCGCGCATGGCCCGGACCCGGTCGGCTAGCAGCGCCATCCGGGTACGCGGGTCAGTGCCATGGTTGGCCATTTCTTCGCGGTTCCAGCCTGCGCCGACACCGAAGAGAAACCGCCCGCCGGACAGCCTGTCCAGGCTCGCCACCTCCTTAGCGAGCGTGATGGGGTCGCGCTCGGTCACCAAGCACACGGCGGTACCCAGCTTGATTCTGCTGGTGACCGCTGCCGCGGCAGCAAGCGCGACGAACGGGTCGAAGGTGTCGGCGTAGGGCCGCACAGGCCTGCCGTCGGTCCGCGTGCTGGCGACCGGTATGTGCGTGTGCTCGGCACAGAAGAGCGAATCAAACCCTCGCTCTTCGATGGCTCGCCCCAGTTCGGGCGGCGTCAGGCCGGCCGACCCGTACATGAGCACTACACCAAGCTTCACGGGATCTAGTGTCCTTGAGTCACCCGGTTGCCATGGTCAAGATGCGCAGGCCGAAATCGAAGTCTGCGACCAATGCGGGGCCGTTCCGACTGAGCGAAGGCTGATGTGCGCTACCTGGAACCGTGGCGACGCCGGTACCGCTGCCGTGCGGCCTGCCTGCTGACACCAAGCTGCGCGGCGATCTCGGGCCAGCCGATGCCAAGGTCGACGGCGCGGTCAACGAGTGCATCGAGCTTGGCCTCCGCTTCGTCTCTTGCAGACCGACCTCGTTTGAGCCGCTCCAGCATCTCTTCCACCGACCGCTGGGAAACCGGTACAGCGGCGCTCACCGCCGCTACAGGGTCGCGCTCCGCCTGAGTGGATCGTCCCGCCTGCTGGATTCGCTGACGAGCTCGGCGCTTTGGCCTTGCCATGCCATCAAGCATGCGGGACTGTCCGAATGTGCGCGGCGCTCGGCGGCTTGATTCAGAGCCGCATTCTCGCTGACGGCTGTCATTGACAGACGCTGCTGGTCGCCTGCGGACTGCTGCGGACACGGAGGGCCGCTCGACACGACAAGCAGGTATTTGCATCGCCGCGACTTTGGCCGCACAGTTGGTAACGGAGGCGAGGTGGCGCCGCCGAAGGTGCCGGGCAGTTCGCGCCCAAGGCACTGGCAACGTGAAGTACGCCGTTCTGGTGTGCGACTAGGCACAGGGCTCAGAGCAGGCGGAGATCATCCGCAGGTCGCTCGCCCATTTGCCATGACCAGCACCTGATCCTGAAGCCCGCGTGCCCGCATGCATGCAAAGCGCCAGAGTCATACCGGCAATCAGGCCGGAGCAGCTCGGGCGATCTGAGCAAGCTAGGGATAGCGAGGAGTCGGGTGTTGCCGCACAGTCTGCTGCCCGGAAGGAGCACCACCATGGACAAGCAGCTGCGCCGGTCTTCCTGGCCCCCCACTGGACGACTGGCCCAGCACCAACGCCGGGAGTCATCGCCGTGATCACCGCTGATGACGCCCGCCGCACCCAGCAACGCGACAAGCTCACTATCGCCGAGGTCTGTGCTGACCTCGGTGTCAGCCGCCGCACGTTCTACGAGTGGCGGGCGAAGAACCGGGCACCTAAGTGCATTGCATTGCCCAATGGGAGCCTTCGGATCGCCGGTCCGAGTATCAGCGCTGGCTTTCTGCCCGCGAGGAAGCCGCCTGATGCCCGACGTGATCAGCTACGACGCCCGGGTGTACCGGACTGAGGTCTACAGGGGGCGCCGGGTCACTACCTACAAGGTGCGCTGGAAGGTCGGCGACAGGCTCTGGAAGGAAGGATTCCGTACCGCCGCCCAGGCCGACAGCTTCCGCAGCGCGCTGATAACCGCGGCACGAAAGGGCGAGGCATTCAGCGCGCACACCGGTCGGCCGACTGCATGGGAGCGCGGCAAGGCCGACACGACCTGGTACGAGTTCGCCTGCCAGTTCGCCGACATGAAGTGGAAGCAGGCCCCAGCGAAGTACCGCAAAGACATCGCCCGCGCCCTGACCGCTGCCTCTCCTGTACTCCTAGCCGAAGGACGCGGGCGAGCTGCCGACCATCACCTACAGGAGGGCATGGATCAGAGCCCGCCAGACGGCACTCACGCCGAACGAGCAAGCCTCTCCCCTGGCGCGTCGCCCCTACGACCTTCGCCACGCCTGCCTGTCCACGTGGCTGAACGGCGGCGTCTACCCACCCAGGTCGCGGAGTGGGCGGGGCACAGCGTCGACGTGCTGCTGCGGATCTACGCCAAATGCGTCGTGGGCCAGGACGAGCTAGCCAAGCGCCGCATCAGCGAGGCCCTGCGCCACGGCTAACTTGGGCACGTATTGGGCACAGCGAGCCGCATGCGGCGGCCTGAGACCGCTTTCAGCTGCACACGGCCGTCACGAACAAGATCACGGATGGCCAGAGTCTGCCTAGGTCAGACAGCCTTGAGCAGCAATTTCGAAGAGTGGGGCGGGTGGGGCTCGAACCCACGACCGGCGGATTATGAGTCCGCTGCTCTGACCGGCTGAGCTACCGCCCCCGGAACTCCTGCATGATCAAGCTACCGCAGTAGCGCGCCGTGGCCGCGAGTCGCCGCCGACCCTGGGTGCGCCGCCATTTACCTGGCGCTGAGCTGCATCTCCATGGCGTGCTCGACCAGCGCAATCAGGGTGGCCTTCGTGGAGTTACGACCGCGCGCGTCACACTGCATGATCGGCACCCGCGGGCTTATTGACAGTGCCTCCTGGACGTCGGCCAGCGCATGCGGGAAATAGCCATTGAACCCGTTGACTGCGACAATGAAAGGAAGACCCGCGGACTCGAAGTAATCGACGGCAGGGAACGAATCCGCGAGCCGGCGCGTGTCGACCAAGACGACCGCCCCGATGGCCCCCTGGATCAGGTCATCCCACATGAACCAGAAACGATGCTGGCCGGGCGTTCCGAACAGGTAAAGGATGAGGCCCGCATCGAGGGTAACGCGGCCGAAATCCATCGCGACCGTCGTCGTTGTCTTGTCAGGGGTGTGGCTCAGATCGTCCAGGCCGTCGCTCGCGGTGGTCATGACGGCCTCGGTGGTGAGCGGCGTGATCTCGGAGACTGACCCCACGAAGGTGGTCTTGCCAACGCCAAAACCACCCGCGACGACGATCTTCACCGACGTCATCGCGCTTTCCGTGGTGCGCGGCACCGCGACCCTAGAGCTTCCGAAGTCCACTGAGCACCCTTTCGAGCAGGTTAATGTCCGGGCGGCCCTGCGCGTGATCGATCTGGTGTACCCGGACCAGTCCTTCCATTGCCATGTCGGCGATCAGCACCCTGGCGACTCCCAGCGGCATATGGAGCACCGCAGAAATCTCAGCGACCGACCGCCAGTCGCGACAAAACGAGAGAATCGCCTGACACTCAGGGCTGAGTACCGACAGGTCCCTGGCCTCATAGTGAGACGCGGCGACCATGGCTTCAATTTGTAGCTGGTAGCGAGGCTTGGTCCGGCCGCCCGTAACCGCATACGGCCGGACCAGCGAGCTGGCCTCGTTGCCGAGCGAGTGCGGGTTGGGGTTGGAGTCGTGCAGCCACGGATCACGAGGCGGCGGAGCGAAGCCGTCTGGACCGCCGAAGCCATCACGATCAGCCGGGTACAGGCGTTCGCCCGTATCCCAGTCATCGCGACCGCGGCCAAACACGGCGGCCTCCTGTCACTATCGGCTGCCCTCAGCCCAGCCCGACTGGCCTGACCGGACCTCGGGCGTCAGCGCGCTGCCAACCCGCTCGACCAGCAGCGCCATCTCGTAAGCGACAAGACCCATGTCACAGTCGGCCGCAGCCAGCACCGCGAGGCTCGAGCCATCGCTGATCGCCATGATGATCAGCAGCCCGCGCTGCATTTCAACGACCGTCTGGGTGACCGCGCCGCCTTCGAAGACACGCGCCGCGCCCTGCGTGAGGCTCGTCAGCCCGGATGTCACCGCCGCGAGCTGATCGACCCGGTCCGCCGGGAAGCCGTGCGAGAACGCCATCGGCAGGCCATCCGCGGAGACCACGATGGCGTGCGCCACCGAGGGCACCCGCTCAACAAAGTTCGTGATCAGCCAGTTGAGGTCCTGGGCCGGACGCACAAGCGGACTCACAGACGCACCTTCCTCTCGCGGCCCGCATCCGGTCCTGTAAGACGCAAAGCCACAGTGGCTGCACGCGGAGCCGCCAGCTGGCGGGTCCGCGCTCTCAGACTAAGCATGACCGGCTATTCAAGATCGTGTCACCTCATCAAGAACCGTCGTCCGCTTCGGATCCTTCGTCATCACGCGAAACGGCCGCGCGGCCTTCCCTGATTCCTCGCTGGAAGCTAGAGAATCGATCCCTGGTCACAGCTGCCGAGCGAGCCGGAACCGGAGCCACGGACTCCGGCGGCGCGGCGCCAGGCACGAGATTGGCCTGCGGTACGCGCCTGGGCAGGCCCGCGTCCGTCGTCCCGCCGGTGCTCGGCGAGCTCGCCGCGGCCGCCGCCTGCCAGCCTGAGTCGGCGGCAGACGTTGTCCAGGTGATGTCAGGTTCCGTCGCGGGCGCCACGGTCGCCCAAGATCCCGAAGTCGCGCCCAGGCTGGTCGAGTCAGCCCGGCCGCCGCCGGCGGGCACCCCGACGCGCCCGCGACGGAACCAGTCCGACTCGACGGCCTCGAAGATAGGCAGTCGATTTTCCGTCGTTACGTGCTCGGCCGGGGGAACCACCACGCCGCTCGCCGAGCCGACGTCCAGCGGCGTGGAGCTGGGCGCGGCGAAGCTGCCAGCCGCGCTGGGGCGGGTACCGAAGCTCTGTCCCACCACGCTCGGCGGCCCGAGTGTGGCTGGCCGCACCGTGGGCGCCGGCTCGAACCCGTCGGCTGCCTCTTCCGCCTGGGCCGGCCGTAGCGGGCTGACATAGTCGCTGACGTCGGGGGACGCGCCGACGGATGCTTCGCCGCGGTCGAGCGCCCCCGCTGCTAGCTCAGCCTCCGCCTCCGGCGATCCGAAGGCCGGCAGCGGGTTCGTAGCCGCCGGGCTCCCCCGGCCTACGGTGCCAGGATGCGGGCCAGCGCCCGGCACCCGGCGAATCCCGAGCCCAGGCGCCCGGCCCGTGTCATCCGACGCGAGGGTGCCAGCAGTCTCGTCAGACTCATCCTGCAGCGCTGCAAACCGCGGCGCACGCGCGGCGTTGATCTCCTGCTCGGCGGCCGACAGCCTGCCATCACCGGCGCCGTTGCGTCCGGCAGCCAGTGCCGCGCCAGCCCCGGTACCCGGCAGCTCGAACCGGCGGGTGCCGGGCGGAGCGACATCGGACTGATGGCTGATGACCTCGTCCGGCAGCCAGACGAGGGCAGTCAGCCCGCCGGCGGCCGCGGGACGGAGCCGAACCCTGATGCCATGCCGGGCCGCCAGTCGCGCGACGACGAACAGGCCCATGCGACGGGAGACGGCCACATCGACGACCGGCGGATTGTCCAGCCGCCAGTTGGCGTGAGCCATCTCCTCGGCGCCCATGCCGACACCTTGATCAGTGATGTCGAGTAGCACGCCACCGCTCGAGAGCAGGTGACCTGCGACCACGACCGGCGTCTCGGCCGAGGAGAACGACGTCGCGTTCTCGGCAAGCTCAGCGAGCAGGTGGACCACGTCGTTGACGGCGTGACCGCGCACCGCGATGCCCGGCTGAACGTTCAGCCTCACCCGCTCGTACTGCTCGATCTCGGAGACTGCCGCGCGAAGCACGTCGACCAGGGCGACGGGCTGGTTCCACCGCCTGGTGGCCTCGTGTCCCGCGAGGACCAGCAGGTTCTCCGAGTTACGCCGCATTCGGGTGGCCAGGTGGTCCATCTGGAACAAGCTGCCCAGGCGATCCGGGTCTTGCTCACCTTGCTCCAGGTCGTCGATGAGGCGGATCTGCCGCTCGACGAGTGACTGACTGCGCCGCGACAGGTTGACGAACATCGCGTTGACGTTGCCCCGCAGCGCGGCTTCGTTTGACGCCAGCCGGAGCGCTTCCCGGTGAACCTGGTCGAACGCCCGCGCGACTTCACCGATCTCGTCGAAGGATTCGACGTCGATCGCCTCCACCTCCAGCGGCACGGCGGCGCCATCGGACTCGCTCATCCGACGCACGGTCTCGGGCAGGCGGACGCCTGCGACCTCCAGCGCGCCCGATCGCAGCCGCCGCAGCGGCCTGACCATGGTTCGGCCGACGAGCGTGGTCAGCAGCAGCGCCAGCAGCAGCACGACGAGCACGGCACCGCCGATGACGGACGCCTTGGTGATCGCGCTGCCGTGCAGCGCGGTCGCCCTGTTGACCGTCGCGGTAACGAGGTCCTGCTCAACGGTCCGGATGCCGAGCAGAGTGCCGGTGCTCATGGCGCCGTACCACTCGTTTGCCGTCGTCGCGGACGTGCTCAGCGGCACGCCGTTGGCGCCGAACGTGATCGCCTGCAACTCGTAGTTGCTGGCGAAGTCGACCTGGCTGCCCTGCACCTGGTTCTGGTACAAGGCCACCTGCTGCGTTGTCGCGACCCGGTTGAACTCGGCGACGTTGGCGTTCTGCTCGGCCAGTGCCGTCTGCAGGTCCGCCAGCACAGTGGGATTGAACTTCCCATCCTGCGCGAACGCGTAGGCCAGCAGTCCGCGCTGCTCTGATGCTTCCTCGCCGATGAGCGAAATGAGGTTGAGCGACCGGACGTCACTGGTCAGCTCCGGGTCGCCACTGTCGCCGGCGATGTTGTTGTCGATGGATAGCAAGCCATCGATCATGGTCGTGTAGCTCGTCATGACGTCGACAGCGGGCAGTTGGGTCCCGGTCGCAGAGGTCCGCAGCGGGGCGAGCAACTTCAGGATGTCGCTAATGTTCGCGGCTTCCTGCGCCACCTGGGCCGGGTAGCCGGCGCCGACGGCGGCGCTGTCAGTGAGGACCCTGCGCACCCACGGGGTCGTCAGGTTCTGCTCCTGCTTGACCAGCGTCAGGTTCTCCGGCGCCCCATCCTGGCTGTTGTGGTCGAGCGAGCCCTGCCGGCCCGCTTGGCCCAGGCCGATGTACTCCATCGCCTGGTCACGCTCGTCCTCGAGGTGGGCCGCCAGGCCCGTGACGTCAGAGCTGAGGTGAGAGAGCGTCTCGACCCGCTGGTCAACGAGCGCATTCTGCACCGACGACGCGATGTACGTACCACCGAGCACAAGAGCGGTGAGCGTCGGGATGGTGATCAGCAGCAGCAGCCGGGACCGGACTCGCCAGTTTTTCAACGCGCGACGCGACATCCTGCCGCGCTGCGGCCCTCCTGCTGGGGGGCTGGCGGGCGCGGCTGCGCTCGCGGGCCGGTCGGGGGGTGGCTGCGGTGCGGTCGGGGCCTGCTGTGCGGGGCG